>JBFEYJ010000115.1:0-8961 GCA_041562215.1 Thiohalomonadaceae bacterium | reverse complement strand
GAAGTGTTCCAGGATCGGGTCTACGTCCTGACCCCCAGCGGCGAGGTGTTCGACCTGCCACAGGGCGCCACTCCGCTGGATTTCGCTTATTACATCCACACGGAGGTCGGCAACCGATGCCGTGGCGCCAAGGTCAATGGTCGCATTGTGCCGCTAACCTACGAGCTTAAGTCCGGTGAGCAGGTCGAGGTACTGACCACTAAGCAGGGCGGGCCGAGCCGCGACTGGCTCAATCCGCACCTGGGCTATCTCAAGACCTCACGGGCGCGCTCCAAAGCACGTTCCTGGTTTAAGCAACAGGACCAGCAGCAGAACCTGGCCGACGGTAAGCATCTGCTCGATCGCGAGCTTCATCGTCTCGGTGTTCACAGACTGAGCCAGGATAAGCTCTCTGAGCAATTCCATTTACAAAGTGTCGAAGAGATGCTCGTCGCCATTGGTCGTGGTGATATCAATCCCTCGCAAATAGCCGGAGCGGTGCACAGGCTGACAGCACCGGAGGTCAAGGCTGAGCCGGAGAGCAATAAGCCGGTACGCAAACGGAAAAATCGAGTCAAGGAAGGCGATATCCAGATCAGCGGTGTCGGCAATCTGTTGACCAACATGGCCCGCTGCTGTAAACCTGCTCCCGGCGATCCGATCATCGGTTTTATTACTCAGGGGAGAGGCGTCAGCATCCACCGCCGCGATTGCAAGAACGTGCTCAATCTGCCTGATACGAAGCGGGTGCGGCTTATCGAGGTGGAGTGGGGTGGCATTGGCGAGACGAGCACCTATCCGGTGGATGTCGAGATCGAGGCAATCGACCGCCAGGGGCTGTTGATTGATATCTATTCGATACTGGGCAATGAGAAGATTAACATCCTTGCCACCAACACCCTGTCGGACAAGAAAAGCCATAGCGCACGTATCGATCTGACACTGGAGATCGCCGATATCGATCAGCTCAGCCGCGTGCTCAGCCGGATTAACCAACTGCCGAATATCGTTGAGGTTAGGCGTAAGTGTTAACGACCGGGCTCGGTAGCCAATCCTGGTGATGTTCGGTAGCGGCGGAATAGCAGCTATCGAGATTGTTCGTGACCAGATTGACCAGATCGCTATCGATGCGTCCTTGTATCGCCATTCCCTGAAGGATTTCGATAATTTCTCTGGCAGAGAGTGCCCGGCGATAGGGCCGTTTCTGGGCCAACGCCTGGAAAATATCGGCAACAGCGATAATGCGTGCTTCAATAGTCAGCTCAGTGTGTTCATACTGGAATGGATAGCCGTCACCAAGCAAGGTCTCATGATGATTGCCCGCCCATTCGGCAATCTGTTCGAAGCCCTCGATATGCCGTAGGATCCGGTAGGTATCATAGCTATGGCGATGCATGATCAGGGTTTCTTCCGCGCTGAGCGGGGAGGGTTTATCCAGGATTTCGTCCGGTACCCCCAGTTTTCCCAGATCATGCAGTAAGGCGGCGATCTCGATCATCGCAACGCGGTGCTGCGGCAGGTCGGCCAGTTCCGAGAGGTGGCACGCCAGCTGTGCCACCCCCAGGGAGTGGTCGAAGGTAAAGTCACTCTTGGCATCGACGATGTGGGCAAAGATTCGGGATAACTTGCGCACGTCCTCATAGTCGCTCAGCACCTGCTTGTGATGGTTGCCCATCTGTTGCAGTTTCTCGATCAGGTTCAGTGGTTCAAGACTGAGCCAGTAGGCATCATTCTCGGCGGTGTGGAGGAAGCAATCGACCAGTTGTGGTGCGAAGTGGCTGTGGCGGTACGTGGTGATGGTCTGGCGGATCTCGATCATCATCTCGTGTAATCCCTTACCTTGCCGTAGGAGATCCGCACGCAAGGCGTCGACCCGGTCTACCAGATAGATGAGATTGCTCGTCAGTTTGGTTTTCTCGGGCAGGTCTAGATCCTTGAGGTTCTCCCAGTGGGTATGGTGATAACGTATCATTGGGGCCAGTTGCGCAAGCGGTGGGAAGTTGCTCAGGTAATATTCACCCAGTACACAGTGCAGTTCGGCTCCCTCCCAGTCCATCTCGGAGATGAGGTAGCGGTGTACCTGGCTTGAAGAGACCCCGCAATCGTGCAGCAGCCCGGCATGGAAAAGATCGTCCAGCGCCTCCTGCTCCCACCGTAGGTTCTGGGCACACTCTACTGCCATGCAGGCAACCCGTTCGCTGTGCTGGTGTTCGTCGACACCAACCAGGCTCAGTGCTTCGGCGAGGGCACAGACAGCTTGGTGCAGATCGACCGTGATCGCCGGTGAATCAAGTTGTTTGCAGACTTTGGCGCTCATAATTTGGATGACTCTCTGACATACAGACTGTTGTTGGGGAAGCCGCCGGTCTTGTATTTTTCTGCAGGTGATGTGGATTTTCCGGCCGGCAAAATGCCGAAAAAGGTCAGTTTACCGGCGTGAGGTAGTAAATGAGCACTTTGAGGCCATTTTTTTTAACGTTTGAAGGGAAAGAGATAAGTGTGAGATGTGCCTTTAATTCCTTGTGCTTAAAATTAATTTGTACTCCCCGCGAACTGACAGAATAACATGTATACCGTGTTGAAATGGACATAAATCCGCTGTGATAACTGATGCACTTTAAACCCCCTTTGATCCCGGCAACCTTGATTAAGCGTTACAAGCGCTTTCTTGCCGATGTTGTGCTGCCCGGTGGTGAAGTGCTTACCGTACACACCCCCAATACCGGGGCGATGACGGGCTGTGCCGAACCCGGCTCCACAGTCTGGTTGCGTGAGGTGGATAACCCGAAACGCAAATACCGCTACAGCTGGGAGGTTACGGAGAACCTGGAGGGGGTGATGGTTGGCGTGCACACCGGTATCGTCAACACACTGGTAAGAGAGGGGATCCAAAGCGGTATCATCACCACTCTGCAGGGGTACGAAAGTATTCGTCAGGAAGTCCGGTACGGTGAAGAGGGGAGTCGCATCGACCTGCTGCTCGAGGGTCATCCTGACGGGCGTGACTGTTACGTGGAGATCAAGAACGTCACCACCTGTGACAGCGAGGGGTATGGCTACTTCCCGGACGCCGTGAGTAGTCGTGCCAGCAAGCACTTGCGTGAACTGATGGGCATGATCGACCAGAGGCAGCGGGCGGTGATCTTCTTTTGCGTTCAGCGCGGCGATGTGGAGCGGGTGCGCCCCGCTGATGAGATCGACCCAACCTACGGCGAGACCCTGCGCCAGGCTGTGGATGCAGGAGTAGAGGCTATGGCTTATCGTGCAGGCGTCACACCCGGAGAGGTGGTGCTGGAAAAAGCACTGCCGGTCATCTGCCCCTAACACGATAATTATGGTTTAATGCTGTCCCATGTATAGACCATTACAACTATTTATCGGCCTGCGCTACACTCGCGCCAAGCGCCGTAACCATTTTATCTCCTTTATCTCGCTGACCTCGATACTTGGGATTGCCCTCGGTGTGATGGCGCTCATCACCGTCCTGTCGGTGATGAATGGATTTGAGACCGAGTTGCGTCAGCGCATTCTCGGGATGACTTCTCACGCCACCATTAGCGGTTATGGAGAGGGGCTCACGAACTGGGATCAGCTTGCTGTGATTGCCGATCAGCACCCGCACGTGGTCGGCAGCGCCCCTTATGTTCAGAAGGAGGGTATGCTGATCCATGGCCAACAGGTTAACGGTAGCCTGATCAGGGGGGTTCTGCCGGATGAGGAGCCGAGTGTCTCCGATGTGACCGCGAATATGGTGAGCGGCAGCATTGATGACCTGCAGGCAGGTGAGTTTCATATCATTCTCGGTATCGACCTGGCGCGGATCCTTGGAGTGATGGTTGGTGACAAGGTGACCCTGGTCACTCCCAGTGCCAATGTCACCCCCGCCGGGGTGATGCCGCGGCTTAAGCGCTTTACCGTCAGTGGCATCTTCGATGTGGGGATGTATGAGTACGACAGCGCCATGGCACTGGTCCACCTTGATGATGCCCGCCGCCTGTTTCGTATGGGCGAGGGGGTGACCGGGCTGCGTCTCAAGATCGATGACCTGTTCCGCGCCCCCTTCGTCAGCCGCGAGCTGGCCGAGGAGATCCCGGGGATCTATCAGGTCCGTGACTGGACTCAGTATCACAGTAATTTCTTCCGCGCCATTAAAACGGAAAAGACGGTGATGTTCGTTATCCTGTTGTTGATCATTGCGGTGGCGGCATTCAACATCGTCTCCACTCTGGTAATGGTGGTGACAGACAAGACCACAGACATTGCGATCTTGCGGACCCTCGGTGCGACGCCAAGCAGCATTCTCGGTATCTTTATGGTTCAAGGTACGGTGATCGGCTTTGTCGGTACGCTGCTGGGCTTACTCGGCGGTGTCACCCTCGCGCTGAATGTCGAGACGATTGTGCCGGCCATTGAGCAGCTGTTTGGTATGCAGTTTCTGCCCGCCGATGTCTATTACATCAGCGACCTTCCCTCTGAGCTGCATTGGGATGATGTGTTGAAGATCACCGCCGTCTCTTTCATCATCAGCGTGGTTGCCACCCTTTACCCAGCTTGGCGCGCCTCACGTACTCAGCCGGCGGAGTCACTGCGATATGAATAGGGAGCACGATATGTCCGGAAATACGGTGCTTTCCTGTAGTGGCCTCAGCAAGCGTTTCGAGCAGGGACCGTTGTCGGTCGAGGTCCTCAGGGAGGTCGACTTATCTGTCGCCCAGGGGGAGCGTATTGCCATTATCGGTGCCTCGGGATCGGGTAAAAGCACCTTGCTGCACCTGTTGGGCGGTCTTGATACACCGAGTGCCGGTGAAGTCTTCGTTGCCGGTCAGGCAATGGCCAGGCTGGATGAGGCGGCACGCGGACGTCTCCGCAATGCGGCATTGGGCTTCGTCTACCAGTTCCATCACCTGTTGCCGGAGTTTACCGCGCTGGAAAATGTGGCCATGCCGTTGTTGATCCGTGGTGTATCACCGTCCGAGGCAAGGGCACAGGCGACAGAGATCCTGGAGAGAGTAGGTCTTGGCCAGCGTCTGCCGCACAAGCCGGGAGAACTCTCCGGTGGAGAACGCCAGCGTGCCGCTATCGCCCGTGCGCTGGTGACGCGACCGCAGTGTATTCTTGCCGATGAGCCGACAGGCAACCTCGATCAACGCACCGCCGATCAGGTCTATGCACTGATGCTGGAGCTGAATGAGGAGTTGAAGACCAGTCTTGTGGTGGTAACCCACGACGTGGGCCTGGCACAGCGGATGGACCGGATGTTGCGCATGGTTGACGGCCACCTGAGCGAGGAAGGTTGCTAAAAGAGGGGGCCCACACCCAATCCTTTTATTTGGTTTTCCTCGGTTCCTTGCTGACAAGGAGTCGCTGCTTTCGGGATCGATAATATTTGACCAGGTGCAGTCGCCACAACCCACGGACCGCTAGGTAACCGATCAGGGCGCTCACCCCGCCGGTGATCAAGCAGCCAAGCAGGAACGGCTCCCAGAACCTCCCCAGTTCATTCATTAGCCACTCATATGACAGGGTGAAGTGAAAGCCCTTGTCATGGAGTGGTGTTCCCAGTAGCCAGGCACCGAGCCGGTAATTGAAATAGAACACCGGCGCTATGGTCAGCGGATTGGTGATCCAGACGAGCACCACCGATAACGGCAGGTTGACCCGGAAGAACACCGCACCTGCGGCAGCGAACAGCATTTGAAACGGTACCGGCATAAAGGCCATGAACAGACCAATGGCGAAGGCTCCCGAGGCGGAACGGCGGTTGAGGTGCCACAGGTTGGGATCGTGTAGCAGGGTGCCGAAAAAGCGCAGGTGTTTGTGGTCACGGATCATATGGTGATCCGGCAGGAAACGTCTGATAAGCTTCTTCGGCATGGATGGGAAGGGTTCATGGACTGAATAATTCCCGCATTATCTCTAATTTGCACTGGATTAGAAACCTATGCTTTCACGGACGATAGCATTTATATTGGGTATCCTGGCTCTGCAACAGGCTACTCACCTTCCTTCCTGGCCATGGTTGGCCGGATCGCTCCTGCTGTTTCTATTTTTTATCTCTCATATACGCCGACATGCCGCTTTCGGGGTGCTGGCAGCTGCCTGCTTCGGTTTTCTCTGGGCGGCCTGCCATGGCCACTTGATCATGGAGCCAGGGCTTGAGGCGGAAGTGGAGGGGAAAGAGGTACTTTTGTCCGGGGTGATTGTCTCATTGCCGCAGCAGGAGGCGCGCCGGATCCGATTTATCTTTGCTCCTGACGAGGCGTGGCTGGCAGGGGAGGCGGTGGAGGTGCCGGAGCGGCTGCGCCTGAGTTGGTATGATGAATATCCCAAGCATCTTGCACCGGGGCAACGCTGGCAGTTACTGGTTAAACTGAAGCGCCCCTGGGGCATGATGAATCCCGGTGGCTTCGATTATGAGGCCTGGCTGTTTCAGCACGGCATCCGTGCCACCGGCTATGTGAGACGTTCAGAACAAAATCGGTTGCTAGGCGAGAGCCTCTGGTCGGTACCCTTGCAGCGTGTCCGCGCCAGTCTTCATCAGCGGCTCATAGAGGTCCTGGCAGAGCATCCGGCAAAGGGGATCGTCATCGCCCTGGCTCTGGGCGAGCGGGATGCCATCAGCGACAGCCAGTGGGAGGTATTGCTGGCCAGCGGGACAAATCATCTGGTGGCAATCTCGGGGCTGCATGTCGGGCTGGTGGCTGGGCTGGTCTTCTTTCTGGTTCGTCTGATCTGGCGCTGTTGTCCCCGTTGTTGCCTGCGCCTTGCCGCCCCCAAGGCGGCGGCGCTGGCGGCGCTGCTCGCCGGCGTGCTCTATGCCGCCCTGGCCGGTTTCTCAATTCCCACCCAAAGGGCGATGCTGATGCTTGCGCTAATGCTTGGCGCGATTTTGTGGCAACGCCGGTTAGCTGCCTGGCGATCATTTTTCCTGGCTTTATGGCTCGTTCTGTTGTGGCAACCAATGGCGGTGCTGGGTGCCGGGTTCTGGCTCTCTTTCGCGGCGGTTGCAATCATTCTGTTCGGTATGGGCGGTCGCCTTTCCAATAACGGTTTGTGGTGGAAGTGGGGGCGGGTGCAGTGGTTGGTAGGGATTGGACTGATGCCTTTGTTGTTGCTGTTTTTTCAGCAGGGTTCGCTGAGTGCCCCTCTGGCGAATCTGATCGCAGTGCCGCTGGTGGGTTTTCTCGTGGTGCCGCTGACCCTACTGGGCACCACTGTGCTTCTGTTATGGGGCACTGGCGGTGAGTGGTTGTTGCTGGCGGCGGCGACGCTCGTCCAGTGGTCGTGGCCCGGTCTTGAGTGGCTATCCCATCATGTGCCGCCGCTTTCGAGCCCTTCGCCGTCCTGGGCACTGGTGCCGGCGTTCCTTGGCATCGCCTGGCTGCTGATGCCGCTGGGGTGGCCACTGCGTGGTCTGGGGGTGGTGTTGCTGTTGCCTGTGCTGTTGGTGCGACCTGCGGCACCGGCTGCAGGGACCGCTGAATTCACTCTGCTCGATGTGGGGCAGGGGCTTGCCGCGGTGATTCAAACTCATCGGCACACCCTGGTGTTTGATACCGGGCCGCGGTTTCCTTCAGGCTTTGACACAGGTGAGGCTGTGCTCCTGCCGTTTTTGCGCAAGCAGGGTATTGAACAGGTGGATATCCTGGTGGTCAGCCACGGCGACAATGACCATATTGGCGGTGCACGTTCCCTGACCGACGGGCTGCCGGTATCGAGATTGCTGACCAGTGTGCCGCAGAAAATCCCCTGGACCGGAACCGAGCGCTGTCGTCAAGGCGAATCGTGGTGGTGGGACGGGGTGCACTTCGACATGCTCCATCCTCCTGACCACTCTCAGATGTCTCGTGGCAATGATGACTCCTGTGTTCTCAAGGTCTCGGTGGGGGAAGAGAGTGTTTTGCTTACCGGTGACATTGAAGCCAAAGCTGAAAGGGAGTTGCTGCTTAGTGGAGTGGATATCTCATCGCAGGTATTGGTAGCCCCGCATCATGGGAGCAAGACCTCTTCAACCGAGGCATTTATCTCGGCGGTGCAGCCACAATGGGTGCTCTATCCGGTTGGCTACAGGAATCGTTACGGATTTCCGCGCCCGCTCATCAGGGAGCGCTATCGACGTGCGGGCATTCGGGAGCTTGCCAGCTACCAGACCGGTGCAATTCGCCTGACGCTAGGCAGTGGCGTGCTTGAGCCGCAGGCTTATCGTTTGGATGCCCGACATTATTGGCATAGCCGTTAACCTGACTTTGTCACCACCTTGTGCCTGTAATGACGCTGCGATAAAGGCGGGTGTAATGTGATGCTGAACACTATCCGTAGACGCCACACTTTGTTACATTATCCCGCTGATTTTCAAGGTGTTAAGGGAAGGTAAATACGGTGTTTGAGCTGGTAACTGCAGGTGGCTGGTTGATGCTGCCCATAATTCTCTGTTCCGTGGTGGCCGTTGCTATCATCGGGGAACGGTTTTGGGTGCTTAAGCAGGACAAAGTCGTGCCGAACAACCTGGTGGCCCAGGTATGGCAATTGCACCAAAAACGCGAACTGAATGCCGAGCATATCAAGCTATTGCGCAGTAGCTCGCCGCTTGGTCGTATCCTTGCTGCAGGCTTGGTCAACATGCAGCACGAGCGAGAGGTAATGAAGGAGGCTATCGAGGAGAGTGGCCGCCAAGTGGTGCTTGAGCTGGAGCGTTTTCTCAATACCCTCGGCACTATTGCCTCCATCACTCCTTTGCTGGGCCTGCTCGGCACTGTTATCGGCATGATCAAGGTTTTTGCAGCGATTACCGCCCAAGGGGTGGGAAATCCGACAGTACTGGCCGGAGGCATCTCCGAAGCGCTGATTACTACCGCCGCCGGTCTCTCCGTGGCCATTCCAAGCCTGATGTTCTATCGCTACTTCCGGGGGCGCGTCGATATGCTGGTGATCCGGATGGAAGAGGAGGCGCTGAAACTGGTGGAGGTGATCCACGGTGAGCGT
>JBFEYJ010000114.1:0-9124 GCA_041562215.1 Thiohalomonadaceae bacterium | reverse complement strand
GGGTGTAACTGTGCGATTGATCAGCTCGCGTTTTTGCGCTGCGCTCAGCTGCCGGATACGATACTCCCGTTGTTGCGCAGCGGAGCGGTCTTTTGCCGACTCCTGGTAGACCAACTCCACGGGGCGGCGCGCACGTGTGTATTTGGCGCCTTTGTTGCCGTGATTGTGCTGCTGCAGGCGCTTCTCAGGATCCCTTGCCACCCCGGTGTATAGGGTGTTGTCACTACAGCGCAGAATATAGACGAACCAGAAATCGTTAGACATGTTGGCTTCGGGCTGTGGGTTTATGCCCCAACAATAACACCCGCTGGAGTAAGACTGAAAATATCCCTATGACGATGAGAGAGTATGGCGGATGGAGCAAAGATCAACGGAGACGGCGTTGAATTGGCTTGCCCACCTGCGAGGCGAACGCCTGTCTTTGCGTCCCCCGCTTCAGGAGGACGCCCCTGCGGTCTATCTCTACGCCAGTGATCCGGTGGTGACCCGCTTTCTTGCCTGGCCTCGCCATAGCTCTTTGGCAGATAGTGAGCGCTTCCTTAGCAGGGCGATTGCGGACCGCCAAGGTGGTAAGAATCTAGTGTGGCTGATAGAGGATGATAGCGGAGTGGTCGGCGCTATTGGCGCAAGGCTAAGTGGCGTGAATGCGGGGGTTGGGTATGTACTGGCGCAGGCAAGCTGGGGCCGAGGCTATGCCGGTGAGGCGCTGAAATTGCTTTGCGATGCCTTGTCCACCCGGAGTTCTGTGCAGGCTTTATGGGCCATGTGTGTGGCGGAGAATGTCGCCTCAGCCAGAGTGTTGGAGAAGGGTGGATTCCATGCTGAACGCACCCTGGAAAGCTACTTTTCCTGTCCCAATGGCGGGGATGCACTGTGTGACGTTGTTGTTTATACCCGTAGCCTCGGTATTCCGCCCAGGCGAAAACGATCACTCCCTGGCCGTTCGTGATTCACGCCGTCCCGTTCTGTGATGCAATACCTTGACCCGGAAAAAAACCCGTTTAGTCTTTGTAGGTCGTTTAACAGAATGTGAGTGATGTTGGTGAAGTCCTATTCCCTGTGGTGCTGTCTGATGTTGTTGTCCGGCTCTCTCCTGGCTGCAGAAGCCGACCTTGCCGCACTCCACGTCAAGGCCGAGGCCGGCGATGCATATGCCCAGCTTAATCTTGGGGCGGCTTATGACCATGCGCCGGCCGCCAAGCGTGATATCAAGAAAGCACTGCACTGGTACCAGCTTGCTGCCGAACAGGGCCTTGCCGAGGCGCAGTTCAATCTTGCCCACCTGTTGGTGGAAGAAGAGATCAGCGCCGTGGTCGCCGCCGAGTGGATGCAGAAGGCGGCCGAGCAGGGTATGGCCGATGCCCAGTACTTGCTCGGGGTGATCTATGCGGAGGGCATTGGTGTTGAGATGGATGATGCCAAAGCCAAAAAGTGGCTGCGGCGTGCGATTGCGAAGGGACAGGAGGATGCAGCGCAGTTCATGGCCGACTATTACCATCAGAGCAGCCAATAAGCCTTACTTTTCGCTCTTCTCACCCCACCCCGGACATCCGATTATAATAATTTCATGTTGTTTGGTCGGTTTTTCGGGTATGATCGCGGCCACTTTTACCCCGCACCTTTGGAAGTACCACCAGTGATTGAGAATCTCCGTAATATCGCCATTATCGCTCACGTCGACCATGGCAAGACCACCCTCGTTGACCAGTTGTTGAAGCAGTCCGATACGCTTGACGCACGGACACAGCTGGAAGAACGCGCCATGGACTCCAATGACCAGGAGCGTGAGCGCGGTATTACCATCCTGGCCAAGCCCACTGCCATCAAGTGGGGTCAGTACCGGATCAACATTGTCGACACCCCCGGACACGCCGATTTCGGCGGTGAGGTGGAGCGAGTGCTCTCCATGGTCGATTCCGTGCTTCTGTTGGTCGATGCGGTAGAAGGCCCGATGCCTCAGACCCGTTTCGTTACCCAGAAGGCTCTGGCTCGTGGCCTTAAGCCTATCGTTGTGGTGAATAAGATTGACCGCCCGGCAGCACGTCCAGAATGGGCGCTGGACCAGACGTTCGACCTGTTCGACCGTCTCGGTGCCACCGATGAGCAACTCGACTTCCCGGTTGTCTATGCTTCGGGCCTGAGCGGTTTCGCCGGTCTCGAATCTGATGTTCGTTCAGGCAATATGGAACCGCTGCTCCAGACCATCATCGACAAGGTTCATCCTCCACAGGTGGAACCGGAAGACCCCTTCCAGCTGCAGGTCTCGCAGCTCGATTACAACAGTTACGTGGGCGTCATCGGTATCGGTCGCATTAACCGTGGTCGGGTCAAGACCAACACCCAGGTGACTATCGTTGATAAGGACGGTAAGCGGCGTAACGGTCGTATCCTGCAACTGCTCGGTTTTATGGGGCTGGAGCGTGTTGAGGTCGATGAAGCCCAGGCCGGCGACATTGTCTGTTTCACCGGTCTGGACCCGCTGAATATTTCCGACACGCTGTGTGATCCCAATGCCGTTGAGGCGCTTGCGCCGTTATCGGTGGACCAGCCGACCGTGAGCATGACCTTTCAGGTCAACAACTCACCTTTCGCCGGTAAGGATGGCAAGTATGTGACCTCACGCCAGATTAAAGAGCGTCTGGATCAGGAATTGGTCCATAACGTGGCGTTGCGAGTGGAGCAGGGTTCCGATCCGGACAAGTTCCGCGTCTCCGGGCGTGGTGAGCTGCATCTGTCGGTGTTGATCGAAAACATGCGCCGCGAAGGTTTCGAACTGGGCGTCTCCCGCCCCGAGGTTATTATCCGCGAAATCGACGGTGAGCCGCAGGAGCCCTTCGAACAGGTTACCGTCGATGTGGAGGAGCAGCACCAGGGCGGCGTCATGGAGAGACTCGGAATCCGCGGCGGCGATCTGAAGAACATGGTGCCGGATGGACGAGGCCGTGTGCGCCTGGACTACATCATGCCGGCCCGCGGCTTGATTGGATTTCGCACCGAGTTCCTTACCGCTACCCAGGGTTCAGGCCTGATCTACAGTGTCTTTGATCACTATGGCCCGTTCAAAAGAGGGGATTACGGTAGCCGCAAGAACGGTGTCATGATTGCCAACGCCCCAGGTAAGGCGTTGACTAATGCAATCTTCAACCTACAGGAGCGTGGCCGGATGTTTATCGGTCATGGCACAGAGGTCTACGAGGGGATGATCGTCGGCTTGCACTCGCGCAGCAATGACCTGGTGGTCAATGTGCTGAAGGGTAAGCAGCTTACCAACGTCCGCGCCTCTGGCACCGATGATGCCCAGGTGCTGACCCCCCCTGTGGTCCATACTCTGGAACAGGCGCTGGAGTTCATCGACGACGATGAGCTGGTGGAAGTTACCCCTAACCATATCCGTCTGAGAAAGAAGCTGCTCGCTGAGCATGATCGCAAGAAGGCCTCACGAGCGTAATCACCTTCACAGCAAAGGATAGGAACATTGCCAGGGATGGTAGTAGTAGACGATAGGGTCGGATGCAAAGGAATCTGCGCTAGAACGAGCCGAATGGCCACGGAATGCACGGACGAGACGCAATAGAGGTTGAATCCTCTTCCGTGTCTCTCCGTGGATTACGTGGCCATTTTTTTTTCACGCTTCAATCGTTCGGATTTCCGCCCGCGACTCTCCGCTTTCGGCCGAACGGCTCACCCACATCACATGGCTTAGTGGCAAAATGACTGATACTGTCTATGTATTCAGTGTATTTCGTGGCCATATCATTTCTCCGCTCGGAATTCAGGTTCACTCCCTCATCAGGGTTTGGTCGTAGTGGTAAACTAAACGACTGCTTTCTCAAGGAGGTAACCACTTGTTGAAATGGAAAGAAGCGAAAAGACGCCGCGCCTTTCGTGGCATGATCTCGCCCTGATCGAGTCGCTGAAGAGGTATACCCGTTCCGATTTTCGTAGTGATCTGGTCGCCGGCATCACTGTGGGTATCGTTGCGGTCCCACTGGCAATGGCACTGGCGATCGCCAGCGGTGTGGCGCCGCAATATGGGCTCTACACTGCCATTGTCGCCGGTGCCATCATTGCCTTAACCGGCGGCTCACGTTACAGCATCTCCGGACCCACAGCGGCGTTTGTGGTGATTCTGCTGCCAATCACCCATCAGTATGGTCTCGGGGGGTTGCTGGTCACCACGCTGATGTCGGGCGTGGTGCTGGTGGTGATGGGGTTGGCGCGCATGGGTCGGCTGATCCAGTACATCCCTTATCCGGTCACCACCGGTTTTACCACAGGTATCGCAGTGGTTATCGCAACGTTGCAGATCAAGGATTTTTTTGGTTTGGAGACCGGCGAGATGCCACTACATTTTCTCGAGAAGATGGGGGTGTTGCTGGCAAGCCTTACCACTGTCCATCTGCCGGATCTGCTGATCGGCATCCTTACCCTGACGGTTCTTCTATTATGGCCGCGGATCAAGAGTCGTGTGCCCGGCCATCTGGTCGCGCTGCTGCTCGGCTCACTGGCTGCGATCTTGTTGACTAAATTGTGGCCCGACTTCTCTGTTGCAACTATCGGGAGCCGTTTTTCCTATGTGGTTGACGGCATAGAGAAGCACGGCATTCCTGCGTTACCACCGCTACCACTATTACCCTGGCACCTGCCGGATGCTGAGGGTAAGCCACTGGTGCTCTCCTGGCAGTTGCTTCGGGAACTGCTTCCCTCGGCCTTTACTGTGGCACTGCTAGGCGCTATTGAGTCTCTTTTGTGCGCGGTGGTGGCTGATGGCCTGACGGGCTCTAAGCACAAACCGGATACTGAGCTTATCGGTCAGGGACTGGGTAACATGGTCGCCCCTTTCTTTGGCGGCATCCCGGCGACCGCGGCGATCGCCCGGACCGCCACCAATATCCGAACCGGAGCCCGCTCACCGGTTTCAGCGTTGGTTCATTCTGCGGTTGTCCTGTTGTCAGTGGTGAGCCTGGCGGCGCTGCTAAGTTATGTGCCAATGGCAGCACTGGCTGCTTTGTTGCTGGTGGTCGCCTGGAACATGAGCGAGGCCAAGCACTTCGTCAATATCCTGAAGGTGGCGCCACGCTGTGATGTCGTCGTGCTGTTGGCCTGCTTCGGGCTGACGGTTATGTTTGATATGGTGATCGCCGTGAGCACCGGTGTGGTGCTTGCCTCGGTGCTGTTTATTCGTCGAATTTCCTCGATGAGCGGCGTAGAGGTGATGCATCCTGAACAGCACGCACACCTGGCGGAGTTGCCGGCGCATGTAGCTGTTTATGATGTTAACGGTCCACTGTTTTTTGGCGCGGCCGAAAAGGCCGTCAGTGCGCTGGCGCGGATCAACAGTAAGGTGTCGGTAGTGATCCTCGACATGACCGATGTGCCAATGATGGATATGACGGGCATTGTGGCGCTAAACTCGCTAGTGATAAGCCTGCAGCGCAGGGATGTGGCCGTGGTGATGGCCTGTCTGGCACCTCGTATTCAACAGAAGTTGCTTAAAGCGGGGATAGTCGAGCAGCCTGGCATGCTGGAATATAGCACCGATCTTGAGCAGGCCCGGCGGCGCGCTCTTGCGATCCACCCGGCATGAAGATGGTTTCCGTGCTGACTCAAGTGCCTACGTTGCTGTTGGTTTTTTCTTCAGAGTAAGTGCTCTAATCTTTAAATGGCAGAGTAACGATGCCGAATAGAGAATGGCATTCACCAGAGGAGCACCAAATCATGCTCAACATGCGTCTTTTCACGATTATCAGCCTGATTGTCGGCTTTTTCTCCCTGTTCGCGGGGGATCACCTCGGCAGAGGTGGAAGAGGGGGGGCACACGGCGGTGATCCAGATCAGTGATGATGATGTTCGTACCCAGACCATTGCCATGAATAACGCGGTTAATCTGCAAAAGCATTACGGCATGGACAATGTGATGGTGGAGATCGTGGCATACGGCCCGGGACTCTCCCTGCTCGTCGCCGGTAGCAGGCAGTCACAGCGGGTCGAGAGCCTGGCTAAGCAAAACATAACTTTCTCTGCCTGTGGAAATACCATGGCCCGTATTGAGAAAAAGGACGGCGCGCCAGTCGTATTGAGCAAAGGCGTACAGGTAGTGCCGGCAGGCGTTGTTCATATCCTTGAACTGCAGGAGAATGGCTACAGCTATATCCGTCCTTGAGACAGCCGGCAAACTCAGTGGTCATACCGCTGTAGTCATGACTCAGGCTGGTCAGTTCGACGGTTAAAATGTGAACCTGTCTCGGTCCTGCATTTTGCCAGGGGATTAGACTAGCAACTATTTCTCACACTAATACCAACATCGGAGTATCGCAGTATGAAACAGTTTATGGTTTTTCCCCTTATCGCCTCGCTTGCCTTGGCCGGGTGTGCGACCACCCCTCAGGATGGTAGTGAAGGGGGGACGAACAGCACAGCTGCCGGGGCCATTCTTGGGGGTATTGTCGGTGGAATCCTTGCGAACAATACCGGCGAGCGTTCCAACACCCGGACTGCGATCGGTGTACTGGGCGGTGCTGCTGTCGGCGGTGCTATAGGTAACGCGATGGATAAGAAAGAGGAGAAAATCCGCCAAATCAGCGCTGAACGTGACGGTAAGGCAATGGAGGTCGAGCGCCTGAAGGATGACCTGTTGCGCGTCAGCGTCTCTTCCGAGGCATCCTTTGCGTTTGATCGTGCTGAGATAAAGCCGGAGTTCAAGCCGACCCTGGACAAGGTTGCCGCTGTATTACGCGACGATCCCAATGTCCGGATCACGATCATCGGTTTTACCGACAGCATCGGTAGCGAGGATTACAATAAGCGCCTCTCTGAGCGTCGTGCAAAGGCGACAGCGGACTATCTCATCGGTCGTGGCGTTTCAGCGAGCCAGATCGCCTCACGGGGCCTGGGTGAGTCTGAGCCGCGTGCCAGCAACGCTACTGAGGAAGGGCGTGCGCAGAACCGTCGCGTGGAGATTTATCTGCAACAGGTCTAATTTTCTTCTTTGACTTGAAAAAAGCCGTGCCGGATTAGCCGCCACGGCTTTTTTTCTTGCTGCGATGTGTAATTTCGGCTTGGCTTGCGATTGCCTAGGGCACTAAGATGGTGACAGTGAACGGAGCATCGAGCGAGCCTAATGCATACCCTTTATCCTGAACTGCATCCTTACGTCCAACACTCTTTGGCGGTGGAGCCTCCTCACCTGTTGCATATCGAAGAGTGTGGTAACCCCAGAGGGATACCGGTACTTTTTGTTCACGGTGGCCCCGGTGCCGGTTGTGAAGATTATCACCGCCGATTCTTCGACCCTGAGCGTTATCGGATCATTCTGTTCGATCAGCGCGGATGTGGCCGATCCACGCCCCACGCTAGCCTGGAAGGAAACACGACCCAGGCGCTGGTGGAGGATATAGAACGGATACGAGAGCATCTGGGTATCGACCGTTGGCTGCTGTTCGGTGGCTCCTGGGGCTCGACCTTGAGCCTGGTCTATGCCGAAACCCACCCCGAGAAGGTACTTGGACTGATCCTGCGCGGCATCTTCATGTGTCGTCAACACGAGATACGTTGGTTCTATCAGGAGGGGGCCAGCCGGCTCTTTCCTGAATACTGGCAAGAGTATCTGGCGCCGATCCCACAGGCCGAGAGAGGAGAACTGGTACAGGCCTTCTACCAGCGCTTGACCGGTGATAATGATGTACAAAGGATGGCGGCGGCAAAGGCCTGGTCATTGTGGGAGGGGAAGACCTCGACCTTGCGTCCGAGCGAGGCGGTGGTGGGACACTTCGGAAATCCCTACACAGCCCTCTCGCTGGCGCGTATCGAGTGCCATTACTTTGTCCACGACAGCTTTCTTGCACCGGAGCAGATCCTGCGCGATGCAGACCGACTCAAGGGCATTCCCGGTGTCATTGTGCATGGTCGTTATGATGTGGTCTGTCCGGTGGAGAATGCGTGGCAGTTACATCAGGCCTGGCCGGAGGCACAGTTGAAGATCATCCAGGATGCAGGCCATTCGGCTTCCGAGCCCGGGACCGTCGATGCCCTGATACAGGCCACCATCGACTTCGCCGAGAGGTTGGCTTGATCGGTTTGCTCCAGCGCGTCACTGAGGCGAGTGTCAGCATCGATGGCGAGGTTGTGGGCACTATCGGTGCCGGTTTATTGGTGCTGGTTGGTGTCGAGCGGGGTGATAGCGAGGCCGACGCGGATCGTTTGCTTGAGCGTCTGCTTGGCTACCGGGTCTTCCCCGACGACGAGGGCAAAATGAACCTCAGCTTGAACGAGATCGGTGGTGGCCTGTTGCTGGTTCCGCAGTTTACGCTAGCTGCGGATACCCGTAAGGGTACCCGTCCGGGTTTCAGTCGGGCTGCCGTACCGTCTGAAGGTGAGCGAATATTTACCTACCTGTTAAACCTGGCACGAAACCGATATCAAAGGGTGGCAGCTGGGCGTTTTGGTGCGGATATGCAGGTGGCTTTGATTAATGATGGACCGGTGACCTTCTGGCTTCAGGTCCCACCCAAGTATACTGTCGCGTAAGCAAACCCAGGTCTCACGAGAGGGATTGTTCGTGCCTGACGTTTGTCAGCAACTCAACCTCCATATACCCTCATGTCAATGGACTCCGGCATTCAGTACGCTTCGGTTCCTACTCATCGCGGTACCACTGAAGGAGCGGCCTCTGCAGAAAACAGATATTGAATTCGGCGTGTCTGCGGGGGAGCGGCTTTGCGATATACCGGGACGGCGTGATAGCGGACTGTATCTTCGCGGCAGGGGGCTGTGACAAGCTCTTCTATCCGTAGCGCCGCTTTTTAGCGCTGTTGACAGGTGATTGGAAATACCCGGTTTACTCCCATCACCAATGTGGGCTCTCCAGGCTCATTCCCATGGTATAGACAACGGCAGCGGCAGGGTTTGAGCTTAAGAAAGCGTCACCGCTGTTATTCTCGGACAGGCTGCAACCTGTACAGATGGCGAGTAGCGTAGTCGCTAAAAGCGTGGGATAGGATTCGATTTATGGGACGGCTCTGTTTGGGGGGCCACTTCATTCCCCGGAATCATTGAGGCAAGTCAGATTCCATTCCGACATGGTATACTTTTGGACCGATTAGGTAAGCCAACAGGGTGACACGGG
>JBFEYJ010000113.1:0-9130 GCA_041562215.1 Thiohalomonadaceae bacterium | reverse complement strand
CTTACTGATTGAACGGCTTTCGGCCATGGGAATGGTAGTGGTGACTCCACCAAAAGCGGCTCGTCATGCGGGCATCGTCAGTTTTTCAGCGCCAGGCAGAGAGACGTCAGCGCTTTTCCAACAACTCCTGAATAATGGGGTGTTTTGCGCCTATCGTGGTGGCAACATCCGGTTCTCGCCGCATTTCTATACGCCTCCAGGAAAGCTTAAACGAGCGCTCGCGCTTCTTGAGAATTAAGATCATGATAGTAGTGGGTTCGATTTCACTTTTTCTGGGTACGAATATCTGAAAGCCCGCCCATAGTACACGCGTTTAACTCTGCGATGATGCTCTGTCGTCCGGATCAGGATTGGAGAAACGCGTCCAAAAAGTGTGCTTATTCGCACGTTTCCGCCTATTGTCATCGTCGGCTAAATCAAATTTGTCACAGGACCTTGTTATAATCACCACAGTTCGCACCGACCGTCAGCTGCAACAATGACGGCACAACAAGATCACAAAAAGACAGGTAGATATAAAAACGTGGCTACAAATATGCTCAGACAATTTGTTCCGCTCTGTGAGCTGACAGAAGATAACCTGCAGAACCTTGCCAACAAAACACGAGTCGAGATCCTGCCCGAGGGGAAGTCTCTGTTCAAAAAGGGCGATGGGGACAACTACACCTATTACCTTCTTTCCGGTGAGCTGTTACTGCAGGATGAGAAAAAACAGGAGAAGCGTCTTGTCGGTGGCACTGCCCCTACCCGCTTTCCTGTAGACCATCACCGACCACGTCAACACACGGCGATCGCCGCCACCGAGGTGCGTTTTTTCCGAGTCGACAATGACCTGCTCGATGTCCTTCTTACATGGGACCAGAATGCCGGTTACCATGTCTCCGAGATCGAGGCGGAGGAGAAGCAGGACGGACAGGTGAGTGCGGACTGGATGACGAAAATGCTTCACTCGGAACTCTTCCACCGTATTCCGCCAAGCAATATCCAGCAGGTATTCATGCGCATGGAAGCCCTGCTCTACAATGCCAATGACGAGGTGATCCGCCAGGGTGAGGACGGCGATTATTACTACTTTATCAAGGAAGGGCGTGTCCGGATCACGCATACCACCAAGAGTGGGAAGACGATCAAGCTCGCCGAACTGGACGCTGGAAGCGGCTTTGGCGAGGAAGCTCTTATCTCCAACAACAAGCGTAATGCCACTGTTACCATGCTTACCAACGGAGTGCTAATGCGCTTGGGCAAGGCGGATTTCGTCGAGTTGCTCAAGGCCCCGGTGGTTAAGAGTGTCGACTTTTCGACAGTAAAACAGATGGTGAAAAGCGGTGCTGTGTTGCTGGATGTTCGGCTGGAAAGTGAATACAGGAACGTTCACCTCCCGGGCAGCACAAATATTCCACTCTATTTGTTGCGCCTCAAAGCACGGGAGCTGGACAAGGAGAAGCAGTATATCCTCTGCTGTGACACCGGTCGTCGCAGTTCATCAGCCGCCTTCCTTCTCAGCGAACGTGGCTACCATGGCTGTTATCTGGAGCAGGGCTTACGCGGTCTCACCGAAGAGGATGAGCATGCCGTGAAGAGCGAGACATAAGTCGATGCCCGGCGCAGCCGGGCTTTATTGCAGAGCGAACAGCTGATTGAAATTATCCGTTGTTCTGGCGCTTAGCTCTTCGAATGAAATACCTTTAAGCTCCGCCAAAAATTCTGCTACATGCCGAACATAGGCCGGTTGGTTGCTTTTTCCCCGGTGTGGCACCGGGGCGAGGTAAGGTGAATCGGTCTCCACCAGAAGGCGCTCAATCGGCACCTGCCGTGCGACCTCACGCAACGCCTCGGCATTTTTGAAGGTGATAATGCCAGAGAAGGAGATATAAAACCCCATCTCCATCGCCTGCTGTGCGGTATCCTGATCTTCGACAAAACAGTGCATGATGCCGCCGACCGCCTCGGCACCCTCCTCTCGCATCAGGCGAAGGGTGTCCGCCCTCGCCTCGCGCGAGTGGATGATCAGTGGCTTATTGCATGCCCTGGCGGCAGCGATATGGTGACGAAAACGCTGCTGCTGCCACGACAGGTCCCCCTCACTGCGAAAATAGTCCAGGCCTGTCTCACCGATGGCGATGACCTTGGGATGGTTAGCCAGCTCAAGCAGTTCCTCGGCGGTGACCTCTCCGTCATCCTCTTCATTTGGATGCACACCGACCGAGGCGTAGACGTTGTCGAAGCGCTCGGCGATGGCGATCACATCGGGAATATTGCCGCGGCCGATGGCCACGCATAAGAAGCGCCCGACACCGTACTCCCCGGCCAATTGCAGCGCATTGGCAAGCTCGCCGTCAAATGGTTCAAGATCAAGGCGATCCAGGTGGCAATGGGAATCTACAAGCATGATGGTCTACGGGATGTACAGAGCAATGCGAGCACTTTTCCGGGCAGGGTATTCTGCATACATTGTTGTCATCTGTTTTTTACATGGTGTGTGTCTGGTGATCGGATTTCAATGTGCCGGCCAGGTAGGTTTCAATCTTGCCGCGGGTGGCGCCGCCATCCTGATCGCTAAACTGCACGCCGATACCGGTAGCACGGTTTCCCTGTGCACCAGCCGGGGTGATCCAGACGATCTTGCCGGCAACCGGCATCTTCTCAGGATCATCCATCAGGCTCAGTAGCATAAACACCTCGGCACCCAGTTGATAGGGCTTGGCGGTGGGAATAAACAGGCCACCGTTCTTCACGTAAGGCATATAGGCCGCGTAAAGCGCACCCTTGTCCTTGATGGTCAAAGACAGGATGCCTTGTCTTGGATTCGGAGCAGTCATAACAGGTAACTCCCACACTCACGCCTGAACGTTTCTTCACTTGCACCGGCACAGGCATGAACGATCCCGGTGAACTCAAACACGTCGCTGTTTCCAGGCCAGGAGGAGCTCCTCCAGAATCACTTGTTGATTCACCTGTCCCTGCAGCAGTCCAATCCTCTCCTGCACCAACCCAAGCAGCGCCTGAAGAAAAGCCAAGTCTACCTTTTCTGCCATCGCTTGCAAATCGTCACACCACATCGGATTGGCCAAGCGTGACGCATTTGGCACCATCTTTAGCTGCACCATGTCAGCCAGGCAGAAATAGAGCCACGGCAATACGCGTAAGCTCCCTTGTTCCAGCCAACGCTCGGCGAGCTTAAGCGGGCTGAATTTCCCCAATTCCATGGCACGGAAATCGTCGAACAGGGTTTGACGCAACGCCAGTTCGCCGTCGTTGATCAGGGAAAGGGCCTTGAGCGGTGCCCCGGCGGTCATCTGCAACAATACCTCGGGAGAATATTCAGTGCTGTGCAACTGCACTTGAAGCCAACTCAGTACAGTGGATGAGGGGTCGTTGAGCGGACGGAAGATCACCTGTTGGCAGCGGCTGCGTATCGTCGGCAACAATGCCATGGGCCGGTCGGTAGTAAGAATGAGCACCGTGTTGCCGGCAGGCTCTTCCAGTGTTTTGAGCAGGGCATTGGCGGCGCTGATGTTGAGCCTGTCGGCAGGTTGCAGTTGAATCACACGCTGGCGCCCATATTGGCTCTTCAGCGACTGGAAGGCGGCAAGTTGGCGGACCAGGTCAATACCGATCCCCTTGCCCTCCTCCTCGGGCTCGACCCGCAGGTAATCGGGGTGGCTGCCAGCTTCGCGCAACAGGCAACCGCGACAGCCACCACAGGCACTGCCATCTTCCAGCGGAGCATCACACTGGATGGCGCGACTGAAACTGTCAGCAAAGTGACGCTTGCCAAGCCCGGCCGGGCCGGTCAACAACAGCGCATGGGGCAGACGTCCAGCGCTAAGACGGCCGATAAGCCCCTGCCACAGCCCCTCTTGCCAGGGATAGGGAGACCAGTGACTCATCAGGCTGTCTGGCCTACGTTCAGGTAGGCATCCAACAGGGCTTTTAGCTGGGACTGCACCTCATCGAGGGATAGGGAGGCATCGACCACGCGATAGCGCTGCGGAGCCCGTCCGGCCAGTTCCAGATAACCTTGGCGAACCCGCTCGAAAAAGTCGATCTGCTCACGCTCGAAGCGGTCAGGGGTGCTGCGCTCCCCTGCCCGGGCAAGTCCCTGTGCTACCGGAAGGTCGAGGAAAAAGGTCAGGTCAGGCCGTAGTTCTCCCTGGACCCAGGTTTCGAGCTGGGCGATTCGCTCATTATCAATACCCCGGCCGGCCCCCTGATAGGCATAGGTGGCGTCCGTAAAACGATCGCAAAGTACCCACTTGCCCGCCTGGAGGGCGGGAAGGATCAGCTCATTAAGGTGTTGTGCCCGGGCGGCGAACATCAGCAGCAGTTCGGTATCGCCGGACATCGCCGAATAGCGGTGGTCGAGGAGTAGTTCGCGAACGGCCTCTCCCAACGGCGTACCGCCCGGCTCCCGGGTAAGCACCACTTCAATGCCGGATTGCTGAAGATAGTGATGAATAAAAGCAAGATTGGTGCTTTTACCACTACCCTCACTGCCTTCCAGGGTGATAAATCGTCCGCGCATTATTGCCGATCTCTTGGCTTCTCAATCAAGCGTCCGATCCTACCCGTCTCACGGCGGACGGGCAAAAGAAAATCAGGTTCTCAGCGGAATTTGTATGAAGACGGTATGAGGGTTTCACTCGCCAGACCACCAGGCGCATCAGGGAAAAGGGTGTTGTTCTAAGCCACGATACTCTTTTCCCTTTGCATGTCTGGTGTTTTGCGGAGAGGAAATCAGGGCTTCTCGGTGATCTCGGCGTCCGCATCCATTGGCTGTGCCTGTGGCAATAGCTTCTCCAGCCCCTCCTTGAGCTGTTTGACCAGTACCGGCGCCTCGACCTCCATTACGTGCTCAATCACCCACTTGTTGTCACTGCCGCCCATCACCTGGTCAGCCAGGGTACCGAAATAGCGCAACATCTGGTAACTGGGATCCCCGCTGACGAGTGAGAATTCCGAATAGCCATCCAGATGGTGATTCAGTTTCTCGATAAAAGCGCCCTGATACTCTTCACCGGGGCCAAGCTCTTCAATTTGATTCTCCACCATGGTGCCAATGAGATGGGTCGCCAGCGCTTGGGTGAAGCGTTGGCGTTGCTCGGCGTCGAGCTCCTCATAGGCAATACGATCGGAAAGCTGAATGAGAAAAATAGCAAACTCACCAATTAAATCAATAAGTTGAGCATTGCTTTTGAAGTTAAAACCCTCGTTGTACATTTTGTTGGCGGTACCCGAGGCCATCTTCCAAATATTCATTCCCATGGCACCGGCAATGGTCTCTATGGATTTAGGCTTCTGTTTGTTGTGCCAACGGGTTCTGATACGCGCCATGGTAATTCCTCTACGATATTTCACCGCCGGGAAAGGCGGCCATTCCTGCTTGGCAGGGACAGTTCATCATGCTAGCCTGAACAAATTCCGAGCAAATAACTCGGAAAAATACTATCAAGTCAGGCATTACGATGGGGCCAGGTTATGGCAAATGCAAGTAACATCCAGGTGCAACAGCTGGTGGATACGGTGCAGCACAACTGCCACATCTCCGATGCGCTCCACGCCCGCAACTTCTCTCTCTGTATCTACCTTCTTAAAATGCGCGAATTTTACCGATGGGAGCAAGGTTATGCATTCGGTGAAAGTCTTGCCAAAGGGCCCCTTGGTGAATGGCTGAACGCTCGTGAACATCTTTGGGGTGAATTGGAAGAGAAAGAGTACAGTCCACTCGAACTTGCCACTGACCATTACCAGCCTTTTGACAGTCAGGCTATCAATGACCGCCTGGTTCCCATGGGCCTGGTATACAGTGGCGGCTACTGCGGCGCCAAGCCCCATTTTTTTCTCGCTGAGCTAGAGCGCAGCTTCGAGCACGAAGGCACGCGGATATATATCGCAGGCAGGGAGTATGCGCGCGAGATCACCGCTCCCCCGGCATTGAGTCTGGCAAACACGATTTACCTTCGTCGAGAATCGCTACGTCGGATGATCTGGGAGAAACTGGAAGAGTGGGGCTGGCAGGATATGGACCGGGCCATCGCCCGCGCCAGCCTTTACTACCCCTTCGACGAAGATCTCGATATCGCCCTTGATGCCATGACCAGCAACGAGATCGACACTCTGCTGGAGCATGAACTGGGCGAGGTGATGCTCGGAAGCGAGCTCGGACCCGAGTGGGAGATGATGCTATCCACCCTGCCCCGCTCACGCGCCGAATACCAACTGCGCGCCATTCGTGACCATCTGGTCGACTGCCAACGCACTCTACCCAGGTTGCTGGAACAGGAACGCGATGCGGCGCTGCATTTCTATATGGCCAATTTCAGCACTCTGCGCAAAGCTATCTTTCCTTCCTTAAGCGCCGCGTACGACCTGTGGCTACAGGGCGATCACGGCAGGGCTCTGCATGAGACAATCAAGCGAGGTGCCGAGCACTGGTGGTCTCAGGCGGAGAAGGCGCTGAAGATCTATCGGCAACATGGTGATGACGGTAAGTCACTGATGAAGGCGCTTACCGTACTGGATGAGGATATTAAGCTGTAGATCTTATTCCGGCAACGATATGGCATTCTCGCAACTAAGTGGCTTTCGTTGTCGGGCTCTGGTTCGCCCTAATTCTGAGCAATAGACACAAAAAAATCCGGTGATCGTTGATCACCGGATTTTGATCCCATCCCCCGCCCAGTCAAGCGAGTTTAGTCTGAACTAATCGATATTCATTTTTATGTTCAGGGATGAGCGGTATGCCTCACAGCATTACCATAAACGGCTGGTTACCGATTAGTAACCACCCTTACGACGGCTTTCCGGCAGACCACCGATCTTGGCGGCTTGCTTGGAGGGCTGCATCGGGAACAGGGTGTACAGATCTTTGGCCTGCAGCTTCTCGCCCCATTTGTCTGACATGGCCTTGACGATGTTACGGTCATTAGGCTGATTGCCGTTGTTGTTGATGTACTCGTCACGCAGGAAGTTGATCAGGTCCCAGGACTTCTCGGTCAGGGCAACACCCTCGGCAGCGGCAATAACAGCAGCCACGTCCTCATTCCAGTCATCAATATTAACCAGATAGCCGTTGTCATTGGCTTCAATGGTCTTGCCGTTTACTTCGTAACCCATCGTTTTCTCCTATCTCATTAACGCTGTTATTGCTAAGCCAAAAAAATCAAATCACGTCATTTTAAACGGTCTTGTGGGCAATGAACAAGCCACAACCAAGTTTCTTGTAGGCATGTGGGCCTACACCGTTCTCCTGCAACCTTACCGCATCATCAAATCCCATATCCGCCACCAGCAGGCTGCGCGTAATCATCTGGCCATTTGGCATTGCCATCAGGTTCTCCTTGCCGCAGAGGACCTTTTTAAAGCGCAGGCCGGCATCTTTGAGTTCGCTAATCAGTTCTACCAGGAAATCGTCCTCACTCTGTCCCTCTTTGCCGGCAACATAGCGAGCATAAAGGGTTGTGGAGATGCTCAGCAGACGAACATTGCTCTTGCCCACCTCCATTTCGTTATCGGCGACATTGAGGATCTGACCGCTCAGCTGTTTGACATCTTCGATCCGGTGCTGCGGCACGCGCAGGGTGAGCTTGGTCCGACGAGAAAGGTAAAGCAGTTCATCATCACCCTGTGGACGCTCCCAGCCGTTACCTGATTCGGCTACATTGATCAGGTGCAATCCGGCCTGGACCTCGTCGGCAAACCAGGGCAATGCCTCCTTGACCGCAGAGGACAATGCATGAGCATGGTCTACAGGCAGACTCTTACAATTGATGGAGAACTGTACGTCAACGACATTCTCCGGCATGACAAACTGGCTGCTATCGTCCTCTTCCTCTTGCCAAAACATATCACTTACTCCGCCGGGATTTTTGCACGCAAGGCGTCCCGGTCATACCACCACTCTCCGGCAGGCACCAGGACGTCGAGGATCGCCGCCAAACGTGGCAGGAATTTATCCGGCTCCTTCAGTTCGAGGCGATCCATCCAGATATCGAACAGCTCCTGGGTATCGCAGGCGCCGTTGGTGTGACGACGGGCCACCTGTCCCAGCAGTTGGCCGGTAAAGAACTGCAGGTCATCACGTTGCTTGTCCTGAGCGCGCAGGTCAACCAGATAACAGGCTGTAGCGGCAGCCACACCGGCACCGTCGGAATTGTCCGGTGTCTCCTCAACCAAGTGCTGCAGCATGGCAACGCTGAGCTCCGGGTCGATGGGATAGGTGACACCCAGCCAAATCCCGTGCGCCAGGGCTAGAACCGCATCGTCCTGCTCCGCCTGATAGATAATATCGCAGGCCTCTACCGCCTGGAGCCATTTCTCATTTGCGATGGCGATCTCAAAGGCTTCTTTACCCGCCTTCCAGGCATCCTTATTGCGTTCAACCAGATCCAGCAGGATGTAACCGCTATCAAGCAGGGGTTTCAGGCGATCAACACTTGTCGCAGTCTGCAACTCGTGTTCCAGCTCTGTCAGGCGACTCACCAGCAGTTCACTGGATTTGATCGCGTCATTGGAGCACTCGGCTTCGCTATGGTGATCGTCTAGATTGAGATATTTCACAAAATGTACCGTCTTTTTGGTTTGTGCTTCCGTCCCGAAAGGCACACTATTAATATTAAGTGAAGCTCGCTTCGAGCCGATCCTCCCAGTTTTCAGGAGTGTCCGGGTACGGCGGCTTGACGTCGATGCGAAAGAACATCTCGTTTTTGGAGCGCTCTTTCACCACCGCTAACAGCTGATCGAAGTTCTCCAGCTGAGGGTTCTGGATCAGTATTTCACTCAGGTACAGCATGGGGAGCCCTCTATGTTCAGTGTTACTATTACTGTTGCTATATGTGTCCACACAAGCAGCATCTCAAGCACTATATGAGCTTGATATTTGTGCCGAATACTATCATACGCTTTTGCACATGACCGGTATTACTCCATAATGGGTCAACAGCATGCTGAATACAGCAAATACCCCTGCCAGATAGAGAAGTTTATTTTTTTCTTATATACCACACAAAAAACAATGAAATAACAATGTAACACTTTAGAAAGTTCATTTATCTAATTGTTTTTTAAGCTATTAAAAAAAACTAATAGGTGCATCAATAGGAAGCGACGTCATTTGACTATATCCCCTTTT
>JBFEYJ010000112.1:0-9211 GCA_041562215.1 Thiohalomonadaceae bacterium | reverse complement strand
GGGTCGTTGTCCAATAATGCTGCCAGCCATTTGTTGATTCCTGGCTCTGCTTTGGCGCGGGGGGTTAACGGGATGCTCCCTGGGTATGGGTTGAAGTCGGCGATCCCGGTTTCAAACTGTATGCCCACACGATGGGTTAATGCGAAACCTGAACGGGGTGTATCCAGAATCTCCGGGCTGGGCAGATTTTCAGCCCGTGACAGCGAAGTTAATACGGCATTGGCACGTTCGTAATTGCCCCGCACCACCTGGTAGACACTTTCGGAGGTCATCAGGTCGGATACTGCATCCATGATGTCTTGCAGACGCACCACTTCCTCGTCAATGGCCCCAGCCTGGCTGTGATCTGCATTAGGCAGGCCGGTCAGACCAAAGGGATAATTTCCGTTCCCGGAGGTATCGATATGGCGTAGCAGCGATACGCCGTTAATCACATTGCGTGCTTCGACCGCTTCAATGGGGCTGTCAGCAGGGCTGGTGTTCAGCTGGTCGGCAACCAGCGGAAACTTTTTTCGCAGTGGATAAATAAACTGGTCGACTTCTGCCTGGTTATACCGATCATGCAGACCTCGTTCTAATTGATAGCCCAGCAGTGCCCCCAGCAGTTGGCCGTTCTGCATACCTTCGATAATGGACATGGCCATGCGCATGCGTTCGGAACTGATGTTGACCGCGGCTGCGTCCCGGTTATCGTCTCCGGCGTGGGTGATGTGCGCATTGCGCAGCACCGCGGCCGTGATGGCATGATTCAATGATGGGGCGTGGATATATCCGGCGTTTTTGTCTGCGGTTTGCAACGGCGGGGCTGTCGGGTCTTTGAATTCGTCCGGCACCGTTCCTGCGTAGTCTTGCAACACGGTTTTTGGGCGTACATTTTCCAATACTCCGTATGCGCCCAGATAGATGCCTTGCCGGGCGCCGCTGTCATTGCTGCGAAGTTGCTGCAGGCGCTGGTTCACCAGGCCGAGCAACCAGGCATCGAATCGATAGCCGCACAAATCCAGGTGTTCAGTAAATGCGTTGGCAAGTTTAGCCGTGGGGCGATCCTTGAGACAATTTAATGCCTGTCGCACCTCGCGCAGGCTTTTGGTTTCGGCGCGCTTTTCAATAATGTCCGGTTGGCTGATTTGTTCCGCCACGCTTTTGTTCCGGTCAGGGAACACACCGGGGTGCCGGGCTGACAACTCACCAGCCTCGCGATACAACGCGGCGAATTTGCTCTGTCCCGATGCTTCCTGTGATACATACATCATTACCGGCTCTTTGCGCGGTGCAAGCTCGGCAAGCTCCGCACTGATATAAAAGTTCCAGGCACTGTCCCAATAGGCGTTCATGACCGCATGGCGTGTCAGTAAATACAGCAAGGCGCGAGGTGAAGGTATGTTCCGGCCTTCACTGCGACCGAAGTCGTGGCGGCGGATGGTGTCGATGTCGCTGTTGGCCAGCCAGTCGAGATAATTTTCATCATCCTGGCTGACTGGTTTGAGTGTGTCGGTTTCCGACAATGGCACGTCGTCGATTAGCGGCCCGTTCAGCAAGGTTTGGTGATGATAGAACACCTTTTTCAGGATATCCGGGGTTGCACCGTTGAGCCCGAACTCATCAGGCATACCCGACCAGAATGCTTGTAACCACTGATTCAAATCGACCGATGACAGGTTTAATTGGTTCAATTTGAGCATGTTGGAGAGTTGCTCAAGACTGATAGCGAAGCGTTGATAAAACTCCGCGGAGCTTGCATGCAGTCCCAGCACATCCAGCAGATTTTGCTGGCTGTCGCCTGATTTTCCAACATGGGATACCTGCGCCGACCATTGTTTCCAATAGGGTTGGAGCTTCATCAGGAACTCGTACAGCTCCTGCTCAAACGGCTTGTTGGTACTTAGCGCTGCCGTCGTACGCAGTGGCAACGTTGGATAACGCCAGCGGCTGAAGGCGGAAGTGGCCAGGATGCCATAAGGTTGATTGCCGACGCGTAGTGACGGCAACGGTCCACGACCGCTGACGTGGCGAGTGAAGAACTGTTGTACCTTGCGCACGTCGTGGGAGGCCAACAGCGGGTCCAGCATCTCTTCGAGAAAATACCCAAGGGTGGCCGGCCATAACGCGATGTTGACGGCCCGGGCATCGCGCTGGTCAAACCCGTCAGAATATTGCATATGTTGAATGACTGATGAGCTGATGCCGAGGTATTCGGCCAGATACTGCCCGTCTGTTTTGTGTTTCCAGTCCGGGTGGTCTGCAAACAAGCTCTCACCGAGTTCGATGTTGAAACTTTCGTCATCCGCCGGATCAAAGGATTTATACCCTGCACCTTTGGCACTGGTGTTGTTGGTTGCTGTACCTATGGGGATTAAGCTGACCCCGTCTTCTTCGTAGTGATGGGTGTCGAATAAGGCCTCAAGCGTGCGCTGCCCCTGGACTTCATTCTCTGATAAACGCATACCCAGGACGACCAGGCGGTCGAATCCATTACTGCTGTCGCCGTCAAGATTGATGCGCATGCCCATACCGACGTTTATCGCGGTGTCAAAGTCCACCATCCATTGCATTTCCTTGTCCACTTGCAATGGCTCGCCTTCTTTAAAGCCTTCGTTGTCGTCATGTGGATGGGAAGGATGAGGGCCTGCGATCAGCGGTTCCTGCACCGGATTGCCGATCTGCTCCATGACCTTTTTGCCGCCAACATACCCCTGCACGACAAAACGGTCCGGCAAAGCCATGGTGCGGGGCGGCAAACTCCAGGCTTCAAGCTTGGCCTCGTAGCTATCAAATTCAGGGGGCTTGGCCAACGCCACATCAGCCTCCAGCATCTCCGTGGGCCTGTCTCCCGGGTTGTTGGGTTGATAGGTTTTAACGATCCAGGCGGCGCGCTGAAATCCATATTTGGATGCCAGCATTCGCCATGCGCCTAACAACCGGTCCTTATCGGAACCGGCGCGCCACTGCTGTTGCCAATACGCCTCAGCGGCACGGACCTCGTCTTCAGTCAGTTGTTCTTCATGGGTGATGATGTTGATGTCATCGGGATAGATCCTAAGCCATAGTTGCTGGACGCCATCCATTTTTTTGAAGCGGGTTTCCAGCCGTACCGGAAACAGCAGAATCGGGATATTGTCATTTAATTGGGTTACTGTCTGTTGTGGCGGCAATATATTCAGTTGTTCGTACAGACCACGGAACCGGCCCTGCTCCGTGTGCAACTGCTGCTCCAGTTGCGTAATGATTTTTGCCAATTCCCTCTCGCGCGCGGAAAGCTCCGCGTATTCAGGTGTTTGCTGCTTGCCCTGGCGTGTCAGGCGTGCCTTGCGCGCTGCAAGCGTGCGCAGGGACTCGCGTGATCGTTGCCACTGGTCTGACAATTGGTGTCGTTTGTCACGACTTGCGTTTAGTTGTTGTTGTAGTTTATTCAGACTCATGGAGCCAACCTGTCATTAGATTTACTTCGGCAGCATTTCTGCGCCATGCACTGCCACCAGGACCGGGTCCTGATATAAAATATGGGCAAGGTCAGCGGCATTGGATTGTGCGTGCCATTGCACGTCGTCCGGATTTTCGGCAGGGAGGTACTTACCGGTGTCGTCGGTCAGCACGATATACCCGCCATCGGTTAGGTCCCCGTCGATGGTCGGCCAATTAAAATCGTCCCACGATCCGAGATTGGCGGCATCGATATCCAGACCGAATCGTGGTTCACCCACCCGCTCCTTCAAAACAAAAAACCAGCCCGCATCGTCTTCGTTTTGGCCGCGCACTTCGTCCACCGTCAAGTCAAAGCCGAGGAAATAAATATCCGGTTCCAGCTGCGCGGAGTAGAGCGGGTAGATTTCATTGTCCTTTTGCTGCTGCGAGGTTTCGATCGGCGCCAATAGCCGTGAGACGTTTTTATTGATGCTCCCATCGTTATTTTTCTGCCAGGCGGCGCGATGCGCGTAGATAACGGTATTGGGATAACGCTTGAGTAACTCACCGCGCACCAGCAACACCAGTTGCTGGGTGTCTCCGCCGGCCTCACGGTGATTGTGGCTACCTAGGGCGGTGGTGCTGAGCCATTCATGGATCTCCGGGATGTCCTTGAGTTTCTCCGCCAGTTGCGCTTCCGTCAGTGTCGTGTCCTTATTGACATAGTCATTCACGCCCCAGAATTGGCGGAAATAACTGCCACGCTGGTCGGTGACATATTCGCGCCATAACAGCTCACGACCCATTTCATGATTGAGTCCCACCATATACGATTCAATGAATTTTTGATTGGTGACCAGCAGTGACAAGGTGTTGGGAGGAACCAGGTCAATATTCGGACATAGGAACTCGGTGGAAATGTCCCGCAACGGTTTATACATGGGTTGCGGAAACTCCGGATAGGCCATGACCGGCACCACGCGGTCGGGGATACGCGTACGGATCAGCGGTGGCAGTATCAGGGTGGAAAGTACCCGCTGATTGATGGTAACGCGTGGGTCAATCCGACGGATGAGTTTGTCGTGGATTGCACTCAGCGCCGCCGGTTTTTCGTCGGGTTGCGCCGGTGGCATGTCGGCCAGTACGGTATGCAAATCCTTTAGAGCGGTTTTGAATCTGCCGCCTTCAACACTATCGCTGTGGCCGGTAGTAAACTTGACCTCTTCAGCCGGGTCGGTGACACGGAAGTCCGGGCTGAAGGGTAGACCATCGACGGCTTCCGGCGTTAAATTAACTTCCTTGATGCTTTCGGCGGCCTCAAGTTGATTGGTCAAGGGGATGAATTTCCTCTGAAGCCACGCCATTATCACGGTAACAATGCCCACTATGGCGAGTGACAATACTGTCATCCCGGCAAGTAACAGCAACAACAGGGCCATGACGATGATGAGTAATGGCAACCATCGGGTCAACGGATTGCTCAGCAGCCCCTGTATCCGGTTCGGGAGCCCTGGCGGTGCCACGGCGGCAGATGCCTTCGGCAATGTCGCTGCTCCCGCCGGGGCAGCTTTCGCTGGTGTGGCGGTCACTTCACCTGTATTGATTCGTTGTAGCAATTGCGGCTGTACCTGGCGTGGCAGCTCAGGAGTGGCGCGCTTGGCTAGCGCACCGCGTGGCCTTGTGATGCGGCGAAACTCCGGACTCAGTGCGGCCTGCGGCAGACGGCTGTTTTTCAGTTTGATATAAACGGTCTCAGGACTGGCAAGAACCTTCTTGTGCAACGGCTGGGTGATGCTGAGCGTGGTGTGTGGATGAAAATTTTGATAATGCTTGTTGTAGATCGAGGTTGTGGCCATTTCCGCCAGTTGAGCCAGCTTTAAACGGCGGTTGGCCTCCAGCACGTCGCCGATCTGGCGCCATGCCTGGTTCATATAGGCTTCCTGGTGCTGTTGCACCACGCGGCTGCCCAACCCGGCCGCGGCACGATGGCGAGGATCCAGGTTTAATTCGGTTAGCCATTTGCGTTGGGGGTCATAGGGGTTGTCACTACCGCTATCCACAGTCATGTCCAGGCGCTGGCGTAGCGCATGCCAGCGACCGTACAGTGGGGGAGTGATCACAGGGTCGCTGTCAGGGTTGGCTTGCTGGTAGTCGTCGGCCTTGTTAATCAACGCCGCCAGTTCGGTTTGAAACGGTTCAGGATACGATTTTGGCCAATCGGTAGACTGGGTTTGGGGCGCGCGCAGGGCACCTTCCATCCCGATGACCCGTGGTTTGTCGGGTCCCATATTGATTCCGCTTAGACCACTGCCGGGTTCGCTGACATCCATGTCACGAATGCCGATACGTTCATCCACCGGACGCGGTTCAAGCAACCGCACCAGATATTCAAAATCGCCACGTTCACCAGTGCGGAAATACCAGGTATGGAAGATCGGAAAGCGGGTCTGTCCGCCACTCCATGCATTTGCCAATGCATCTACCGAGGTCGGTATATCCAGTCCCAGCCCGGCCAGTCGACCGGTTTCGAAGGTGGGGATCAAAAATGCGTGATAGTCGGTGGCCGGTTCAAGTTTGCGCGAACACATCAGGCGCGAATAGCCGGCGTCGGGGTTGGTATCCAGCACTTGCTCAAGCCGGTCCAGTGACTGGACTGTGCCGATCGGATTTCCTTCGCTGTCGCTTTTTAAATCGCTGTTGACGTGAACATGAGCCCAGGCCCATAACTGGGATGCATCCGGAAGGATGGTCGCGGGGTCAGCGTTGATATCGATAAACGGCAGCGGTCCTTCTGGATTGGCACCCTTGTCAAATTCACTTTCCGCCAATACCACCAGGGTTAGCCATGGCGTGATACGGTGCAGGGTGGTATCTGCCGGCATGGGAGAATAACGCCAGGGCAGGTCTTCGTCATTGAATTCGATGAACGGGAGGAAGTTGGGTTCAAAGTCGGTAGACCAGGCTCGAGGCTCGGTACGCACTATCGCACGCGTTGATAAGCCAATGATGTCGGACGGGCCGACCAGTTGGATGGTGTTGGTGAGCGTTTCCTTTAATCCGGTATCGGTCTCTACATCGACCGATACCTCGATCGATGTTCGCTGCTTGCCGACGGCGGGATTGCTCTTGATGTTGTTGGCTATTCCCTGCCGAAGCCACGGCAAAAATGAATAGCGGGCTATTTCGTCTCCGTTACTCATAACCTGTATTCACTCCTGCCAGTGCCGGTTACGCGGGCATCATGTTGGTTATGCCGCACGTTCATAATTGGGCACCACCTGGATTTCGTCCTTCAACGCCGGAGCGGCCTTGATCAATTCATTCATATAGTTGAGTGCCTGGGTTTCGCTTTCATGCTCCGACTTACCGTCGAACGGTATCAAATTCGCCACGCCCACCACGGTATAGCCCTCCTGAAGAGTACCTACTTTGCCAGGACTTAGCATCGGATCGGCATTGTTGACGAAAGACAACTCGGATTTGGCCATAGCGTTGCCGCGCAGTAGGGCGGTAAAGGTTTGCAGGCGTTCAAAAAGTTTCCCCGCAAGGTGCAGTATCGGGAAGCGGGTATCCATGATCTTGGTTTCGTACGCTACACTGCGTTGCACCACTTTACTGGAGCGCAAGCTGTTGCCGGTGTCGCTTAACATCACGCCTGCGGGCATTTGCTCAAAGGATTTGCGCGATAGCTTTTGAGCATCACTCATGTCGACAAACTGAGCCGGGGCAAAATGTTCTTTGGCGATTGTCTTCTTGAATTCGTCGGCGCCGGAATAGGCTTTTTTGATGGTAAAGCGCCTGGCGTCTTTAGGCCGTTGCTGGCCGAAGCGGCTGATGGTGGTGTCGAGCGGCACAACCTTTTGTTTTACAGTCAATGTGCCGGCAGGGTGGGCGATAATGTCTCCTTCCCCGACATTGTCCATCTTCTTCAATGTCACTAGCAGTTGATTACGTGTCGGGAGCTTTGCTTCCCAGTTTTTGTCTTCACTCAATGCCTGGCTCAGCAGCGGCATCACGGCGGCGTCCGGCAGTGTCGTGTCGCGCTCTTCCCCCCAGGTTTTGTTGAAGCTGACCTTGACCTTGACGAAGAGAATTTTGAACGACGCCTTGCCCTTGGCGTTCCAGGGAGTGGGGCCAGAGAGGGTCAGTTCCAGACCGATACTGAACAACACTGAGGAACCGGCTTTTACCGCCACGCCCCCTGAGATGCCGATGATGAAATAGAATGGGGAGAACTGGAATAGTGCATCCAGGGCCAGGAAACCTTCCACGCTGAACTTCCAGGCCTTGGCATAGAATTCCAGTTTGGCACCGAACTGCACGGTGTTGGAGGTGATCGCAAAATAGGCTTGCAGCAGCAGACGTGGGTTGTTGCCCTTCAGTAGACTCATACTTAACCGGGCAATGTTCGGCAGCGAAAGTGGGGGGGGCGTAAAGGCCGGATGAAAACCGCCCACAGTCAATAAGAAATTGGGATCGTCGCCGTACTTCAGGCGGAACGCCATGTCGCCGGCCAGGGGAAACGCCAGCAAGCGTGAATCAAACAGACCGGCATCAAATGAGATCAACTGCTTGTCCTGTTCCCAGGCGCCAAGGAAGTTGACTTGCAGTTTCAAGATCGCCGCGCGCTCTTCCGGCAGGATGGCGCGGATAATTCCCAGCAAGGCGATGCGTATAGGCTCCGGTACTTCGATGATGATACCTAGCTCTATGGTGACAATCGTGGGCGTTCCCCACCCGATCTTCGCCATGGGGCCCACAAGAAATTTGCCGTCCTGAGGCGGAAATATCTGGCGTAGATCGGAGATGATGCGCGGTGCATTCTGGATGATGTTGGTGGGAAACATCACCGAGGCGATGGCGTTATTCTTGATGCCCTCACGCAGCACGTCGATTTTGACCGTGCGGTTCAACCCCAGCAGGCCACCGACACCATTCAAGGTAAACCCGTAGCCCAGTTGCACAGGCTGGAACTCGGCGCTGATGATGATTAGCAATGAAAACCCGTCGGAGCCGTCCGGCAGTTTCGTCTCCAGAAGACCGATCGCCTTGAGTGACACGGTGCCGCTGAAACTTAGCTCCAGAATGCCGGCATAACGGGACATATCCGGTTCAAATAACAGGAAACCTCCGCCCTTTACCGCTGCCGCGTCTACCGATAAGCCGATGCCGCTGGGTGGTTTGAAGTCAAAATCAAGATTGGTTTTACCGAGGTTGCCGTCTTCCACCGGATATGCCAGTTTGGCCGCCAGGCCGATGCGCTCCACAACCGCGGTCAACGGCCCCAGAGTCAAGCTGAATCCAATGGAGGATTCCAGTTCGATCTCCGCAGCCTCTTTATAACCGGCTTTCAGTCCGATGGTTAAGGTCTGCAGGCTCAGTGGTCCCAGCTCTTTATGCAGGGGAATGGCGACAAAGAAACCGGCGCCTCCTTCAATAAAGAAGCCGCGATTTTTCGAGTAGCCCAACAGCAGACCGAAATCGATTTTGATCTTTCCTGATGGCAGTATCGTGTTGATGAAACTATCGGCATCGCCACCCGCGATGGTCAGGCTGCTTTCCTTGGTGCCGCCTTTTATGCTGTAGTCCTTCAGCGAAACTTTGCCTTCAAGTTCGGTTTTACCGAAGAGTAAATGGGTGCCATTCGGATTGCCGATAAGCGCCTTGCTCGTGCCTTCGGATTTGTGTTTCAGCTTCAAACCGATGCCGGCGTCGCCTCCGGTAGCGGGTAAAGTAAGGTCGTCGCCTGTGTATATAAAGGCATCCGGGGCATCCACACTGATGGTTAAACTGACGTTATTCCCTAGCG
>JBFEYJ010000111.1:0-9246 GCA_041562215.1 Thiohalomonadaceae bacterium | reverse complement strand
CGTACCTCGGGGCGGATCGTCTCCGGCATCATGGCAAGCGCTTTTGGCAAGGTCTCGTTGAATACCATCGCGCCAAGGCTGCCACCGAGCACGAATAGACGGATCCGCCCCTGGCGTTGCGCGTAGCGATCGACCGGTTCATCCAACTGCATAATGTCGCCTCGAACCGGATTACCGGTATGCTGAACATTCTCACCGGGAAAGACACCGGGAAAGGCCTCCAGCACCTGGTCGGCGATGCACGAGAGCAGGCGATTGGTCAGACCGGCCACAGCATTTTGCTCATGGATGATCAACGGGATACCACTCAGCTTCGCTGCCACCCCACCGGGACCGGTAACAAATCCACCCATCCCCAATACCGCTGTGGGACGGCGTCGGGCGACAATACGTAAGGCCTGCACCAGCGCCAGGGTCAGTCGCCAGGGAGCCAGTAACCAGCCTGCCAGCCCCTTGCCGCGAAGTCCGCTAATACTGATGTAATCGATCGGCAGACCGGCAGCAGGGACTACTTCCGCTTCCAGACCGTGGCGGGTACCGAGCCAGCTGACCTCGGCGCCACGAGCCTCAAGCTCACCGGCCACCGCCAGTGCAGGGAATACGTGACCACCGGTGCCGCCTGCCATAATCAAGATACGTGGTGTACTCATGCCTGCCTCCTTCGTGCACCGGTCCCGAGGACAGGGGTCTCCAGAGACACACGTTGCACCAGGGCAAGCGCCACGCACATCACAATCATGCTGCTGCCGCCATAACTCATCAGTGGCAGTGTCAATCCTTTTGTCGGCAAAAGCCCCATATTCACGCCCATGTTGATAAAGGCTTGTAGGGCAAACCAGATCCCAACGCCGTAACAGAGATGAGCCGCAAAGGTCATACCCGCCTCGCCGGCATTGCGCCCGATGCGAAAAATTCGTGCCACCAATGCCGCGAAAAGTAATACGACAATGCTCCCGCCAACCATGCCAAGCTCCTCGACCAGCACGGCGTAAACGAAATCGGTGTGTGCCTCCGGGAGATAAAAGAGCTTTTGCACACTACTGCCCAAGCCCACACCGAACCACTCGCCACGGCCAAAAGCAATCAATGCCTGAGTCAGCTGAAAACCGCTGTTAAAGGGGTCGGCCCAAGGGTTGAGAAAAGCGGTCAACCGATCCAGTCGATATGGTGAGGTAATAGCCAGAAGCGCCAGTGCACCCAGCGCAAACAGAACCAGCACACCGAACAGCCAGAGGCGCACACCACCGAGGAATATCATTCCCAGACCTGTGGCGACAAACACCACACTGGCACCGAAATCGGGTTCAGCCAACAGCAACGCGGCGAACAGGCCCATCAGCACCATCGGCTTAAGGAAACCACCCACCGTGTTACGTACCTCATCGCCTCGCCGTACCAGATAGCCGGCGAGATAGACGATCAAGGCAAGCTTGGTCAATTCGGACACCTGCAGATTGAAAGGGCCCAATGACAGCCAGCGGGTACTGCCGTTGACACTGTGCCCAAGACCGGGAACGAACAGCGCCAGCAGCAACAAAAATGACACAATGAACCATAGTGGGCCACTTCGCTCCCATACCGACAAGGGCACCTGCCAGGCGATTAACGCTGCCGCCAGCCCGAGGCCGACATACAGACTCTGGCGCACCAGATAATAGGTGGGATCGCCTACCTGGCGATCGGCAAGCCCCACTGACGCGGAGGCAATCATCACCAAGCCCAGTCCAAGCAAAGACGCGGCAGCAATCAACAACGGCCAATCCCAACCCTGCGGACGGCGACCCCGTGGAGCATGTGCGTGGGCTGATTGGAATAGCGTCACCGACCACATCATGCCTCCATCCCCTTCACCGCCGAAATGAACCGCTCTCCACGTTCTATATAGTTACGAAACATGTCAAAACTGGCACACGCAGGTGAGAGCAAAACACTGTCACCAGGCTGTGCCAGAGCGGCTGCCTGCACCACGGCATCTTCCATCGTGGCGGCAAGTTTCATATCAACCGTCCGGTCAAGTGCCCGCGCCAATAAAGAAGCGTCTTCACCGATGAGCACAACGGCCCGCGCTCGGTTGACGACGGCATCGCGAAGTGGAAAAAAGTCCTGCCCTTTACCCTGACCGCCGGCGATCAACACCACTCTCTTACCTGGCATGCCCTCGATCGCGGCAAGGGTGGCGCCAACGTTGGTGCCTTTGGAATCCTCGTAATAATTGACCCCGGCAATCTCGGCCACCCACTGGCACCGATGAGGCAGCCCCGGGAATTCACGCAGTGCATGCAACATCGACTCCATCGGCAGGCCACAGGAGTCTCCAAGCGCTAATGCGGCCAGTGCGTTGGCCAGGTTATGCCGGCCGGGTATGCGCACTTCAGCGCTTCGCATTAACAGCGACTCCCCCTTAGCCAGCCAGGCTTTCCCATTCAGCTCGCGTACGCCGAAATCACTCGCCTGCTCCGGTCTGCCGAGCGAGAAACGAACCGTCTCGCGTCCAGCCACAGTCATCGCCGCTACTGTCGGATCATCCGCATTGATCACCATCACCCCATCACCACGATAGATATGTGACTTGATCGAGGCATAGTTCGCCAGATCACCATGGCGGTCGAGATGATCTTCGCTGATATTCAGCACCACAGCGGCACGGCAATTGAGTGAAGAGGTGACTTCCAGCTGGAAGCTGGAGAGCTCCATCACATATAAATCGGGAACAGGCTGTTCAAGCAACTCCAGCGCCGGGGTCCCGATATTCCCACCCACCAGCACCTGCCTGCCTGCACTCTTAACCATCTCGCCCAACAGTGCCGTCACTGTACTTTTGCCATTGGAACCGGTAATTCCGACAACCGGTGCCCTGACGGAACGGGCGAACAGTTCGATATCGCCGAGCACCTCGACGCCCTTCGACATGGCATCGGTAATCGCCGGTTCCTGTGGGGCAACGCCAGGGCTCAGGAGCAGACGCGAGGCACGGGAAAACACCTCGATATCAAAGGGGCCGAGATAAAGCGGTACCTGCGGCAGTTCGCGCCGGAAATCATCGATCCCCGGCGGATTGGCACGACTGTCCGCCACAGCGAACGACTCCCCCCGCGCGGCGAGAAAACGCGCGCAGGCCAATCCGGTCTGACCGAGCCCCACCACAAGGGTGTAACTCTGGACCGGTAATGTGGTTGTCGTTGTCGTGGTCATGGCCAATGTCATTACTTACCGCAGTTTCAATGAAGACAAACCGATCAGCACCAGAATGACGGTAATGATCCAGAAGCGGACGATAACCCTGGGTTCCGGCCAACCCTTAAGTTCAAAATGGTGGTGCAGTGGCGCCATGCGGAAGATGCGACGCCCGGTCAACTTGTATGAAGCGACCTGCAAAATCACTGATACCGTTTCCATTACGAATACACCGCCCATGATGAGCAATACCAGTTCCTGGCGTACGACAACGGCTATCGTGCCAAGTGCCGCGCCGAGACCGAGTGCCCCCACATCCCCCATGAAAACCTGGGCCGGATACGTGTTGAACCAGAGAAAACCGAGTCCTGCACCGATAATCGCACCACAGATCACCACCACCTCGCCAACTCCCGGGATAAAGGGAATACCGAGATAGCCGGAAAAATTGGCGTGCCCGGTCACATAGGCGAAGATACCGAGTGCCGCACCGACCATGACTGTCGGCATGATAGCCAGCCCGTCGAGACCGTCAGTCAGGTTAACTGCGTTACTGGTACCGACGATGACGAAGTAGGTCAGGACGATAAAAAACATGCCCATCGGGATCGCCACCGTTTTGAAAAAAGGCACGATTAACTCAAGCTCCGCTGGAACCATGGCAGTGGAGTAGAGAAACACTGCCGCACCAATTCCGGCAATGGTCTGCCACAAGTATTTATGGCGTGCCTTGAGCCCCTCTGACTGTTTTTTGATCAGCTTTTTGTAGTCATCCAGCCAACCGATTGCACCGAAGATGAGGGTGACAGCCAGAACCACCCAGATATAGCGATTGGTGAGATCCGCCCACAACAGGGTGCTGACAGTGATCGATGCCAGGATTAGGGTACCGCCCATCGTCGGCGTACCGGCTTTGGATAGATGGCTCTGCGGCCCGTCATCGCGCACAAACTGGCCGACCTGGTGGTAACTCAGCTTGCGGATGATCCAGGGCCCGAGCAGCAGAGAAATCAGCAGTGCGCTAAGTGCACCCAGTATCGCCCGCAGGGTAAGGTACTGAAATACGCCGAAGCCACTCTCAAACTGGCTCAGGTACTCTGTCAGGTAAAGCAGCATTTTTACATATCCCCCTTGGCGCACAGTGCTTCAACCACGCGCTCCATATGGCTGCTGCGGGAGCCCTTCACCAGTACAGTGAGTTCTTCGTTCATCAGTGGCAGCAGTGCATCTATCAGCTGTTGTTGTGATTCATAAAAATGGCCATTATCGCCGAAGGCCTCAGTGGCGCTGCGACTCAGGCGTCCGCTCGCGTAGAGCGCATCGATACCCATCTCTCGCGCGACTTCTCCAGCCCGACGATGCAGCAGCTCGGTATTCTCCCCCAACTCCCCCATATCTCCCAGCGCCAGTACACGTCGCCCGGAACAGGTAGCCAACACTTCAAGTCCCGCCTGGAGCGAGGCTGGATTGGCGTTATAGCTATCGTCGAGAATGATGGCGCCATTGTAACCTTCCCGGGTAGTGAGCCGGCCTTTGACCTCACTCAAGGACGCCAGTCCGCTCGCGATGTCGGAAAAGTCAATGTTCAACGCTATTGCCGCACTTACCGCCGCCAGCGCGTTCATGATGTTATGGCGACCGGGAAGTGGGAGGTTAAGTTGGAAACTGCCCAATGGCGTCAACACCTCCAGCTCACTACCGTGTACATCGCCCAGACCGCGGGCACCGACATCCGCTGCTTTGGCAAGCCCGAAGCACAGTGTGCGATGCTTAGCGCTCAGTTCACGCCACAACCCGGCAAAATCGTCATCGGCATTAATCACTGCCACACCATCGTCACTCAGTCCGGCAAAGATCTCTCCCTTGGCCCGTGCCACCCCTTCAACGCTACCAAACCCTTCCAGGTGAGCCGGGGCTGCGTTGGTGATAATCGCCACCTGCGGCGCAACCATGGCCGTGAGATAGGCAATTTCGCCAGGATGGTTGGCACCCATCTCGATCACCCCATAACGGTGTTCCGGGGTCAAACGGAGCAGAGTCAGCGGCACGCCAATGTCATTATTCAGATTGCCCCGCGTAGCGAGGGAAGTGCCTACACGAGAAAAAATGGCGGCGCACATCTCCTTGACCGTGGTCTTTCCGTTACTGCCCGTCACCGCAACAAGGGGGGTCTGCACCTGCCGGCGCCAGGAGGCCGCGAGCCGGCCCAGGGCAAGGCGGGTGTCGCTCACCACCAACTGCGGAATGTCGATCGCCAGCGGCCGTTCCACCAGAGCGGCTACGGCCCCCTTCTCCAGCGCGTCAGCCACATGATCATGTCCATCATGGTTTGGCCCGCGCAGGGCAATAAACAGCACTCCCTCATCGATTACCCGTGAGTCGGCACTAACACCGAAGAATTCGGTATCGCCACCCTGATGGTCGGCGTCGAGCCACTCACCAGCGGTTGAGAGCAGACAACGTATCCCTTCAGCCATGGCGCACCTCCAGTCCCAGCAGACGGGCAACCTCTTCCCGGTCGCTAAAGGGGAGCTTCTGTTCGCCAATCTGCTGCTCGGTCTCGTGTCCCTTGCCGGCAACCAGAATCACATCGCCCTCCCGACTGAGACCGATAGCATGGGCGATGGCCTGGGCTCGGTCCCGGTTAAGATAGATCGCATCCGGGTTTTCGATTCCGCCCAGAATGTCTTCGATAATGTTGTAAGGGTTTTCACGGCGCGGATTGTCGTCCGTAATAACCACGCTGTCTGCCAACGCCTCGGCAATTTGCCCCATCTTCGGCCGCTTTTCCCGGTCACGCTCTCCACCACACCCAAACAGGCACCACAAACGGCGGCGAGTATGCTCGCGTAACGCAAGGAGCACATTCTCAAGGGCATCGGGAGTATGGGCATAATCGACCACCACCAGCGGCCGCCCGGCAGCGGCAAAACGTTCCATCCGCCCCGGCACCGTCATTACCCTGCCGAGGCTCGTCATGGCACCATCAAACTCACATCCCAACGCCAACAATGCACCGAGCGCGGCCAACAGGTTGGAGGCGTTAAAGCGACCGAGGAGGCCTGTCTGCAGCCTGCCCTCACCCCATGGAGAGTGAATTCTCATGCTCAGGCCATCGGCATCAAGATGTAATTCGTCTGCAAGCAGCGTCGGGTGGATCAGACTTTCCTCCCCCCCGTTCAAGCCGTAACTGATCGCCTGCACACCCTTTGGCAGAGTCGAGAGCCAGTCACGGCCGGTCGAATCGTCGGCGTTAATGACAGCCTTTTTCAGACCCGGCATCTCCAATAGGCGTCTCTTGGCCGCGGCATAGGTTTCCATATCACCGTGGTAGTCAAGATGCTCATGGCTGAGATTGGTGTATACCGCAACCTCAAAGTGCAGCCCGTTGACCCGGCCCTGTTCAAGGGCATGGGAGGAGACTTCAATCGCCACATGGCGAGCGCCGGCTTCAAGCATTTGCGCAAGTTGAGCCTGTAGGGTGACGGCATCCGGCGTGGTATGACCTGTTTCGCTTAGCGCTCCATAAAGGCCGCTGCCCAGGGTGCCGACCACACCGCAAGGGGCTTTTTCGGCTATCGACTGGGCAACAAACTGACTCACCGAGGTCTTGCCGTTAGTGCCTGTGATGCCCACTAGCGCCATTTCGCGAGAGGGATCGCCGTAGAAGCGACCGGCCACCTCACTGATTCGTAAATGAAGATCATCGACCCAGAATGCCGGTACGGAGCAATTGTCCAGATCCACCCCGACGCTTTCGGCTGCTGGCTCGACGGCCACCGCCACGGCACCCCTTGCAACAGCCTGCTCAATGAAATGCACCCCATGCTGTGCGGTACCGGCACATGCCAGAAACAGCTCACCCTTATCGACCTTACGGCTATCAAGACTCAGGCCTGTCACCCACACATCGGGCAGATGAATCGTGTCAATCATGCCCGCAAACAGCGTATGAAGATCCATTTTCCCAGCGTGACGATCTACAGCGGTTATCATTGCACACCTCCCGCCATCGCCACCTTCACCCCCTGAAGGGTCTCCAGATCATCAGGGGCAATATCCAGCAGACGCAAGGCCCCCTCCATTACGCGGGAAAATATCGGTGCGGCAATAATCCCGCCGTAGTAGTCTCCGTCATCGGGGCTATCCACCACCACCACCATTGCCAGGCGGGGGCGTGATGCCGGTGCCATACCGGCAAAAATGGAAATGTAGTGATCTTCGTTATAACCACTATTGCCGACCTTACGTACAGTGCCGGTTTTACCTGCTACCCGATAGCCTGCAACGCCTGCGCGAGTGCCTGTCCCGCCTGCCTGTACTGCCCGCTCCAGCATTTGCCGAACCTGACGTGCCACCTTCGGCTCAATTACCTGGCGAGCCTGCGGCAAATCATCCCTGTTGAGCTTTAAAAAGCTCGTCGGAAAGTGCTTGCCGTCATTGGCCAACGTGGCATAAGCCGATGCCAGTTGCAGCGGGGTCACCGACAAACCATACCCGTAGGAGATTGTCGCCAGTTGCACTTCACGCCAATCCTGATAAGGGTTGAGCAAGCCTGCGACCTCACCCGGGAAACCGCTACCGGTGTCGTAGCCGAAACCGAAGCGGGAAAGCATATCCCACAATGGTCGTGACTCAAGAGCAAGGGCGATGCGGCTGGCTCCGACATTACTGGACTTCTGGATCACGGTAGAAACATCAATCCGGCCGTAATCGTGGCTGTCACGAATCGTAAATCCGCCCATGCGAATCATCCCCGGGCTCGTGTCTATCAGCGTGCTGGGACGGAAGCGACCACTCTCAAGTGCGGCCGAAATGGTAAACGCCTTCATGGTAGAGCCGGGCTCGAACACGTCCGTGACGGCGCGATTCCGAAAACGCGAGCTTGCCAGATCACTGCGATTATTCGGGTTGTAAGCCGGTTGGTTGACCATCGCCAACACCTCACCGGTAGTCACATCCAGCACCACCGCTGAGCCGGCCTTGGCGTGATGACGTTGTACCGCTGCCTTGAGCTCGCGATAGGCCAGATACTGCACACGCCGGTCAATGCTCAGTTGCAAGTCATCGCCGGCACGTGGCTCACTGATACTCTCGACATTCTCGACGATTCGCCCGAGGCGATCCTTAATTACGCGCTTGCTGCCGGGAGTGCCGCGCAGGTGTTGTTCCATCATCAGCTCGATCCCTTCCTGACCGGAATCGTCAATATTGGTGAAACCAACAACATGTGCGACGACTTCACCCATAGGATAGTAGCGGCGATACTCAGGCTGCAGTGCCACTCCGGGAATGCTAAGCGACATGACCTTTTCGGCCAGTTCCGGGTTAACATGCCGACGCAGGTAGACGAATTCCCGATCCATCCGACCCGTCAAGAGCTGTTCAAGTTCATTGGTAGACAAATCCAGCAAACGTGCCAACGGTATCCGGGACTTGCCCGTCCGGTCCAGCTCCTGAGGATTAGCCCAGACCGACTGGACCGGAGTGCTGATAGCCAGCGGCTCACCATTGCGATCCGTGATCATGCCACGATGGGCCGGTATAGCGACAGTGCGCAGATAGCGGGCATCGCCTTGCCCCTGCAGGAAATCGCGCTGATTGAGATTGAGATCGCCCATACGCCAGACAAGCGCGGCCACGCCCAACAGCATTACGCCTTTGACAAAGCGCAGACGCTGCGGATATCCGGACTTGTTCGTATCGTTGCTCATGGACGCACTATCACCACCGTCCCTGCAGACGGATTGACCATATCCAGTTTATTGTTTGCGATCTGTTCAATTCGCCCATGGGTCGCCCAGGTGCTCTGCTCCAGCTGAAGGCGCCCCCACTCGGCATTCAACTCATCCCTGGTCTGCTGAAGCCCCTGCAGCTCGACAAACAGCTTGCGCGATTCGTGGGTGGTGAAAACAACCCCCATGGCGCTGCCCATCAGAGTGGCCACCAGTGCGAACATCAGGAGACGGCCCATCAGGAAAGCCTCTCTGCCACGCGCAATACCGCACTGCGGGCACGCGGATTTACCTCAAGTTCAGCCTTCCCGGCACGAATATCCTTGCCCACTGCGCG
>JBFEYJ010000110.1:0-9436 GCA_041562215.1 Thiohalomonadaceae bacterium | reverse complement strand
GTGGCGGCAGGCTGACGTAAACCGACACGTACAACCCTCCGCTCACCCGGACCGATTGTGGCCAACCTGGGGAAATAGAGCAGATCCTCACTCTTCCGGTAGATGTCCTTGCCGGTTTCATCCTGGGTCCACTCATAAAGGCCCAGCTGAACCTTCAGCGCGCTCTCCGCGTCATTGTTGATGGTAATCGCCCCGCTTTTGGTGCCCTGGTCGAAATCGAGACGGAGAGGCGTAACAGCGAAATTGCCCGACTCTGCAGAAAAGGGGAGCAGGGCCAGTGTGGCAAGAAGATAAGCCCGAACCTGCCTAAATAGGCGTCGGGCGGGAGGGGTAACACCGGGCGGGTGTGACATCGTCACACGTTCAAAAAACATTTATACCAGCCATACACAACAAAAAGAAAAGTGTTCCGGTCGTACCCGGAACAATCCCAAGACTCACCGGCCTCTAGGGATTGATGGTCAAGGTAACCCAGTCGTTATAATCGCCAACGCTGGCATCGACAAAGGCTGAGTTGGCAACAGTCGAGTTGATAGTGATGTTGATAGCACCGCTCTTGCCGGTACCGGTGCCGGTACCGTCATCCACATAGCTGAAGGTATAAGGAAGGGTCTCACCAAGAAGGGTATTGTGTTCCATCTCATACGGGACGCCATTCGGCTGTAATCCGCCATCATCACCGATGCTGTATACCGTGCCCTTGGTGCACCAGAATTGAGGTGGATTTATGACTGTACCGGTAACGTCAGCTGTGCTGGACGGGTCAAGCGAAAATGATACCGTTGTTCCCGTCGTATTGAACTGGCAGGTACCTTTAACGGTGGCGCTGACATTGATTAGATCCGAAGCAGCCATGGTAGCACCGGAAAACATCGACACTACCAGCAAGGAACTCAACGAATAAGGATTCAGTACTTTCATTTTTCTATTCACCTGTTAATTGTCTGAGATCCAACTCATCATTGCATATCCGCGCGGCAGGACGCTATAAACAAAACCGAGAGAAGTGTCACATAACTGTGTAATCCGTGCAATCACCTCTCGTAAAGCAAGGACATAATTTCTAGCGCGTGAGGACTTACCACCACTTAAATCACTCGCCGGCCACTCCCCCTTCCCGATCACCTTCGGCCTCCACCAGACCAAGTTCCTTGATCTTGCGGGTAATCGTATTTCGCCCCCAACCAAGTAACTGCGCCGCTTCCTGGCGGTGTCCCCCGGTTTTTTTCAGTGCCACCTCAATCATCAAGCGCTCGAACTGCGGCACCGCCTCATCAAGCACAGCGCTCGCTCCCATGCTGAGCCGTTGCTCGGCCCAACGGCGAAGTGGTGTCAGCCAGTCGCGATCATCGCTTTGTTCGTCACTGATCGACTTAAGCTCTGGCGGCAAGTCCTCCAGGTGGATCTCCTGTCCAGGGGACATCACGGTGAGCCAACGGCAGGTATTCTGGAGCTGACGCACATTACCCGGCCACTCCATTCCGGCAAGGTAATTCTCCGTCGCCTTGTCCAGCCACTTCGGTTCCACACCGATTTCCTCACCGGCCTTTTTCAGGAAGTGATGTATCAACAATGGAATATCTTCATGGCGTTCACGCAATGAAGGAATATGAATGCGAATCACGTTAAGGCGATGGAAAAGGTCCTCACGAAACCTGCCCTCCTTGACGCGCTGCTCCAGATTTTGGTGCGTGGCGGCAATGACCCGTACATCCACCTTGATCGGTGAACGGCCGCCGACGCGATAAAACTCGCCATCGGCCAACACGCGTAACAACCGGGTTTGCAATTCGGCCGGCATATCACCGATCTCATCAAGGAACAGGGTTCCCCCATCAGCCTGCTCGAAGCGCCCCTCACGTGCGGCTTGCGCTCCGGTAAACGCGCCGCGCTCGTGGCCGAACAGTTCCGACTCCAGCAGATCACGCGGAATTGCGGCGGTGTTCAAGGCGATAAACGGCTTGTCCTTCCGCGGACTGTGACGGTGCAGCGCATGGGCGACCAGCTCCTTGCCGGTGCCTGATTCGCCGTTGATCAATACGGTAATGTTGGATGATGAGAGCCTACCGATCGCCCGGAACACCTCCTGCATCGAGGGCGCCTCACCGATAATTTCCATATTCTGACGCCGGCTTTCCTCAACATCGCTCCGGTGCTGCTCTTCACGGTGAGAAAGCGCACGACGCACCAGTTCGACCGCATCGTCCACATCGAACGGCTTGGGAAGATATTCAAAAGCCCCACCCTGGTAGGCCGAAACGGCACTTTCCAAATCGGAGTGCGCGGTCATGATGATCACCGGTAATTCGGGGCGCTGTTCATTTATCTTATCCAGCAACTCCAGCCCGCTCATGCCGGGCATGCGGATGTCGGTGATCAGCACATCGGGCTCTTCTCGCCCCAGTTGCTTGAGTGCCTTGTCCGCCGTCTCGTAACTCTGTACCACCATACCATCGTGCTTGAGTGCCTTTTCCAGCACCCAGCGAATGGACCTGTCATCATCAATAATCCAAATCTTGCTGCTCTTGCTCATGACGGTTATCCCTGACGCGATTCGCGCTCATTCTCAATCGGTAGCAATACGGTAAAAACGGTCTGACCGGGGCGGCTCTCCCACTCAATCAAACCATCATTCTGATTTATCAGCGACTGGGCGATGGGCAGGCCAAGCCCCGTGCCATCGGGCCTGCCAGTCACCATAGGAAGAAACAGGCTCTCGCGCATTTCTGGGGCGATGCCGGGACCGTTATCGATCACATCGATACGGGCAACCAGCTTGTGGAGGGTGTGTCCGATGGTGTAGCGGCGCATGGTGCGTGTCCGCAAGGTAATCTCACCATGCCCATCGACCGCCTGGGCGGCATTGCGCACCAGATTCATGATCGCCTGGATCAGTTGATCGGCATCAGCATTGAGCTCAGGAATACTCGGGTCATAGTCCCGATGAATCGTCACCTCTTCATTAACCTCTGCTGCCACCACCTGGCGAACCCGCTCCATGACTTCATGGATATTAAGCAACCGTTTGCGTGGCAGGGTGTTCGGCCCGAGCATCCGGTTCATCAACGCCTGCAGCCGATCCGCCTCGCTGATGATGATATTCGTGTACTCCTTGAGCTCCTCGTTATTAAGCTCTCGCTCAAGGAGTTGTGCAGCGCCGCGCAATCCACCCAGTGGATTCTTGATCTCATGCGCCAGTCCACGTACCAGAGCACGCGTAGCGTTGCTCTGCGCCAATAACCCCTCCTCACGAGTGATCCGGAGCTGCCGATCGACCTGTTTCATCTCAACCAGTAGTGCCTCCTTGCCCTCACTTTCGCTAAGAGGTATTGCAGTAAGATCAACCGTTACACGAGGTCGATAACCGAGATTCAGCACCAGCTCTCGTTCAGTGATCGGCGTTCCGCTGACCAGCACCTGCTGCAGCGCCGCGCTCAACTCCCGGTCAATCAGCACCTCCTGGGCAGGATGACCGATAAAACGCGAAGCACTAACGGCAAACAACATCTCTGCCGCGGGATTCATGAACTCCAGACGTAAATTACTATCCAGCAACAAAACAGCCGTGTGAAGATTTTCAATGATGCGCTTCTGCATCGCACTTTGGTCGTAGGTCACCATGTTCATACAAGTTTTTATAGCAAGATTTACACCAAAAAAAACCGTCTACCGAACAACCACACAACCAACTGTTTTTACGCTAAAAAACTAACAATCATCCTAATTATTGAATAGCGTGAAATAACAACTGATTGCACCATAACGATACAATAGAAGTTATGCACCAATATAGTGCACAACCCTAAGATTTCTGGGTTGCGGAGATTATCGATATGAAACTGATTGACTCAGAGCAAGCTGGATCCACGGAGTTCACACTCTCTGTGCGCTCTTCAACACAGGAGTTTATGCACTATGACAAACACTATGCGCCGTCAGGACAATAATCCGATCGGGTCAATTGAGGGTTTTTGGCTGGCGATGAAGTACTGAGTGCTGTCGTAAGATAAAGGTGATAGGGCCAGTCTCCTTGATCACAGAACCCTGACTGTCGGCGATTGCTGCAGATAAGGTATGCGTGCCACGGAATACGTCCTTAATCGTGTAGGTGGTAGCGGTCCCACTGGCCACGATCGCACCATCCATACGAATGATCACTTCGTCACCATCGTTCAAACCAGGCTGCAGTTGCAGCGACACCGTCATGCCTTTTTCATTAAACCATACTGTCTGCTCGTCTTGTGGTGAGCTAATAGTAAATAGAAGATACCCATCCCTTTGTTGGCCGGTAGCCGGCTTCGTACTTATTCCAGGGATCCCCGCTGAAGGGGTTGAAGGCGGCGGTGCAGGGTAGGTGGTGATCTCCGGCATAGGGATCGCTTCGGCGCCATTTACCGGCTGGTCGGTGTATTCGACGGTGCCATCAGGGTGAACGATACGATATCCCGTCTCCCCGTAGCACAGGGAAGCGGCAAGCACCATTCCCATCATCAATAGTCGTCGCATAATCAAATCATAATCCAGTGTGGACAGCGCGACAATGCAGGCGACAACGAAAAACGCCCCCTGACGGGGGCGCATTGGGTTGCCTCTAAGCTGAAATTAGCAGCTGTAGTAGAGATCGAACTCAACCGGGTGAGTTGACATGCGCAGGCGGGTCACCTCATCCATCTTGAGTTTGATGTACGCATCGATCATATCATCGGTAAAGACACCACCGGCGGTAAGGAATGCACGGTCACTATCGAGCGCATCCAGTGCCTGATCAAGGGCATAGCACACGGTCGGGATCAGCTTTTCCTCTTCCGGCGGGAGGTCGTAGAGATCCTTGTCCATCGCTTCACCCGGGTGGATCTTGTTCTGGATACCGTCCAGACCGGCCATCATCAGCGCGGCAAAGGCCAGGTAGGGGTTGGCGGTCGGGTCAGGGAAACGAACCTCGATACGACGACCCTTCGGATTGGTAACGTAGGGAATACGGATGGAAGCGGAACGATTACGGGCGGAGTAGGCCAGCATTACCGGGGCTTCGAAACCGGGCACCAGACGCTTATAGGAGTTGGTGGAAGCATTGGCAAAGGCATTGATAGCACGTGCGTGCTTGATCACACCACCGATATAAAACAGTGCGGTCTCAGACAGGCCACCGTACTCGTTACCGGCAAACAGGTTGACACCGTCTTTGGAGATGGACATGTGCACGTGCATACCGGAACCGTTGTCACCTACCATCGGCTTGGGCATGAAGGTAGCGGTCTTACCGTAGCTGTGTGCAACGTTGTGCACGCAATACTTAAGTTTCTGCACCTCATCGGCCTTGGCGGTCAGGGTGTTGGCGCCGACGCCGATCTCACACTGGCCGGCGGTAGCCACTTCGTGGTGATGGACTTCGACCTCCAGGCCGATCTCTTCCATCGCCAGACACATGGCGGCGCGGATATCATGCAATGAGTCGACAGGCGGAACAGGGAAGTAACCACCCTTGACGCCGGGACGGTGACCCATGTTGCCGTCGGCATAGACCTTCTCTGAGTTCCATCCAGCCTCTTCAGAATCGATCTTGACGAAAGAACCACTCATGTCTGCGCCCCAACGGACGTCATCGAAGATAAAGAATTCCGGCTCAGGGCCGAACAGTGCCTTGTCGCCGATACCGGTAGACTTCAGGTACTCTTCGGCACGACGTGCAACGGAGCGGGGGTCACGCTCGTAACCCTGCATGGTGGAGGGCTCCACAATGTCACAGGTCAGTACGATCATCGGCTCATCAGAGAAGGGATCGAGATAAGCTGTGGTGGCGTCCGGTAACAGGATCATGTCTGATTCGTTGATTCCCTTCCAGCCTGAGATGGAGGAACCGTCAAACATCTTACCTTCAGTAAACAGCTCTTCGTTTACCACATTGGACGGATAGGTAACGTGCTGCTCCTTGCCGCGAGTATCGGTAAAGCGCAAATCCACGAATTTCGCGCCACTATCCTTCACCATTTTTACAACGTTTTCTGCAGACATCAGTGGCCTCCAAAGTAATTTATTCAAAACGGATTGCCCCTTTTTTGGGGCATGATTAATTCCTTATTTAAGATACAGCATGAAACATGCCAGTCACATAAAACTCTGAATCATATGGCTTCTTTTCCGCTACCTCGTTAAGTACAAGGTTTTTTTGCACCAAAATAGTGCGTAAGGCGCCACTTCGCACCACTATCGTGCACCCCTAAAGTAGACCACCATCTCACGTATTTCCGCCATGTCGTCAACACTTTGATAGAGAGATCGCAGTTCGTTCTTCTCTTTCTCCGTCACGGGTAATGCCGCCGCTGGCAAACATAACTCGATATCAAGCTTGCCGTCGAGATAATGGAGTGAGATTCGTTCAATTTTTTTTGCGATGGGCAACTCATTCCATCGCTGTTCCAGCTGAGTACGCACCCAATTCCGTGAAGGCAAACCAAGACTCGGTTTCATCTTCTCGTCGTTTTCAGGGTCAACGTGCACCATCACATCATTAACCTCTTCAACCTCATCGATAAGATGCTGACGCACCTTTTCTCCGATATAGTGGCCCTCAGACACGCTGAGCTTGGGATCAACAATAACGTGCACGTCAACCAGGGCATCCCCGCCCATCATGCGTGTGCGAAGCATATGTAATTCCCGTACTCCCCCAACGCCCAGAATCTCGCGGCGTATCAGCTCAACCCGCTCCGGATCCAGCGCGGTATCAACCAGCTCATGCACACTCTGCCAAGCCAGGTCCAGGCCGATCTTCGCTACCATGGCACCAACAAGCACCGCCGCGATTGCGTCGAGATACTCCAGCCCAGCCATTGTCCCAGCAACCCCGATCACCACTACAATCGAAGAAATGGCATCAGACCGGCTATGCCAGGCGTTTGCAATGAGCATGCTTGACTTGAGTCTTTTCGCCACACGCATGGTGTAGTGGTATATCCACTCCTTGGAAAACACCGACACTCCTGCGATCACCAGAGCCCAGATACCGGGCTGAAGCAACTCCTCGGGTTTGAACAGTCGCTCAATCGCATCCCAGGCGATACCAACGGCAACCACTATCAAAGCAATTCCAAGGGCGACGGTCGCTACCGTTTCGAAGCGCCCATGGCCATATGGGTGCGTCTCATCCGCATCACGACAACCGTGTTTAGCGGCAAACAACACCATAAAATCGGTAGCCAGGTCAGAGAGGGAGTGAATACCATCCGCAATCAGCGCCTGCGAGTTAGCTCCATAGCCAAAAACCAGCTTGAGTACTCCAAGCGTTAGGTCGACGGCCGATCCGACCAGGGTAACCCGTCTAATATCGCGATAACGGCTATCGCCATCCGTTGTCGCTTCGGGTGCCAAGTGATGATGGTGGTGGTGTCCGCCCATTAGAGGTGTCTGGTTTCAAATATCAGGTTGGGAGCGTAAGTTAAAATGATCATTAATCAAACGCTTTTCGAATTCGCTTGGCGATAATGTCATCAGTATGAGGTGTTGAGTGCCGCAGGCAATTCGATCCCTCCAACCTGAACAACCATATAAATCTCACCGTCACGCTCCTCCATCTCTACTACCTTATGTCCGTTGATGCGGCACCAGGCTGGAATGTCATTCAATACGCCAGGGTCGGTGGCTACCACTTCCAGGGTATCCCCTGGCTGTAATTCCTCCACCCTGTTCTGGGTTCGGATCACCGGCATCGGGCAAAGAAGGCGACGGGCATCAAGTTGATAAAGCATAGGTCTCAGGTCTCAGGTCTCAGGTCTCAGGTCTCAAAACTTCGGTTTACTATTTCGTGCCCCCTTTTACCAGTCACCTTGCTAAATCATCCACTTCTCTTTCATCTCGTGCGGCGGCATCGGTGTCACTTCAAGGCTACGGCTCTCGCCATCTGGAAAGTGAATCTCCACGGTAACCTTCTCGGCGCCTCGTCCCTTGCCATAGCGCGCAGTGATGCGTGCCGCAAGCTCCAGGTCTGCCTCGGATGGCTCGCCGTCAAGCATCACCAGTGGACCTGGATGTGAAGTGGCATAGAGGTGAATGAACTGTTTTTTATAGCCAGAGAGAAAATTGTTCTCTCCCTCTTCACGACTGACGATGAGCTTGAAGTTTTTAGCAGGGCGGATGTGCCTACCTACCTTCAACAACATAATGTCATCCATTTCGTACTCGCGTGAGCCACGTCCCTGCCAGAGATCCACCAATTTCCGTGAATATGCTTCATCGGTGAGGAAACAACACCCCCCGGCAGGTGAGGCGTAATCCTCAAAACCGAACTCCTTGGCTAATGCCATTTGTGGCTTTCGGTTGCGACCGGAGAAGTCGTAAAGCTTGTCTCGATTCACCCACCCCTCACGCTCGGGCAGGGTAGGGGGCAGGTTTTTGGCGCAAAGTGGACGCAAAAGCCGGTCTTCAGCCCCCGACTCCCGCGCCACCACAGGCATGGTGTCCTTGCGCTGCGACATCGGGCGTTGCCCGATCACCTCACCGGTAATGATGAAATCGAAACCATTCTTTTCCGCCCACTCCAGCGCCTTATGCACCATAAAGATCTTGCAGTCGAGGCAGGGGTTCATGTTAGCACCGTAGCCATGCTTCGGGTTCAACAACACATCCTTGTACTCATCCACGATATCGATGATGTGCAGCTTGATGCCGAGACGCTCAGCCGACCACAGCGCGTTGTTGCGCTTCGGTTTGGCCTTATCCTGCTTGCGAATGGCATGGGTGTGTCCCTCCACGCAGAAACCGGTGAAAAAATTGATGCCCTCGACGTGGATACCCTGTTCGAGGATCACTTTGGCGGCGAGAAGAGAGTCGAGGCCGCCGGAAATGAGGGCGACCGCCTTGCGTTGCTGGGTCATGGGTGGAATTACAGAAGTACCGTGGAGAATCAAGACCGAATTTTACATCAAACACTACTCCATTCCCACTAGGCTCAACACTAAAGGCAAAAAGGCGCAGAGGCCTCAATCTTCTGCGTCTCATAGCCGGGAATGTCAATCGCTACTCATTGGTCTCAGCGCTTTCATACCTGTCATAAGGACGAATTCCCTTTGGTTTGTGACATTAGCCTTTTTACTGCCTCTGTTATCCGGCCCGCCACGCAAGCTATAATGTCCAGCTTTGATATTGAACAAATATAAAGGTATCAACTTGAGCGCCAACAACTCTCCAGACGTCTCGACCTTTCAGGGCCTCATCCTTGCGCTTCAGCAATATTGGGCGGAGCAGGGGTGTGTGATCCTGCAGCCGCTGGATATGGAGGTTGGCGCCGGCACCTTCCATCCGGCCACCTTCCTGCGCGCCATCGGTCCGGAGCCATGGGCCACGGCTTATGTGCAGCCTTCACGCCGACCAACCGACGGCCGATATGGCGAGAATCCTAACCGTCTGCAGCACTATTATCAGTTCCAGGTGATCATCAAGC
>JBFEYJ010000109.1:0-9468 GCA_041562215.1 Thiohalomonadaceae bacterium | reverse complement strand
TGTTTTGAGCGCTCAGGGGAAACAATCTCAAGGCGCTCCAACTCTCGTTCGATAAACGAGTTGATGCTCGGTACCGGGTCGGATAAACCCAATTCAGGAAACTCCCTTTTCTTCCTTAATAGTTCGTCAAGGTCAGCCAGGAGTTCCGTCTCACGGTCAAGCAATGGTAGTAGTTTATGAAATTCAATGGGGGCAGGCGTCCCATAACGCTCCAGCCATCGGACTGAAAGCAGTGGCCTCAGAACATAAAAGTACTTCTTGAGAGGGACTTGATCCGCCCGTAAGTACCCACGAAAGTTACTCTTGGCCATGCTTCGATAGTGATATATCCCGCTTTCTGCAGAATACACCTGGGGGAGAATGCCGCATGCGCCTTTTGCAAAACCACCCTGCTCAATGTATCTGATTGGAGACTGAATCCATTCCACAAACGTCGGGTTTGACTTCCAGAACAGTCGTAGCGCTTTCCGGAGGTCCCAGCCGTTCAAATCAATATCATCGGTAATTGGGTACTCAATGACATCCCTACGTTCCTCCAAGTCAACAGCCAGGTACCACTGAGAAGGCCTTGCATAAATGAAACGCACATCGTAGTCACTATTTGGCGATGCGAACCCCCAGGCACGACTGCCTGACTCGACCGCCAGGATGATGCGCACATCGTGTTCGCGCTCCGCATTAGCCAGACGGTGCATAATCTCCTGCTGCACGTCGGTAGGTATCATCGAATCAAACCCTTCACAATTTGTTTGAGGTGTAAGGATAGCATGCCGTGAATTTAGAGGTCTCTCTCAATGTATTGTCAGTCATCATTGAGGCATGATTCTATACAGCTCATGATCTGGCCAATTCTCTCTCAAGCATTGTTTCATTTTGATTACTGCCAGTCGAACATCGACATGCAACGGTACGCTGACTGCAGCAACAGAACACTTATTTTTATCAAAATAAATATGAGATTATGACACGCGCAAACAACGACTGACTAACCAGAAGAATAAATACAGCTTTTGAGAAGATTCACGAGCATCGCATCCTTTTTGAAGTCTTTTCAGTGGTATGGGGTAATGATTCAGGCGTCACCTTCATTCGAAATCACGAGACCTCAGCAACAATCCATCACGGATTTGGATATAACAGTCAATAAATATTACGAATCTCAGCCTAACAAGAGGTCACAAATGACTAAACATAAAATCCTATTTCGCGATCAATCTCTACAGGATGCCTTTGAACAGCAATCGGCACAGAATTGGTTACCATTAGAAATCAATCAAATATCTGCCGGTCATTACCAGGGGCAAATACGAGAGGTTAGACAAAATGGCGTAAGCGTTTTCTTTGAACATCAAAATTGTACTGTGCATAAGCGTGGAGTTATGAAGAATGATTTATGCACCGTATCATTTGTTCGCTCACCAAAGTCTCCGTTACGCTTTTCAGAATATAACGCTGTTGATAGTGCACTATTCTTTCTCCCTGGCGGAACAGAATTTGATATACAGGCAGGGGGAGATGCCGAGACCGTCTATTTCCGCTTTGAACAGTCACGCCTTCTCGAGCGAGCAAGAGCAATGAATCCCATACTATGGGAGAAGATCCCTGACAAACTACTTATCTTCGATAAAATTGACCGAAAGCCGTTAGACATGTGCACAAATAATCTTTACGCCAACCCATTATTTCAAAGTAACAGCGAGGTGGCTCATGATGGCAATGTACTGGGTACATCGCTCATGGATCAGGTAGCAATGGCCTTAAATTCCTCACCGTTGAACGAGGAGACGTATCGAGATTTGATTGCTTGTCGGCGTGCGAGAAACATGGTTAGGGAGGCTATAGAGTATATCGATGCAGCAATGGAGAACCAGATATGCCCGAGTATCGTGGATGTGTGCGCGGACATAAACGTAAGCCAACGCAACCTGCAATATAATTTCAAGAAGATAGTAGGGCTCACCCCCAATACCTACCTCTATCGCCTTCGACTCAATAGAGTTCGCGCCCAACTGAGTAATCCTGCCAGCGCCGAAGTTACGGTAACCCGTGTCGCCATGCATTGGCATTTCGGGCACTTGGGTAGATTTGCCAATGAGTACAGACAACTGTTTGGTGAATCACCTTCGGTCACCCTCCGACGAGCACTGTCCTAATTTACCATCTTTGCGAATATCGGATAGTGCACATATTTACTATTCTATAACCTAGTAAATGTCATGTTTAGTGATGGTAGGTATTTAGCCTCACCCATCTTCATTTGCATGGTAAGGGAGGGTTCTATGCAGGAGCCATCACAAAGCGGCGTTCCTACTACGACAAAAATTTATTTAAGAGACCGTAGTTTTATCAACCAGCCAGATCATCACAAAGGGTTAAGGAAAAAATAATGAGTGAAATAAAAGTAACCAACAACACCAAATACCCTATACATATCGCCATGTCATGGAAAGGGATCGTCCAATATCATAAAAATAACCTGCTCCCCGGTGAAGAATATAATTTTTCAAAATTTCTAACCGGATGGTCTGATTTTACAGCCGTCATTGCCAGCCCTGAAAATGAATTCAGCGATAAAGGCAACGCGGCAAATATAGCAGGCTTAGTTGGCATTGGCCTCAGCGCCGTAGTCGCCACTGCTGGTTTGATATTAATCCCGGTAACTGGAGGAGTGAGCAGCTCGTTGACCGCAGCAGCCCTGGCTACGATAACAACGATATCCGCAACAACGGCTGTGTTAGGTGGCGTCATTACTTTAGGTGGAATTGTGCTTGAAGGCATTGATGGTGTTATGCAACCTGCATCTTATAAAGCATTGTTCGTTTCCGATAAATATAAACTGTCAGTTGAGGGGGGAGATCTCATTGGCTTACCAAAAACAGACGAAAACGGTGAAATTCTATTAGATGAAAATGGCAACGCCACCTTAATTGTTTCAGAAATCAAACCACTTATAGTCAAATGGAAGAACTTAACTTCTGGGAAAAGCGGTACTACTGAATGATATCGTAGGCACCCACAAAACAAGCTACACAAGAGAAAATGAGTTAGTGTGGATGTTGAGATGGACACCCCGTCACCGGCATCGCCGGTGCATAAAGTTGACGGGGTGCATCTGTAAAACAATTACCACATAAATATCTCATGGCTGCTTCTGTAGGTTTCCCCCTAAAAGAAGTAAGTTGTCATCTAAAATCTTGAATAACTTAATAGTAGTGGTTTTGCTCATTTCACAACCAAATTATCTATGTTCTAATGCATGGTTTTATGCTTGCTATAGGTGCATGACATTATTTTCTTTTACATGACACACCTCAATGACAGCATTGTCGGTTCTCTTGACAAATATGAAAACTTTATGAGAGCGGCCTTCAAATTCAACTAGAGAATAAAGTGGACATTACCTGAGGTAACTCCACGAATTTACCATGCATCCCCATTTATTTGTTCGGCAAATAAATTTGTACCCTTTTTTTAGTCGCGCGATCCCGTCCTGAAACGCCTTCACGAAACATTGCCCGATGGGGTTAAGGTACAGTAGTGGCCGATCGTGGATTCATGGATACAGCGCTGTTTAAAGGACTACGCGATGACTGGAAATTTGGATATATCATCCGTTTACGCGGGAATGTGAAGGTAAGTGACGCGAATGGCGACAGACGACCAGCCGCGCAATGGGTAGGCAAAGGCGGAAGAGCAAAAATCTTGCGCCAGGCCTCGCTAACAGCCAAAGCATTTCCAGTACCAACAATTGTTTGCGTGCAGGGAGTCATAATGTATGGCTACGAGTGATCCGAACGCAAAATCAGCGGAACTTATCAAGTATTACGGTAAGCGCTGTGGGATCGAGAACTACTTTCTGGATACCAAGGATCTGCGCTTTGGCATGGGTATGGATGCCATTCATACGAAAAGAATCGAGCTAGAGATAGGCGGTTTCTACTTAGTGCCATTGCTATTGTTCTGCTTACACTACTCGGCGCCGCCTGTGAAGCCGTTGGGTATGACCGTTACCTCAAGGCTAATACGGTAAAACTGCGTACACATTCGCTATTACGTCAGGAACAGATGGTATATGACCTTATCCCGCGCATGAACGAGGAGTGGCTAACCAAGATAATGAATGCATTTGCTGAGAAGATTCAGGAGCATCGCGCCTCATCTGAAGTCTTTTCGGTTAGCTAAAATGAGGGGATACTTCAGGGATCAGCCCCTTAAGCCGGTAGTCGAGCACATACAGCTTAGAACCCCATTAAACCAAACGGCATCAATACCAGTAACGTGACTATCCCCCGGTAAGCCTGACGTCTTTTATTCGCATTCATGTTCATGAGAACTGACTATTACCTTGCCGTCATTCAGTCCTCAAATTTCGGCACCGTTCACTCCCTTTTACATGCTGACGGCCCTGTTCACTTGTCACTGTCGGGTTGTCTGATATCCATGCAACATGCGGATATCTCATAAAACGGACTCAACGATCACCGGATTCGTCTGCATTCTGCTTTTGTTCCGGAGTTGAATACCGGTTAGTGAGCAAGACTGACTATGAACTGACGCTATTAGGACTGGAAAGTCTTTGAAGTCGTGGAGTCGCCCTGGTTTATCACTCACCGACAAATGGAAACGAGGCATTGAATGGCGTCAGTTATAACATTCAACCATTTTTGGAATGTTGGAACTCAACCGAAAAATCATTCATCCGCGCCAACGAGCGTTTAGCTGAACCTAACGGTATCGCATTCAAGTCGTCACACCAGCTCCACGATTAATATTATCCACCAGATAAATAGTTCCCTGGGCACGCCTGCCGAGCATTTCGGTGCCGAGTTCAGGGATTACGCCTCCGGGTCATATGTGTCATTTGTAATTTTTTTCAGTTATAGGGTTTCTACCTAGTGCGAGCCCGTTTGGCCGTCATTAATCTGATTTTGTAGTTCGATCAATTGGATCAACAAACATGCCTGGATGGATTCGCCATAGCCGCCTCCTCCATACGTTTCCACGCTGCACCTTTACGTCAGCGTCAGGGACTGAATGAGGGGTTGAGGGCACGTTGCCTGCCGCCAAGTGCATCAATCAGGTTAAACGTTGCAGACAATTGGCGTATCGACTTATTCCACTAAATCACACGGGGCATGGTGAACAAGGAGATAACGAACGGTCGCAATCAATCCGTAATCCTTGTAGGAGGACTTCAACGATGCAAATGAAAAGTCTAGTCGCCGCCATAGGGATCGCATGGTTCGCCGAGGCCGGTTTAGGGAGCAATCCGGCCCTTGCCGCGCCGGTTCCAGGCGGCACGCTCGATCCCACCACCATTCCTAAATACATCACGCCGCTGGTCATCCCACCGGTGATGAAACCGTCAAACGCTGTAGGCGCAACCCCCAACGATTACGAAATCGCGGTGCGGCAGTTCAAGCAGCAAATCCTGCCCTCCACGAACAACATCACATTCCCGGCCACCACGGTCTGGAGTTATGGACCCGCCCAGGACACGACGCCTGCCGTCGCACCGGCGGCCGATTCACAATTCAACTACCCGGCCTATACCATCGAGGCGACGGTTAACACCCGCACCAACGTGAACTGGATCAATGACCTTGTCGCCAACCCTGATGCATGCAAGGCAAGCGCAGACCCGGCCAATGACACCGCATGCAATTATCTGTCCCATCTCCTGCCCATCGACCGTTCGCTGCATTGGGCCAATCCAGAGCAACTTGCTTGCACGGATCCGGGAAAGACCAAGGACTGTCGCCCCGATCCCGCCCTCAACGGTATCACGCTGCAGCAGCCTTACCTCGGCCCGGTGCCGATCGTGACCCATGTGCACGGCGCGCACGTGGGCCCGGAGAGTGACGGTTATCCAGAGGCCTGGTGGTTGCCCGATGCCAACAATATCCGTGCTAATTGGGCAAGAACCGGCACGCTGGTCAACCGGTACGCCACTCTGACCAATACCGTACCCGGCGTGGGTAGCTTCAGTTACCCCAACGACCAGCCGTCGACCACACTCTGGTTCCACGATCACACCCTGGGCATGACCCGCAATAACGTCTACGCAGGCCCGGCCGGATTCTGGCTGCTCCGCGAGGCGGGCGGGGGTGAGAGCGGACTGGTCTCCGGCACGCTGCCCGGGCCGGCCCCCGTGGCGGGACAGGGCGTGCTGGCTCTGAACACGCCGGGAAATCCGGTACGTGCAGCGATTCGCGAGATCCCGATTGTCATCCAGGATCGTTCCTTCAACACTGACGGCTCGCTGTTCTACCCGAACCAGCGGGCTTTCTTCCAGGAGTTGCGCTACAACCAGTTAAACATTCCGTTCATCGGCGATCCGAATTATCCCTCGGACATCCCCGCCATGTGGAACCCGGAAGCCTTCTTCAATGTTATGGTGGTGAACGGGGTTAGCTGGCCAACGCTTAACGTGGAGCCGGACCGTTACCGCTTCCGGTTGCTGAATGGCTGCAATTCGCGCTTCCTCAACCTGTCGATGTTCGTCGTTGACCCGGCCACTAACCAGCTGACCGCCCAGGAGGTGCCCTTCTACCAGATCGGCGCCGAGCAGGGTTTGCTGCCCGCCGTTGTCGAGGTAAAGACAGGCTTCAAGACAGTGCTGCCCGGTACCGGTACCATTCCCGCCGCCACGGCAGCCGCCACACCCGAGGAGGCCCTACTCATGGGGCTGGCCGAACGCGCAGACGTCATCGTCGACTTTACCGGTCTGGCTTCAGGGACCCGTGTCCGCCTGATCAATACCGGGCCCGACTCACCCTTTGGTGGTTTCCCTGTCGCCCCCATCGCCGACCCTGGCACCACCGGCCAGGTAATGGAGTTCGTGGTCACGGCGGATACGGCGGCCGGTGAATCAGCCACAGCGCCGGCCTCATTGAAATTGACCCTGCCGGATGCCGGCGATCCCGCCAATGGACCCGCCATTGCAGGGGCGCGTGACATGGCCCTGCTTGAAGAGGAATCCCTCTCGATCTGTGTCACGGTCAGCCCCAACGGACAGATCAACTATGACAAGCACTCCACTCCCGACCCGAACAATCCCGGAACCTGTCTCAAGGCCGGGAACGGAAATGGCACGCGTAACCGTAACGCTAACAGCAACATTGCACACTCGGTACCGATGGCGCCAAAGGCTGCCGTACTCGGGATCAACGGCGCTGCCGGCGGTACGGTGACCCTCTGGTCAGATCCGATTCAGACCAACCCGACGCTCGGCGCGACAGAGACCTGGGAACTCTGGAACTGGTCAGCCGATGCTCATCCGATCCACCTGCACCTGGTGAAGTTCAAGCTGGTCAATCGACAGGCATTCGATCCGGTGACAGGAAGCCTCACTGCCACCCGAGCACCCGAGCCCACGGAGGCCGGCTGGAAGGATACGGTCATCGCCTACCCAGGCGAGGTCACCCGCGTCAATGCGACCTTTGATGTGGCAGGGTTATATGTGTGGCATTGCCACATCATCGAGCACGAAGACAACGAGATGATGGTCCCGTTCTGCGTCGGTGACAAGGCCGCTGCGCCTGGTTGTGTAGCGGTGCCCTAAGACACCTCTTCACCATCGGGCACACCGCTGAACGTTAGAAACCAGGGCCACCCGCCTAGCGGGCGGCCCTTTTACAGGAAATACACAAGCCGGGCGCAGCGAGCCGGAGGGTGAGCCGCGTTACCTCAACAACGGAGAATACATATGCGAATTCACGCCATTCCCGCCATTGTTTTATTGATCTCGCCCCTCGTCAGCGTTAACGCTGCCGATCCGCTCAAACTCGATGATGAAGCCGCGCGTACCAGTTACAGCCTGGGTTACCAGATTGGTGGAGACTTCAAGCGCCAGAGAGTCGAGATGGACAAAGATGCACTGGTCGAGGGTATCAAGGACGCCCTCTCCGACACCGAACCCAGGATGTCACTCCAGGATATGCAGTCCACTTTGATTGAGTTGAAACGCAAAGTCGTGGCTGAACAACGGGCGAAGCGGAAAGAGATGGAACTCAAAAACCTCAAGCTGGATAAAAAGTTCCTGCAGGAAAACGCCCTCAAGCCTGGCGTAATCACGAGCAAGAGTGGGTTGCAGTACAAGATCATTAAGAAGGGTACAGGCAAAGCCCCCACCGCGACCAACCAAGTGACGGTTCACTACCGTGGTACGTTGAGCAACGGTCAGGAGTTCGACAGCTCACATGATCGGGGCAAACCCGCCACGTTCCAGCTCAGTGATGTGATCAAGGGCTGGACCGAGGGGCTGCAACTCATCAAGGAAGGTGGAAAGATCCAGCTCATCATCCCGCCCGGTCTAGCCTACGATCGCGGGCCGCTGGAGAACCGTACGCTCCTGTTCGATGTGGAACTCATTTCCGTGGGCGAGAAGATCCAATCCGATAGCCGCGACACTGCGGGGCCCCCAGCCGGTTAAGAGGCTAGTGGCCCGCCTGCATCCAGGCGGGTGCAGCCCCCATCGTTGAACATTAATATGAGGAGCGTGACGTGCATTTGCCTGATGCCGGCTCGACAATTCAACCAAGCGGGTCGAAGCCTTCTAACAAACGCCGGCTCGGGATAGTCTGGCTGCTCTTCGCGCAGTTGGCAGCTGCCTTTCCGGCATTCGGCGCCGCTTCCGACCCGGAACCCGCCAACATCGAGAAAGGACGCCTCATCTACGAGCATGGCATCCTGCCGGATGGATCGCCCCTGCAGGCTCTACGAGCCGAGGGTGTCTTGTTTGAAGGCAAAAGTGCCGCGTGCGCGACCTGTCACCGCCGCAGTGGTATGGGATCAATCGAGGGATCCGGCGTCGCCACAATACTCGTGCCTCCAGTGGCGGGACCGTTGCTGTTCAGGACGGCGCGTTTCCATGGAACCTTTCTCGATCCTGCCCATCATTGGGTGCCCAACGAAGCCTGGGCCAGGGCGCTCACGCGCAGCGCCTATGATGAGACAAGCCTCGGACGTGCGCTACGCGAGGGAGTGGATGCCGACGGCAAGCGGCTGGCGCCCATGCCGCGCTATGCGCTCGACGACCATGCAGTCTCCGCCCTGGCAGCCCACCTGAATCAACTTGTCGCGAAACCGGCTCCCGGCGTGGGATCCGATACATTGCACGTAGCGACAGTCATCGCTCCCGATGCACCTGCGGGGCAAGCCGACGCCGTGCTCGGCGTCATGCGTGCCTGGGCGGCCAGCGCACGCGGCATCGCCAAGATCTGGCGGCTGCAAGTATGGAAACTCGTGGGACCCGCCGAAAGCTGGGGAGAACAACTGCAAGCGAATTATCGCCGGCAGCCGGTATTTGCCGTACTTTCCGGTGCGGGCGGATCGCAATGGTCACCAGTGCATCGGTTCTGCGAGGAGAACCGCCTACCTTGCGTACTGCCTTCACTGGAAATCGCACCCGAGAGCCAGGGTGACTACTACTCTGTCTACTATTCGCCCGGGGTTACCCTTGAGGCG
>JBFEYJ010000108.1:0-9475 GCA_041562215.1 Thiohalomonadaceae bacterium | reverse complement strand
TATTGGTGTTCTTTTCCATGCGCATCATCGGGAAGAGGCGCTGGCGATGCTGGATCATAGCATAAAAACCTTGAAATTCAGGAGAGTAAAGCTTCACTCGTTTCCCTGTAACTGATTGAAAGCACTTATTTTTCCGCTAAACAGCAGTGACTGGCTCAGGTGGGTGAAGGCCTGCGCCCGCCGGCGCAGCTCCTGATCGCTCTCACGGCAGTCTTCGGGCTGCTGCCGGAACGGCGCCTTTCTTAGCTCGAAACACTGCATTTCCCGTGTATCGCCGAGGCGAAACTCGATACCCCGCTTGCCCTCGATCCAGCCAAGCATGCCCTGATGATAATAGTCGGCATAGTGAGAGGCTCCGCTGTCCAGCAGTGATCGGCCGCTGAATGAGGTTTTTTCATCGATGCGTAGAAGGGAGAGTAGCGTCGGGGCGATGTCACGCTGGCTGCTGACGACATCGAGTTGTTTCGGCTCGATCTGCCCAGGTGCATAAATCAGGAAGGGGACGAGGTATTTGTTCAGATTACTGCTGCCCAGAGAGAGACCGGCGTGATCGGCAACCACGACAAAGAGGGTGTCCTTAAAAGCGGGTTCGTTTTCCACAGCCTGGATGAAATCCCTCAGGGCGCTATCGGAGAAATGCAGCATGTTGATGTAAGTGGCTTCCGTGTCTTCACCACTGAAGTGGGGATTCACTCCCGGCGGAAGCTCAGATGAGTGGGTTGAGTTGGTGTTGATGCCGACAAAGAAGGGTTGGGGCATCTCTCTGAGCTTTTTCAGGGTGAAGCTGTACAGGTCGGGATCCTGGAGGCCCCAGCTGTTATGCGGATAGCGATATTCGCTCACATCCTTTTTGCCATAACTGTGCCTGAATCCGACCAGTTGGGCGAAGGGGCCTGTCCCACTGGTGTTTTTCAGGGTTCCCTGGAAAAAGGCGGTATGATAATTCTGTTTATTGAGGATCTCGGGCAGGCAGTGATATGGGTAATCTTGCAGCTGACTCTGGGCCACGGTCTGTCCCAGTGGGTTCTGCCAGGAACACATGGTGGCAAATATCCCTTCGGTGGTGCGGTGTCCACCGGCGGTTGTTGCCAGTGTGGTTAATGAACGCCGGCGCAGCCCATCAAAAAACGGTGTCGTCTGTTTGTCATAACCATAGGGTTGCTGAAAAGCACCGGACCAGCTTTCCAGCAGAATCATGATGACATTCCGGGGCCTGGCTTTACCGCCGGGTGTAGCCTGGATGTCGGCGAACATTCCGCGTACTTGCTCAAGCTCGGATTCTGTCGGCGGCTGTTCAAATACCGGAGTGATTGAGGAGGGAGTGAGCGAGGAGAAAACGGCGTTGTAGGCGCCATTGAGTGCAATCGTCGCGCTTCGGCTATCGCCGATCTCATGAGCATGCAACGGCTGGAGGGGCACGGAGACCAAGCCACCTCGAACCATGAGGATGGTAGGCAACAGTAGGAGTATTAGCGCCAGCTCTGCTTCCAATCGCACCTTTGGAGGCTGCTGTGTCGTGGTAAAGCGAGTAAAGAGAAACCGGTTGAGGAGGTAGAGCGGGATAAGGAGTAATAGCTGAAGTACGACAGGGCCGGTATAGGTCTGAAGTGAAGCGGTGGCCAGGTCTGAACCGGAATTGATGCTTTCCTTGAGCTCATAACCCAGATGGCGTCCCGCCTCGCCGTAGTAGAGCAGGTCAGCCCCGTGCAGAATCAGTAATACGGCGGCAACGATGAAGCCTGCGTGACGCAGTCCGCTCGCGAAACGGATGCGTAGCAGACGATGGAGCAGGTAGGCCGCGAAGAAGGCAATGAAGGTGAAGGCGCCGGCGATAGCAAGGTCGAAACGGAGGCCCCACATCATCGAATAAAGGATGTCGGCAAGGCCGAGCCCGTCCAGTTGATCGGCATGGTAGAGAACGAACAGCCCTTTTTCTGTCAGGGCGAGGAGGAGCAGCAATGACAGCGGCAGCAAGAATAAACGCAGGTATGAGAGCATAGTGATCGGTGGATCCGAGATATTTATTCGGAGGGCGTTGCCGCGCTCATCAATTTGTCCAGTACCGCTGTGACATCATCGACCTGGATGCGTTCCATGGTGCCGGGATCTCTGATGCGGATCCCCCAGGGCAACTGATCCGGCATTTTACCATACTTGGCCTGCACCGCTTCCGGGTAACGGTTCACAGTATGAGCAGCGCTTAGGTAGGGGCGGGCACGCTCCGGATTGGTACAGGCATAAAGACCGATCACGGGCGTGCCGACAGCGGTGGCCAGATGGGCCGGGCCGGCATCGGGGCTGACCAGCAGCTCTCCCCGTGCCAGGATCGCCAGTAATTGCTTCAGATTGGTGCGGCCGATGAGGTTGGTCAGTGCACTGCTGTAACCCCGAGTATCCAGCCGCGCGTGGATCTCGGCACCGTAGAGTCGCTCCAGCCGACTGTTTCCGCCGCATAGCACTACCTTCAGCCCATAGCGTTTGATCGCATATTCGGCGACTGCGGCATAACCTGCCGAGGTCCAGTTGCGATAGGCCATGCTGGAGCATGGGCTTATTACGATGAAAGGCTCGCGAGGCAGGGCCTTGTCAGCGAATTCGCGCGCGCTTTCGGGGACGGGTATGTCCCAGTGCAGTGTACGTTCGCTGATGCCGAGTGCCTCGGTAAAACCGAAAAAACTGTCGATGACGTGTTGGTTTTCCCGTGCGGCGATCTTATGGTTGGTAAAGAGCCACTGCATGTCCCTGGCACGCGCACGGTCAAATCCCAGGCGCACGTCTGCCCGCACCAGCAGACTGGCCAGGCTGGCGCGCATCGACATCTGCATGTGCAGCAGAACATCGAAACGTTGCCCTTTGAGCGCTTTTCGCAGGTCAGCGTAGGCACGCCATCGCCGGGACTTGTCAAAGATGATAAAGTCCACGCCCGGAATATCACCGACCAGTGAATGTTCCGTCTTGCCGATGATCCATGTGATGCGTGTCGTTGGCCATGCCGCTTGCAGAGTGCGCAGGATCGGCAGAGTGTGGCTGATGTCCCCTATCGCCGAGAGGCGCAGCAGGCACAAGCTATTTGGTGGCGCTTTTAACGGTAGAGCCATGAGATGAATTCGACCCAGATGACGACAGAAAAAAGCCACATCCTATATGATGCCGATTGCCTAGGCCAAGTGGATGATACCTTTTTTGAGCCCCAGGCGTGGGCGGAGGAACAGCTTGTGCTGGATGTGGCCCCGGGCCGAGGTACAACCATTTTCGTGCAAAACGGGAACTCGGTCTATGCATTGCGCCACTACCAGCGGGGAGGTATACCGGCACGCTTCTCCCGTGATCGCTATTTGTGGCTGGGGCTCGAGCGGAGCCGGGCCTGGCAGGAGTGGCATTTGCTATCCATGCTGTACCAGCGTGGTCTGCCGGTGCCGCGGCCGATTGCTGCGCGGGTTATTCGTCACGGGATGACCTATCAGGCTGACATCGTTACCGAGCGACTGTCTGCCAGCCCCTTGGCAGAGTGGCTGGGGCGGAAGCGACTTTCCGCCGCCTGGCTTCAAGCCATTGGTGCCGGTATCCGACAATTTCACGATGAAGGGATTTATCACGCCGACCTCAACGCCCGCAATATCCTGCTGGATGATGATGGCGGTGTCTATCTCATTGATTTCGACCGCGGGGAGCAGCGCAAGCCCTCTGCTCGCTGGCAGCGTGCCAACTTTGAACGACTCAAGCGCTCCCTTGAGAAGTTTCGGCGCACAGAGCGCAACTTTGCTTTTGATGACGAGGACTGGAAGGTGATATTGCGCGGTTACGAAGGGAAGTCGTAATTAAAAATCTGATCTTGCGGAGGGGACAGAGAAAACATCAGGATGAATTGTGTACAAAGTACCTTCCCTTTCCTTTGGAACCTCCGGTTGAGAGTGTTATCACCCCAGGATGCAGTAACGTTCAATTGCCTTGTGATAGCGCTCGGCCATGTCACGTCTTTGCTCCACAACGGTTCGGGCCTTCTCACCCATCTCCCGGCGCAAGGGCTCATTTTTCAGTAAACGCCTGAATTCGGTGGCAAGTTGGTGTGGATCACTAACCTGCACCGCGCCCCCTTCATTGAGAAGTACCTCGGCCTCGCAGAGGAAGTTATCCATATGTGGCCCGAACAGGGGGGCCTTACCCAGCGCTGCCGCCTCCAGGAGGTTTTGCCCCCCTTTTGGCACCAGTGAGCCGCCGATGAACACAAGGTCAGCCCCGGCGATGAACGCCGGCAATTCACCGAAGGTGTCAGCGATATAGACTCGGGTGGAGTCGGTGATCGCTTCGCCCCGGCTGCGCACGCTGATCGTCTCATCCGGAAGGTCACCCAGTATCTGCGCCAGACGCTTGGGATGACGTGGAGCAATGACCAGGAGACTTCCGGCAAGAGAGCTCTCTTTCCAGGCTCCAACGACAAGCTTCTCTTCCCCCTCGCGTGTGGAGGCGGCGAGTATGTAAGGTCGTTTGAGGTCGATTGGATTCACCCCACCGGCTGTCGGCGCCGCAGCAAATTTGATGTTGCCGACCATCTCGCAGTGATCCTTCGGTGCACCCAGGGAGATAAACCCGATGCGGTCATGTTCAGAACGTGCAAGTACTGCGGTGACCTGTTGCAGGCACAGGCGGTAGAGTCGGCGCAACCATGGCCCGGCACTGAGGGTACGAGCCGAGAGGCGGCCGTTGACAATCAGCAGCGGGATAGCGTGTGCGTTGCATCGGCGATAGAGGTTGGGCCACAGCTCGGTTTCCATCACCAGTGCATAGCGCGGGCGGTGGTGGGTGAGGAAACGTTTGACAGCGCTACGCCAGTCGATAGGAAAATAGACATGACGGACGGATGGGGGCAGCTTTGCCGCTGCTGTTCTCGCACCGCTGGGGGTGGATGTGGTCAGTAGCAAGGGGGTATCGGGATAATAATTCAAGAGTGTTTCGATCAGCGGTTGAGCCGCGTTGACTTCGCCGACTGAGGCTGCATGTAACCAGATTGGTGGCTTATCGGGGCTGCCTCGGTAGAAGCCCAGGCGCTCGCGCAGGAAGCGCGGATCGCGTTCACGAAGTGCTTGCCACAGGGTGAACAGGATGATGGGTAGGGCCAGCAGACGTAGTAGCAGATTGTAGCGCCACAGCTGCCGTTCCAGCTCAGCGCCGGTAGACATCCGCCTCGCCTTCAGGTCGGGTTTTGAAGCGCTTGTGCAGCCACAGGTATTGTTGCGGCACCTTGCGGACCTGCTCCTCGATAACCTGGTTCACACGGCTGGCGTCAGCAAGGTCATCACCGCTGGGGAAGCCCTCCAGCGCGGGAGCCAGTCGGAGCAAAAAGCCCTCGCTCCCCGGCAGCCGCTCCGAATAGTAGGGCACCACCGGCGCACCGGAGAGCTTGGCCAGCCTGGCGGTGCTGATCAGGGTGGCGGTGGGCACACCGAAGAAAGGGGCGAACACAGACCGCTCGCGGCCGAAATCCTGGTCGGGGGCATACCACACCACCTTGCCTTTCTTCAGGTTGCGAACAATGGTGCGCATGTCGGCGCTGGGCAATAGGTCATCGAACAGGCGTTTGCGCGAGTTGGCCATCACTGCTTCGAATAGCTTGTTACGTGCCGGTTTGTAGACAGGCTGTAACCCTTCCACATGAAAGGCGAGAAAACGGCCGCTGATTTCCAGCGTGGTGTAGTGGCCGCCAAGCAGGATCACCCCGCGACCCTGGGCTCTGGCCGCCTCGAGATGTTCCAGTCCCTCTATTCGGTAGAGTTTTTTTATCCTCGCATCGGTCGCCCACCAGCTGAGTGCGCCCTCGAACAGTGAGGTCGCGGCGGCGATAAAGCTCTCCTTCGCCAGCTGTTGCCGGAGGGCTTGGTCAAGCTCGGGAAAGCAGAGGCGGAGATTGACTTCGGCGACATGGCGGCGGCTGCCGACCAAGTGATAGAGCAGGGTGCCAAGGCCACGCCCCAATAAAAGCATTGTACGGTAGGGCAGTACCAAGGCCATGCGTAGCAGAGCGAGCCCGAACCAGGTGGGCCAGTAGCCTGGGGCGAGGAAGCCGCGTAGTGGGGTGAGGCGCTTCACCTGATTAAACAGAGGGTTTGACACCGCGGCGCTCGGCCATGGCGCGCCCGATCTCCTTGAGTTCGTCGCTGCTGAAGATATGCCGCGCCATCTCCAGAAGATCACTGTTTTCTTTACTCGCGTGGTTTCGGTAGGCGCCGGCGAAGCGCTTTGCCAATGCCTGGAAGGTCTCTACATTCTCGATACTCCTCGGTTTAGCCAGCAGCGGGGCGATCTCAGCCCACAGAGCCTCGAGCTCCTCATGTTCCCGCTTCAGTGTGTGGATAAGGTCGGCCAGTTTTAGCGATTGGCGGGCCAGGCGAGGGAAGAGATCCTGCTCTTCGTCCTCATGGTGATGCTTGGCGGCAACAGAGAAATAACGGTGAATTTGCACAGCGGCATCGCTTGCCTCCTGATCCAGCCCCTTGGCGGCCAGGTGGGCAGCCAGCGCTTCGACCATATCACTGTGCTTTATGATGTGTTCGTGGCAGGCCCGAAGCAGCCCAAGTGGATCGCTGAAGTCGGGGGCGGCGGGTGGAAAAAGATCGTTTGTATTCATGCGCCGAAGTTTATCAGGGCTGGTGGTCTCATGGGTAGCACTTAAAAGAAAGGTCACCGCTCTCGGGGAGCGGTGACAGTTAAATACCCTAATCTGCAGTTTTATCTTTTTCCTGAAACCTTTATTCAAGCCAGGTGTTGATCTGGACAATATCGGTTTCGTTGAGGGAACCGGCGGCCTGCTTCAGCCGCAGTGTGGCCAGAAGGTAGTCATAGCGGGCGCGCAGGTAGTCGCTCTGGGCGGTGTAGCGTACACGTTGGGCATCCAGGACATCAACAATGGTGCGGGTGCCCACTTCAAAACCGGCCTGGGTCGCCTCCAGTGCGGTTTGCGCGGAAGCGAGTGCTTGCTTGCGGGCCTGCACCTGGCTGATCCCGGTGGTGACGCCGAGAAAGGCGTTGCGGCTCTCGCGAACGGTGGCACGGCGCTGCTGCTCCAGAGCTTCCTGGGCCTGGGTGTAGAGGGCACGGGCTTCACGGGTCTGGGCGGTGGTCAGGCCACCGGAGTAGATGGGTACGTTCAGCTGTATACCGATGGTGGTGTCGGTTTGTTCAGTGCCAAAGGTCGGTGAATCCATCGTGTCGGAGTAGCTGTGGTTTGCCACCAGATCCAACGTCGGGTAGTGCCCCGCCTGGCGACGATTCATCTCTTCACGGGCGGCGCGAGCGGCGGCCTCGGTAGCGAGTAGGGAGAGGTTCTGTTGCTGGGCGGTCTCTACCCACTGGTTGATGTCTGCCGGTTCAGGCACTAGCAGCGGTAGCTCTTCTTTAAGCACCGCCAACGCTACTGGGTCCCGACCGATGATTTCACGCAGGTTCTCGCGGGCGTTGTCGACCTGGCTCTTGGCGGCGAGTTCGGCGGCCACGGCGATGTCATAGGCTGCCTGGGCTTCGTGTACATCGGTAATGGCGGAAAGACCCACCTCGAAGCGCTGCTGGGTCTGGCGTAGCTGTTGGCTGATGGCGCGTTTGGTTGCCTCCGCGGTGGCCAGGCTGTCCTGCGCGCCCAGTAAATTGAAGTAGGCCTCGGCGGCTCGCAGGATCAGCCCCTGCCTGGCGCCCTCATATTCGGCATTGGCCTGGGCGATGCGTGCATCCGCCTGCTTGAGCTGCACATAGTAGTCATGGTGATAGATGCTCTGGCGCAGATTCAGGGTGTAGCTGTTGGAGTCATAATCGGTGGTGCCGGTCGAGCCGATTGTCGAAGCCTGGATATCTGATTCGTGATGGGTATAGTCAGCCCCGAAATTGAGTTGCGGTAACAAGGCGGCGCGGCTCTGGGCGCGGACTTGCTGGGCGGCCTGATTGCCTGCCTCGGCGGCACGCAACTGGGGATCGCTCTCCTGGGCTAAACGGTAGATCTCAAGCAAGTCTTCGGCGTGGCTGCTGGTGGCGCCCAGAAGCAGGGCAGCACTGGCGAACAGTGTGGCGGCAACTCGTTGCATTGTAAGTCCCTTATTCAAGTTTGTTTCGGACCGGGCTAAAGTTGACAGTATACTACCAATATTTGATGGTTGTCTGCCGAATATTAGCAAATACTGAAATACTGAGTTTTGCTTGCGCGGCGAGCATTCCTTAGGCCTTATTCAGGGACATCTTTCACAGGAATAGACACTGTAGAGTTTCAATGAAAAAAAGGAGCCTTATGGCTCCTTGTCTTCGGTGGTCAGTCGCCTAGAAAATAAAGTGTTGCACCTTTTGTGCAGTCATCAAGGGCGGAACCACGGTCTCAAAAAGAATCTCTTCGCGCCATTCGTTGGCGTTGATGCGGGTGATGAGCATGGCTTCCATGGCAGGCTTTTCGCCGATAATGGCAAACAGGCGGCCACCGATTTGCAGGTTCTGTTTGAGCCCCAGTGGGAGGGTCGGCAAGGAGCCGGTGACGGCGATGGCGTCATACGGTTGGTGTGCATCCCAACCGTTAGAGGCGTCGCCCTGTACCAGAATGGCATTGTCTATGCCGTGGTGCTCAAGTCGTGCTTTGGCTTCCTCATAGAGCTCGGGCACGATTTCCACCGACACTACTTCTCGCGCCATCCCTGCCAGCAGTGCCGTCATATAACCGCTGCCGGTGCCCACTTCAAGTACCTTTTCATTCGGTTGCACTGCCAGCGCCTGTAGCAGTCGTGCCTCAAGTTTTGGTTCAAGCATCCATTGATCATGACCGATAGGCAGCATCGTGTCGGTGAAGGCGGCATTGCGGTAAGCAGACGGGACAAAGTCCTCACGGGGTGTGATCCGGATCTGTTCCAACACCCGCTGATCCAGCACGTCCCATGGCCGGATTTGCTGTTCGATCATGTTGTGGCGCGCTTGTTCGATATTCATATCGGCCATCGATACTTCTCCCGGTCCAGTAGCAAAACAATCCAAAGAGTAAGTATTTTCCCCGGAGGAGGCAAGGGTAGTGCAGGTGATGGGGACATAAGTGATGATAGTGATTGAGGATGTGGGTGTGAGCACACACTTACTTTTTGAGCTCTGTTTTTATAGGGTTTTGTTGTGCTCGGTCTGGATTGCTCGCTTGAAAAAATTGCTTTTATCCTATACCTTTAGCTGTTACTGCTAGGGGCGTTGGGCCGTGCCCGACTGAGATGTTGACCCTTTGAACCTGATCCGGATAACACCGGCGTAGGGAAGCGATTGTGCCTGTGGCGCTTCGGTCTTCCCTGCAATACAACCACCGAGGACACGCCATGAGCGCCATCCCAGAAGAATTCCTGAAGAAGACCGCGCAACTTTCCGCCGAGGTCACCAAGCCGTTTCCAAAGTCGAAGAAGATCTACGTGGATGGGTCCCGCGCTGACATCCGTGTCCCGGTGCGTGAGATTGCGCAGGATGACACTCACACCAC
>JBFEYJ010000107.1:0-9479 GCA_041562215.1 Thiohalomonadaceae bacterium | reverse complement strand
CTGGTCTCGTTGGAGGCACTGATGAGCATCCGTACGCTGTCGCTGCCGCCGCTGACCGTCGCGTATTGCTTACGATAGCCCCAGCTGCCGAAATTCACGCCGACTTCACCGGCCAGTTCTTTTGACGGCTCTTTGGTGGTGATCTTCACCGCACCGCTCAGCGTGCCGAAGTTCTCCACATCGTAAGGACCCTCGATGATAGTGATCCCCTCGATGTTGTTGGTAAGGATATGTGAGGTAGGTGGGTCCATGCGATTGGGACAGGCGCCGTAGACCTTCGCATCGTCGATCAGAATATTGATGTTGTCCTTTTTCTGGCCGCGTAAAATGATGTCGTTGGCGATACCACTGCGGCGCACCACTGACACGCTGGGTACCTTCTTTGCCAGCGCCTCGGCGAGGTCGGCAGACTTGACTTCCTCCCCGCTGATATCACTCAGCGTTGTGCTCTCAACTTCAATCACCGGCAGCGCATCTTCAGCGGCCTGCAAAGGAGGTACACCCAATAGCAGCAGATAGGCAGCTCTCTTCATTCTGGTTATTCCCTTGTAATATTGGTTTATGTCTATTCTTCACATTCTGTGGGCAAGAAGCAGGCCAAAGTAATAACTAGTTGATTTCAGATGACTCGCACATAAAAACCACTACGGTGACCACATAAAATCAGGGCATATGCCACAGCCGTAAGTGATATCACGCAGCCCTGATAGCAACGATGCCTTGAAGGGATTACATACGTTTGAGGTTGCCGGGTCGCACTTCCAGCTGTGCAAGCCGTCGTTCCAGTAGCTCGGGGAAGCGTTTGTACCACGTTGCATTGAGAGGGGAAGGATGAGGCAGAGGATGGATACGCAAGCGGCGGGTGGCGCCGTCCGGTGCGGAAAGCTCCACCTCAGTAAAGGCGCTAAACCGATCCTCCCGCACCCAAAAGCCCTCCAGCTGTTGCTTTAACTCGCGCGGCTGGTTGATGGCGAACCACAGGAAGGCCTCGCGACCAAGGGTAATGATGTCTTGACCGCTCCAGGCATACAGCAACAGATCGGCCACCAGCGGCTGGAACTGTTTTTTGACCTTCATTGACCAGGCTTTGTTGCCAACCGGTTTATAGGGCACGGTGTTGGCCCAGAAAAATCCCTTGCCCACTTCCAGTGATGCTTTGAAGTCAGGCATCGGCTTACCGTATAGGTGCTGATAGATAACCCCGCGCACCTTCTGACCACCCGCGCCAATAAAGGGCAACTGGTGTTCCACCTCATCACGGCCGGGATCACGACCGAAAAAAGCGATACGCGACTCCGGAGCCCCATGGCCGATCACCGGTTCACGCCAGTCCCTCTCGCAAGCCTTATAAGCGGCGATATCAATTCCCTGGAGATCCTTTGCCAGGGTGCGGAAGGCTTCACGACGCTGATTATTTGTCATCAAAAACGGATGGGATTACTTCAAAACGGGTGTGCAGTTTACCACAGCGAACCGCCACTCGAGGCAGTGGCCTCACTCCCGCGTCTCTCGCGGTATTTACAACTTTCGATAACGGCTTGTGACACTCCGCATCACTCGCAGCAGGGCGGCGATCTCCACCGGCTTGGCCACCACATCATCCATTCCGGCCTCAAGATAACGCTGCTGCTCATCCTTCATCACGCTGGCGGTCAGCCCGATAATCGGCAAATGACTGTCGGTATCAACCCGGCTTTTGCGTATGCGCCGGGTCGCTTCGATGCCATCGAGATTCGGCATGTGAATATCCATCAGCACCAGGTCCACCTGCAGCTGCCGCAACAGGTTCAGCGCCTCCTTGCCGTCGTTGGCCAGCGTTACTTTGCATCCTTCCTGTTCCAGCATGCGTTGTCCGGCAAGGCGATTAATCGCATCGTCATCAACCAGCAAAACATGCAAGTCTTGCAGTGAGACGGCCTCCACCTCTTCGTCTATTGAAGCAGCCTCCTCTTGCGCTATCGAAAAGGGTAATTCGAACCAGAATGTACTTCCGCGGCCATACTCCGATTTAACATCGATACGCCCGCCCATCGCCTCCACCAGATGCTTGCTTATCGACAGACCCAGTCCGGTTCCGCCATAGCTGCGCGAGAGTGTATCGTCAAGCTGGGTGAAGCGCTCAAACAGCTTATCCTTCTGCTCCAGATGAATGCCGATACCGGTATCAATGATGGCAAAACGCAACCGCATGGCGTCAGGTTCGGCGTCAACTCTGTCGATGCAAACGACCACCTCGCCCTCTTCCGTAAACCGCAGAGCATTGCCGATAATGTTAATCAGCACCTGACGAAGTCGCGAAGCATCACCATTAAGCCGATCCGGAATTTCCGCAGCACAGCGATACTCCAGGTGTAAAGACTTGGCCTCGGCACTAAAGCCCATCAACTGCATCACATCATCCAGCAACGGTCGCAGGGAAAAGTCGTACGACTTTATCTCAACCACCCCAGCCTCGATCTTGGAAAAATCGAGTACCTCGTTGAGCACCATGGTCAAAGCGCGACCGGAACGGAGCAGATTGTTGGTGTAGTCACGCTGTTCTTCATCAAGACGCGTGGCCAGCAACAGCTGACCCATACCCATCAATCCATTTAACGGGGTGCGGATCTCATGACTCATATTAGCGAGAAAGCTACTCTTAGCCTGATTGGATGCCTCCGCCTTCTGAAGGGAGAGTTCCGCGATTTCCTTTGCCCTGCGCAGTTGGCGCAGCAGCGATAACTGGTATAGCGGTAGCAGTATCAGCGATAACCAGACAAAGCTCACCTCAAAACCATACTGATCCCAGCCGTCCATTGCCGCCACCGTGACCATGTAGGCGATGGTGCTTATGCTAGAAGCGGCTAAGAGATGCCTTTTCCCGTAGCGTGTGCCATAGGAGAGAAAGAGCAGGAAATAGAGGATAAAGAACGGGCTGGTGGCATGGCCGGTAAGAAAGATAGCGAAACTGGTCGCGGTGATATCCGCCACCAACCCAACGTATTGACGAGCCACCCATACGGGGCGAAATAGCACACTGGTGAAGATCGCTAAAAACAGCACCAGATAAACCGAAAACAGGATCACGTAGTGATCCACATCGACCAGATAAAAATCGGCCATGGAGCTAAGGCCGACATAGGTCACGGCAAATACCCAAACTGCCAGACGCACCAACCCCGACTGGAATTCCGGGCTATCTTTAACCTGGCTTATTCGTTTCCTCACCGACATCATCCCTTCAACCACTGCTTCGATGAAATATCCGTTCCTGACTTTTCGCTGTTTTACGCATTTGAGCGCCTGCAACGGCCAGGTTCGAAACATATATTGTGTTTGCTTTCTCTACGACTGATGCCTCTGTGCACCGGCATCACCTTTGCGCCTGCTTGTATCCGAACAATGGCTCGACCTCGACCGGCTCACCCCAGAGACAACTGAACAACTCGGCCTGTTCCTGCATCGAACCGGTGCTGAAAAAGCGCAAACGCCCGGCGATCCCTGACTCATTAAGCAAGCTATGCTGATGCAGCTGCGCCTGCAACTGGCGGGCAATCGCCGAAGCGGTGTCTATTACCTTTACTTGCGCACCCACCAACCTCTTAATCGCAGGCAACAGAAAAGGATAGTGGGTGCAACCAAGCACCAGTGTGTCAGCGCCGCGCTCAAGAATCGGGGCCAGATAGGCCTGGAGCAATCTTACCGTTTCCGGACTCTGCAGGGCGTGGCGTTCTACCTGTTCGACCAAACCGGGACAGGCCTGGATAATGACCTCCCGGCCATGGGCAAAGCGCTGCACCAACTCGGCCATACGGTTGCTACGCACCATCCCTTCGGTGGCAAGAATGCCGACGACGCCGCTCCGGCTACACTCCACCGCCGGCTTGACCCCAGGCTCCATACCGATCACGGGCATTGCGAAACGCTGACGCAATGATTCAACCGCCGCCGCAGTGGCCGTGTTGCAGGCCACCACCAGCGACTTGGCGCCGAGGTCGACCAGCATTTCGGCCACAACATTTACCCGCTCTCTAACGAATGACGGCGTTTTGTCACCATAGGGAATATGCGCGGTATCGGCCGCATAGAACAACGACTCCTGCGGAAGCAAGGTATGGATCTGCCGCAAGACCGATAAGCCGCCGGCTCCGGAATCAAATACGCCGATAGGCGCCAGAGTAATGGGGGCTTGGGTAACGGGGTCGGTCACGGAACCGCTATCCATGCGCAAGGTGGAAGTGACATTCAATGATCACGGCTTTTTCTTATTCTTTATTATCCATACTTATAGAGCGGGAATTTATCACAATTGTCCATTCCTATAGCGTGTCAGCTTTCAAATAACATGCAACCGAACAGCTCACCGGCGGCGGGATTTTCCATCAATTCATGCGCAACCAGATAGGCAGTGGCGCTCCACACCTGATTGCTATTGGCACGCCGACCGACCAGGCTGCCCAGCCGTCCATCGTAATACTCCGGCCAAATATCTGCCATCAATCGTTCCCCAATCTCATACATCGCGCGCTCTGCCAGATCAAGGCGTCCGGTACGCCTGGCCGCACCGATGAACGGCCACAGCAACACCGGCCAGTTACCACCGTTATGGTAGGACCAGGCGGTGTTTTTCGGATCACTTCCGGTCATGAACTCCCACTCAGCACCGGTTACCGCCGGGTAGACGATCTTTAACGGCATCTCACCTACCAGCTCATCCCAGTGCTGATGATAAAGGCGCATGATTGCCTGTGCCTCATCATCGGTGGCCAAGCCGAACAGGATCGCCAGCAGGTTACCGAGGGCAAAAAAACGAAAATCAATACGGCTGGGACCGACGTTGCCCACCAGATAACCACTACCGGGCTTCAGCCAGCCGTCGATCCAGTCCGGAATGCTCTCTGGATAGACATTCAACACGTTACGCGCATCGATACCAAACTCTTCAGAGTGATAGCGATGGATCTCGTTGAGACGGTCACGCCCCATCCAGTAGTAGATACGCACATAAGCACGTATTGAGTTACTGCGGATCGCGAGCATCTCACGCAACTTTTCGTTCTCAGGGCCTTCACGCAGCAGCTCATAGGCAGTGCGCAGCATACCGTAGTAGAGCGCCTGGATCTCCAGTGGATGGCCGTGAACACCCATGCGCCGGTCGATCATGAACGAGCCGTCCGGCACCAACATGGTCGGCGCCGACTCAAAGCTCTCCTTAAGGTAGAGCTCCATGGTCTGGCGCATGCACTCCTGGATCGATGGCAGTCGGGCGAAGGCCTCATCGCCACTAATCCTTACGTAAGCACGCAGCAGGAACATCCACCACATCGCCGAGTCTACCGGCGCCACACGACCTATCGCCAACTCACCAAAGTCCGCCAGCAACCGCTCCTTACCATTCTCATGCACGATACGAAAACTGGCGGGCATCAGGCCAGTGGCGCGCTGATGACCCGGCAACACAGGCTGCTGGGTGCGAAGCCCCATGACCGTGGTGAGAAAATTGCGCACGATCTCATGGTCGCCGCGCATCAGAAAGACCAGTGCGGAGGGCACGAAATCGCGCACAAAGCACTCGTTGTAATTGGCCGCAGCCGGGCGCGGATCACAAGCGGCCGCGGTACCGACAGGCCGGCCCTCGAAGTAAAGTACTGACTGTTCCAACAGCCGGATAGCTGAATCATATGGCATAAGGGAATCATATCAGTGTTGGCCCGAGCTTACAGCGGGTGTGAACAGCTAACCGCCGGTGTCTCGGTAGTGACACCAAACCTTCATACGCCTGACATCTACCACGCCTAGAATTCAACGCGGTTCACTAACAGGTTGTATGGATATCTCAGGCAAGTATGGGACAAGGAACAACGGCGAAATCATGCCGTTTCACTGCAGTAAATGAGCGGATTAGCAGCCTTTTAACACCGGATCTCGCTACTTGAGGCCCTTTCAACATCCTGCTTGAGAAGTAATGCCATCAACCCTGACTAGAGGTCAAAGACATGGGCTCATGGGAATTCGAGATTGTCACTATTCAACAAATAAAACCGCCGCTCCCTGAATATAGGGGCCGCTGGTACCAGTACACCATCGCCAACCATATCACCGAGATCACCGGTACACGGCGGGGCTCAATGGATGAAGTGATGGCCTTCGTCCAAACCTCATTACAGCGCCTGAATAGGCGACATACGGTCTGCACATTCTGTAAGCCCTGAGTCTCTCGTCATCTTGGGAGTCTTTTTCGCCAGGCAACTCTTTATGCAACCCGGATCAGCGGACTAATCATCACTATCCTTTTGCTTCAACATTGAGGCCAGATCGGCAAACGGATTGAAGGTGGCCGCTTTCTGCTCAGGCGCAGCCAAGCCGTCATAACCACGAACCTTATCCACATAGCGCTGGTGCTCGTTGTCGTGGCAATAGAGGCAAAGGTTTTCCCAATTGCTGCCATCCGGCGGGTTATTGTCGTGATTGTGGTCCTTATGATGCACAGTCAGCTCATGCAGATTCTCTCGGGTGAACTCACGGCTACAGCGGCCACAAATCCAGGGGTGCAGCCTCAACGACTGTTCGCGATAGCCCTCAAGCCGCTTCTCCGCCGCCCGTCTGGCGTCGGCGACCACCTGATCGAGTTTATTGTGGTCAATGGCGTCACCGGCCTTGCGTATCTTTTTGCCCATCTTCTAATCCCTCCTATATCCTATGAACCCGTGCTAAGACGTTTGTTCCAGCTCGCGGATAAAACGATTGATATTCTCCACTACCCTGTCGCAAATAGCCTGGCTGCTTGCCGCATCATCGGGCCTCAAGTCAGACACCGTCGTCACCTTGATTCCCCGTGCCTCCGCCGCCGCCTTATCGATCAGATCGCCGTCATTCCCGGCGACAGCGATAAGCTTGAGCTTGAACGCCTTGTCGATCACCGCCTGATCGATCGGGGTCGTTACCGTCACGATAATATCGGCACGCCAGCAGCGCTCGGCGATCTCCTCCGGTTTGAGCCCGGGATACTGCTGCCAACCGAACTTCGGCAGGTCGATCATGGGAAAATCCACCTCTCCCGCCAGGTGGGCGCTATCAACAACCACTACATTCATCCGCCTTCTCCGTCTTTACGCCACAGCTTGGCCGAGTATAAGCCACCAACCACTACTGTATACTGGCGTAATTGTTCTTTGCGACTCCGACGACAAAAAACCCCTGCATGAACCAGTATGATGTCATTATAATCGGCGCCGGCGCCGCCGGACTGATGTGCGCCATCGAGGCAGGCAAACGCGGCCGCCGGGTGGTGGTGCTCGACCATGCACGCAAGGCGGGCAGCAAGATCCGCATGTCCGGCGGCGGGCGCTGCAATTTCACCAATTACGACGTCAGCCCGGCCAATTATCTGTCACACAACCCGCACTTCGTCAAATCAGCCCTTAGCCGCTTTACCCAGTGGGATTTCATCGCGCTTGTCGAGCGCTACCACATCCCCTACCACGAGCGCGAACATGGTCAGCTATTCTGTGATGAAAGCGCTAAAGAGATCCTCGATATGCTGCTGGCCGAAGGCCGCGATGCCGGCGTCTCACTCCAGCTGAAGACCACCATTGAGAATATCGAACACACCTTAGGCCCTCAGCACAATCCTGACGTTAGCGCCGATCACACTTCAGCTCAGCAAGCCAGCAAAGATCAGGGCGGCTTTCTGCTACACACCTCCCGGGGCGACTACCGATGCCACTCACTGGTGATTGCCACTGGCGGGCTATCCATTCCCAGCATGGGCTCCAGCCCATTCGGCTATCGTATCGCCGAGCAGTTCGGCATCAAGGTGTGGCCCCCCTCGGCCGGGCTGGTGCCATTCACGCTGCAACCACAGGACAGGGAGCGGCTTGCGCCCCTCTCCGGGATCGCGGTGGACGCTATGGTTGAAGCCGGAGGCAAAGCCTTTCGTGAGAATGTACTATTCACCCACCGAGGCCTCAGCGGCCCGGCGATACTCCAGGTCTCCAACTACTGGCAGGCAGGGCAGGCCGTCACTATCGACTGGCTACCGGGGGAAGAGGTTGAGGCAATCATCGAAAATACCCGACAGGAACATCCCAGGCAACAACTCAAGACCCTGCTCGGGCGTCTATTACCGACGAGACTGGTGATGGCTCTGCTCCCAGAGGCGCTCCTGGAAACGCCGCTGGCCCAGCTCAGTAAGGCACAGTTCAATGAAGTCCGGCAGCAACTACACCACTGGAGCATCACACCGGGCGGGACAGAAGGCTATCGTACCGCCGAGGTTACCCGAGGCGGTATCGACTGCGATGCGGTCTCCTCCAAGACACTGGAGAGCAAGACCATTCCCGGCCTTTACTTCATTGGCGAGGTGCTTGATGTCACCGGCTGGCTCGGCGGCTACAACTTCCAGTGGGCATGGGCCTCCGGCTGGTGTGCAGGACAGTATGTTTGAGAAGACGAAAACTCAGGGGCAAAGGTTGGAACGTTAGTATCCCTGTCATTTCGCTTTACCCCCCTTAACCTTTTACCGGCAATAGCCCCAGTAACTCAGAAGTACACTGATTTTAAGGTATCCTACACAGATGAATAGAATTCCCACTCCAGATATCGCGATTGCAAGGGTACGCTGCTGGATCGAGCGCACGGTGATCAAATTCAATCTCTGCCCTTTCGCCCGCAAGCCCTACGCGGGTGAGCAGGTGCGCTATGTGGTGAGTGAAGCGACAGACCCCGAAACTCTGCTGGCCGATTTGCAGCAGGAACTGGATCACCTGCGTGATGCCGATCCGCAGGCCGTGGAAACCACCGTCCTGATCCATCCGTGGGTGTTGCAGGACTTTCTCGACTACAACGACTTTCTAGATGTCGTCGATGCGCTGCTGGAGCAGGGGGGGTACGGTGATGACTTCCAGGTGGCCAGCCTGCACCCGCACTACCAGTTCGCCGGCACCGCTCCGGATGATGCCGAGAACTACACCAACCGCTCCCCCTACCCGATCCTGCATCTGCTACGGGTCGAAGGGGTGGCAAAGGCCATCTCCGGATATCCGCGCCCCGAGGCCATCCCGGAGCAAAATATCGAACAAATGGAAAAGCTTGGCGCCGATCACCTACGCGCCATTCTCGACGAATGCATGCAACTCGAACAACCGTAATGGCACGTTTGCTCGGTATCGCGGTCAAATCATGCCGCCGGGGTGAAATCTCGCTGCACAACGAGGCGATGCTCAACATCCACTCGGGTGTCGTCGGCGACTGGCGTGGCAAACCCGGCAAGCGCCAGGTCACACTGATGAGCCTGGCCGACTGGCGGGCCGCCTGTGATGTCCTCGGCGTGGATCTTCCATGGCAGACCCGCCGAGCCAACCTGCTGGTGGATGCATTGCCGCTCTATCAAAGCACCGGCTCACGCATCAGACTGGGTGAGGCGCTACTTGAAGTTACCGGTGAGACGGATCCCTGCGAACGCATGGAAGAAGCCCATCCCGGCCTGTTTCAGGCCCTGG
>JBFEYJ010000106.1:0-9678 GCA_041562215.1 Thiohalomonadaceae bacterium | reverse complement strand
TTTTTGCACATTGAGCGGGAGATCGTTGGGGCGCCTGTCGATAAAACCACTGGCGCAAAGCGCATCACGCAGGGCCAGGCCCATTTGCCTGATTGTCCCGTCCACCGGCAAGTGGCGCATGGTAAGGACGCCTGCTTTCCATAGTTTCGGCAGGGCATAAATGAACGCGAACGCGGCGCCTAAGGCGAATGCATTAAGCAGGTCCGCCGTACTGTCGGCGCGTGATCGGGCGAGCGTATTGAAGAGATCAGCGCCAAGCCCGCAGGTCGTTTCGAACAGGAGGTAACCCAAAGTGCGGTTGAAGAAAAAACCGGTGTGACGCGGTGGTTTTCCGCTGCGTACCGTCGGCACCACCCGGCCCTGCCTGCCGCCGTCAATAGCCTCCTGCCAGCGTGGGGCAACATCGTTAATATCGGCCAGCCGCTCGGCCATCTGGCGGTTACTTCGCTCATAATGAAACTGGCCGTTGTTAAGCTTGAAGCGATCACCGTAGGCCAGCTTTATTCGCTTGAGGCCGTTTTCAATCCGCGGTTCGTGCTCGGAAAGTCCCACAAAGGTCTCAAAACGTCGCTCCAGCTCTTTCAAATCGACAAACCCGGATGGCGTGTTGTGAGCCAGCGCCACCAGGTGCCAGATGGAGGCGACCTTGTACGGATTTTGCCGATCGATGCGAATCGCACGGCCGCGCATCTGGTTAGTCAGCACATACGAACCGACGAAGCTGGCCAAGACCAGGGAATTGACTGCCGGGCAGTCCCACCCCTCACCGAGTAGGGCGCGAGTGCCGACCAGCAGGCGCAACCTTCCTTCACTGATGAGACGTGTCATAGCGCCGACCAGGTGCTGGCCGGCGCCGTTGAGGCGAACGAATCCGGGCAGTGCGGGGATGGACCGGGTGTCGATTTTGCTGTTTAGATGGCCCTGCAATGCCGGCAGGCGTGACTGATGTATCACGACCAGGCGGCCGCTAAGGAGCGCCATATCCTCTGCCTCATCCGAGTCAGCGGCATCAACCAGGCGGAGGAGTACAGGCCAGGCACCCAATGAACTTTCCTCGCCCGGTTTTTCATTAATGCTCTCGTCACGGATAAAGTCGGTGAGGATCACCTGTCGCAGGGCAGCACCTCGATGCTGCCGCTCCAGCCGGTGAACAGCCACACAGGCATCGAGCTTGGCGCTGCTCAGGGTCAGTTCGGTTTTAATCGGCCGCGACTGGTCCAGGCGCAGTTCGCGCCGCCATAGTAGGTGTGTATCCCGGAGCTGGCGCTTCATTGCCTTGCGCCGCGCCTCCCCCTCCTTGCTCCCGGGCCAATGCTTGTCGAATAAATAAGACTTGATCAGCACCTGCCACCAGCGCCTATCCAGCCTCGGTATCTCACGCGACTTCAGATCCAGCAGCTTCAGCAACGGCTTTGGCAGTGACAGGTCGGCGGCATACAATAACACCAGGAAGGCAGTGGCTGTCTCCGCATTGGCCAGCACCTCACCGAGATCAGGCTCAGCACCACACCAGGGATGGGCGGCCAACTCAGCGATAAACTTCTCCTCCACCAGCCACTGTTCGCAGAAGGAATCTACCGCCTGGTCATATTCACGGGTGTGTTGGCGCTCACTCTTCGTCGGCACTACTGTCCAGACGAAATCCTGATGCGGACAGAGGGTGCCGGAGCGCACCAGCTCGGGCACGGCGATCTCCTCATCGATGGGACCGCAAAGCTCATGGTACCGATCCCACTCATGACCACTCACATCGTAGGGCGGGGTGGCCGTCAGCGAGACTACCGTCAGCCCCGGCAATGCCTCGACCAGTTTACTCAGCGCTTTCCACCACTCGGCACGAAGGTGGTGAGCCTCGTCCAGGATCAGGGTGCCGAGGCCAACCTCACGTAGTGTTGTAGCCACGGCCTTGAGTTCATCTGTATCCGGCGCCAGTTCCAACGCAGCCGCCTCCTGCGCGCTCGCCTCTTCCAACTCATCCGCTTCGCGGCGGCTTTGGCTGTGCAGCGCCTGATAGGTGATCGAGGTGAAAAAAGCAGGTGTGTTCAGATCAGCGCTGGTCCAGGTAAGCGGCCAGGGCGCACCCGGCGGCAGGAAATCCTGCAGTCGGTCCAGCCACTGGTTACGGATGGTGCGGGTTGGTGAGAGTACCAGCGCCGGTTTGCCCAGGCGGCGCATCACCTCAAGGCCGAGCACCGTTTTTCCCGAGCCAGGGGCGGCGACGATGTGCAGGCGATTGTCATCCAGGTGTACATCAATGGCCGAAAGCACCCGCGCCTGGTAGTCGCGCCAGGGCCAGTGGAAGGCGAGTTGCTGTAAATGGCCGGGGATAGTCATGAGGATACTTCCTTGTTTTCCCTCATCTTACCTCAACGTTCCGCCCTGTTCAGCTTTCGTTCAGCGTACCTTTCCTAACCTGTGCCTACCGTTGCCAACAACAAGGAGCCAGGCCATGAACAAACTTTTGATTTCCGCCCTCGCCGTCCCTGCCGTGACCCTGTTAAGCGGCTGCCAGCATGTCACTGTGCGCCACCATCATCCCGAGCCCGTTGAGGTGGTCGAAACCAACCGCACCGTTTATGTGGAGCACCGCGATGTCGAGGTGCATGAGCACCACCGAGAGCATCGTCCCTCGCAGCGAATTGTTGTCAGGACGAACCAGCGGAATGAGGAACGGCGACACGACCACCGTCCACCGCGACATACAGAAGTCACGCCGGCGCCGCCTCTGAGGGTCATCGAATCACATACCACCGGTCGTATTGTCACTCCCGGACAACGTCATGAGAAGCCCGGTCGCCGCTTTGAAGTTGTCAATCTGCCAAAACACCAAACGGCGCCGGGGCGCCGGGATGAGGAAAGGGGACACCGTCGGTCCGAACATACCCAACCGCCACGACATGTACCGGCACGGATGCAGCGCGATGCGATTCCAGTGCGCCACCGGAAAGAACGAAACAGCCGCCAACCGAGACATGTTAACGATAAGGGAGAGACTCAACGTCCTGAACACTATCTTCCTATGAAACGTACTGCGGCTCCGGAACGGCAGTACAAAGCCAAGGAACAACACCGGCAACCACATGAACACCGCATTGAAAAAAGGGAATCTCACCATTCTGGAAACACTCGGCCGCAAATCAGAAAGACACGTCAAGGCGCTACCGCCACTCAACAAACTTCCATAACGGCCAAACCGGAGAGCCACTCCAACAAATCGCATAAAGAGGACAAGCGATGGAAAAGAGACCATCACGATAAGCGTAATGAACGCCGCCACGGTGGCTGAACGGGGTGCTTTAAGTCATCGTTTTCGTTGAACGAATTCTGTTCAGCTTCCGTTCAGCGACCTTTTCGTAACCTGCAACTGAACACCGGGCAATCCCGCCCGACACCTGAGAAGGAGAACCATCATGAAAAAGCCAAACCTGATTTCCGCACTGGCGATTGCGGCAGTCACTGCCACCAGCCTAACGCTGCCGGCGACGGCTTCCGCCACCTCCTACACACGTGAAGAGGTAAGAGTGGTGCGCGATGATCACCAACGCAATCCCAGTCTCCACCGCGTACATGACGTCGACCGTCGTTATATCAAACGCCACCGTGATTACCGGGGCCATGGCCATAGCCATAGCCGCTGGGCACCGACACGCCACCATCATGACCGCGGCCATCATTATGGCCATAAGCACAAGCACCAACAGCGCTATGACTATCGTCCGGTGGAGCGTCACCAACGCCGCCACAATGACGATCTTCGCGTGCGGATCTTATATGACCTGCATCTGTAAGACGGGCAAGGCCGGTTGGTGATTCAGCTTCCGTTCAGCCGGCCTGCCTTAAGCTGAGCCCTTAACCGGAACACCTACGGCGATGCCGTAGCGACAGGAGAACGACCATGAACAAACGACTGCTGCTTATTCCTTTGATAATGAGCCTTGCCTCGGCCCCCCTTTATGCCGGTGGGCACAACCGCCATGGCGGCTTTCGCGACAAGGCACGCGTGATAGATGTGACCCCGATCATGACGACCGTTGAAGTGCCTGTCGAAAGCCGCGAGTGCTGGACCGAAGAGGTACGCGGCACACGTAGCGGTAATTCCGGCGCTGGGATGGTTGTCGGCAGTATTATCGGTGGCGTGCTCGGCCACCAAATCGGTCGCGGTGAAGGACGCAAGGTCGCCACCGTAGCCGGCACAGTGATCGGCGCGGCGGTAGGTCGCGATGCTGACCGGCATGCGCGCAGTGAACCCTATACCAACACCGAGCACCACTGCGAGGTACACACCGACTATGTCCGGGAAGAACGCCTGCGTGGCTACCAGGTAACCTATCGTTACCACGGCGAGACCTTCTCCACTGAGATGGACCATCATCCCGGCAAGTTCATTCCGGTACGGGTGCAAGTCTCGCTGGTGGATTAAGACAGGTATCTGCGTGTATTCTCAGGGAAGGTTCTAAACTGACATTGGGTGCGATTCGACGGAGGAGTCTCCTCGACGAATTGTGCTGATCATCTCGCCGCAGATCATTATATTTACGTCATCTGACAGCGTTGAATTGTTTAACACTCAAACCACGCCACCGGTAATCACATGAAACGACTCATCACAGCACTGATAATTCTCCTGGCCCTGGGCAGCGGCATAGCCACTGCCGCACCAGGTGGCTATGGCGGCCTGCACAAAGTTGCCGAAAGATCCTCGGGCATCAGCCTGGATCAGGCCGCGGAGCAAGTGCGTCGGCAGACCGGCGGGCGGATCCTCTCCGCAGAAACAGTGAACAAGAACGGCCGCCGGGTGCACCGAATCAAGGTGCTGACCCCGGACCACAAGGTAGTGATTCGCGAGATCAACACCGGCGGCCACTGAAACATCATGCGCATCCTACTGATCGAGGACGAACAGGCATTGCGTGAGCAGGTCCGAATTCGTCTACAGGAAGAAGGCTTCACCGTCGATGCCAGCGGTGACGGTAAGGAGGGGCTCTACCTTGCCAGCGAATACCCCGTGGACTTGGCGATAGTCGATCTTGGGCTACCGGGAATGCCGGGGCTGGAGATCATCCGCACCCTACGAACCGAGGGGCGCGATCTGCCTATTCTTATCCTCACGGCTCGCGCGAAGTGGGAGGAGAAGGTTACCGGACTCGAGGCCGGGGCCGACGACTATCTGGTCAAACCGTTTCACATGGAGGAACTTCTGGCGCGGGTCAAAGCACTGCTACGCCGTGCCAACGGCAGTAATCGCAATGAGCTCATCTTTGGCCCACTTAACCTTGACACTACCGGGCAGCAGGTAAGCATGGACGGGTCGGCTGTGGAACTGACCGCCTACGAATATCGTCTGCTCGAATACCTTGCACGGCGTCCGGGAAAAGTGATCTCCAAGAGCGAGCTTGCCGACTACCTCTATCCCCACGACGATGATCGCGACTCCAATGTGATCGAAGTATTGATCGGACGTGTTCGACGCAAGATCGACGCTGATAACCGCATAAAACCGATAGAGACCCTCCGCGGGCGCGGTTATCGCTTTAACCTGACTGAGGCATCATCCTAGTGTACGGTTTCACGCTAACCGGCGCGTTCAGCGAGCGGCCTAACCATGTGCAAAGTGTGATCCAATAGTAATGGAACCTCTTTTCAAGCAAGTGCAACACTTCAGACCGCCAGGGAGGGGTTTGTCCAAGTGAGTGACCATTTACTACCGTACAAGACTCGCCGCTGATTACTTCCCGGTCCGCTGAATGTTACTAAATCCATGGTGAGGTACAACAGGATGATTTCCTTACGCACCCGAGTCACTCTTTCCGCCGCACTGGTCCTTACCGTTTTTGTCGCCCTCACCGCCGTGGCACTCGAGCGCGCCTTTGCTGACAGTGCACGTTCGGCGATGCGCGAACGCCTGTTTGCCCAGCTATTCCTGGTGATGGCCGCCACCGAAGTAGACGAGACCGGCACGGTGCAAATTCCACCGCGCCTGGGTGAACCTCGCCTCAACCTGCCTGGTTCCGGTCTCTATGCACGTATCGGCAATGGTGATGGAAAGACCTTGTGGCACTCACCTTCCGCGATCGGCCTCACGCTTCCCACCCCCTCCATGAAGGCCGCCGGTGAAGAGCTTTTCATCCGGAGTGACATTAACGGCGAGGACTATTTCCTCGCAGCACTCTCCGTAGAGTGGGAAAGTGCCCTCGGCACAGTGCCGCTGCTGTTCAGTGTGGCAGAGGACACCTCACCGTTTATGGCGCAAATGAACCGTTATCGCAATAACCTGTGGGGTATGCTTGGAGTAATGGCACTGCTGTTGTTAACGGCACTCATCACTGCCCTCGCCTGGGGTCTCCGTCCGCTACGCACAGTAACTCGCGAGGTGCAGGCCATTGAGAGCGGCAAGCAGGAAAGTCTGACACGTAACTACCCCACCGAACTCAAGCGCCTCACCGACAACATCAACGCCCTGCTACACCATGAACGGGCCCAGCAGGCGAGGTACAAGAACGCTATGGCGGACTTGGCCCACAGCCTGAAAACACCGCTTGCAGTACTGCGAAGTCTTGGTGACGGAGGTGAGCACTCACAAACCCTGGATGAACAGGTAACGAGGATGGACAACATCGTGCAATACCAGTTACAGCGGGCCGTCACAGCAGGCCGCTCAGTCCTCGCCAGCCCGTTGCCCGTTGAGCCAATTGCCGAGCGACTACTCACCTCCCTGCAAAAAGTCTACCGCGACAAAGCCCTGAACATTCACCAATCACTGGATCCACGAGCCTACTTCCGTGGCGATGAGGGTGACCTGATGGAGCTGTTGGGCAACCTACTGGACAACGCCTGCAAATGGTCTGTGGCCGGGGTTTGGCTGGTAGTTCAACATGAGCAAGGAACGCTGCGACTCAGCGTCGAGGATGACGGTCCCGGCATCGCGCCGCATCAAGCACAACGCGTGCTCGCCCGCGGAGTGCGTCTGGATGAGAACACTCCAGGACACGGTATCGGCCTGCCGATGGTGCGCGACATCGTTGAGGCGTATCAAGGCAAGCTTGAAATCTCCCATTCACCCCACGGGGGCGCGCGCATTATGGTCTCCCTACCGATGTAGCCTGGTTGACGACACCTCAAGATAGTGGTCAAGCAAACCTGTCGCCCTGATGCGCTCGGGTGACTATGCTTTTCCAAAGCCCCTCTCTGGGGTTGAATGTCCGGAACGTTTCACCCAAAGGGCCGGCCGGTTCATCGCAGCTGTGGAGACAGGAGAAAAACATGCGCAATTCATGGCAGTTGCTAGTGCCACTCCTTGCCGGCTGTGCTGCTCCCGCGGTACAACCCTCTACGAATGCCGATCTAAACTGCCGCCAGTACCTCACCGCACTGGATCGCGCGGTCGATACGGCGAAGGTGCGTGATCAGGGTCCCCGACCCATCCCGGGCTTTCCTTATCTTCGGGTCAATCGCTTCCTCGCCTCGTTTGGCGACGAAGTTGACGACGAGGCCCGGTTTGCGGCATGGGTCTCGCGCCTTGCGAGACTCGATCAGGATGCACGGACCTTCGAGATCACCAACCTGCCCGATTCTGAGCGGCAGCAACTTACTTCAATCGCCCCTGCGGGCAAAGGGCTCATTGAGGCTGCCGATACCTGTCGCGACCAGTTGGTTCAGCACGAGCTGCCCCTTGTCGCCAACCGCGACTTGCTGCGCGAACAGGCGCGGGTACCTGACGATTACGTCACCGCCTGGCGGATCCTAGGCCTTTACCCCATCACGGCACTGTTTGTAAAAGCGGGTATCTCCTCATGGCACCGTGACACGAAGGAGACCTACGCCCTACCACTGGAGCAACTACCACAACAGGGGCAGTGGCGTTCCTGGGCATCGTCGGCCACCCCACCGATGTCGACCACTGAGATTGCAGATATTCTCCGGACCAGCGCAGACAACCCACTCGCCATTCCGGAACCTGATGCCGTGCAACGCGATGCACTCTTCACCAGCTTTGCGCCGAAGTGGGTTATCGATACAGTCGATGAGAACGATTTGCCAGGGACACCCTATTTTGGTCCTATATCATCGACAGCACAGGTAGACATCTCCCGCCCGGCGGTCTTTCGCCATCTCTCCCATACCCGATTCGGCGATGAAGTGTTGCTGCAGCTCAATTACATCATCTGGTTCAAGTCCCGGCCCAAGGCTTCCTCACTTGATATCTACGCCGGTGAGTTCGACGGGATTAATTTCCGTGTCACCCTGGGTAGTGACGGACACCCATTACTGTTCGACACGATCCACAACTGCGGCTGCTACCACATGTTCTTTCCGGTCACGCTGTTGACTCGCAATGATGCAGCAACCGGCTTCTGGACCGAACAACCACTGGTGCCCCAAGTTATCGATATCGTTGGCGAGGTGCCGGTCGTGCACGTGAGTAGCCGCGCCCACTTTGTGCAGCGACTCAGCTTCAGCGCGCACGGTGAGGTGGAGCGTTATCAGTGGGACGATTACATCCGCTTGCGCAGTCTTGAGGTCCCCAATAGCCACCGGCGCAGTCTCTTCGGCAAGTACGGCCTCATCGACGGCAGTGAACGGCCCGAGCGGGTATTGCTATGGCCGATGGGGATCCGCTCTCCAGGGGCGATGCGCCAATGGGGTCGCCACTCGACCGCCTTTGTCGGTCGCCGCCATTTTGACGATCCTTACCTTATAGAACAGCTATTCACACTGACAGAGGAAAGGGAGATACAAAAATGAAGGCACTCTGGATCAGCACCTTCATATTACCACTCTGTCTTGTCGCTGCGGACGCTGTCATCCCGGTAGGGCTGTTCTCCCGAGGCGAACTCAGCGGATGGCAGGAAAAGATATTTGCCGGAGAGACCGATTACCGGTTGTTCCGTCAAAATCACCTCACATCATTGCGCGCCCAGAGTAACGCTGCCGCCTCGGGCCGCTTCAAGGAAGTGAACATCGATCTCGCAACGACCCCGGTACTTTACTGGTCGTGGAAAGTTGATAACGTGCTTGATGGGGTGGATGAGCAGACCAGGTCAGGCGATGACTATCCGGCACGGGTCTATGTGGTCTTCTCCGGCGGGATCTTTTTCTGGCGCACCCGCGCGATAAACTATGTCTGGTCCAACAATCAGCCCGTCGACACCCGCTGGCCCAACGCCTTCACCGGCAATGCAATGATGGTGGCGGTGGAGTCCGGCCCCGAACGGCTTGGTCAGTGGGTTAGTGAACATCGCAATGTGGCCGAGGATTACCGGCAGCTGTTCGGCAAGGAGCCGGGCAAGGTCGATGCGGTCGCGATCATGACCGATACCGATAATTCCGGTCAGCACGCCACCGCCTGGTACGGGGATATCTGGTTTTCCGCAAAATAGACACGGCCCTGTTTGCGTACGTCTGTCGCCTAACCCGATCGATTACCGATCCCCCGTAGGTTGAAGCCATGATCAGACACAACAGCACCTCAGTACCCTGGCGACTATCCTTATTCAACGACCTGCTTACTCAGCGGAGATCCCCATGACTCTACGTGTGCTGGCTTTACTATTTATGATTGGCCCCCTGCAGGCCGCTGAGCCACAAACCGCAACCTTCGCCGGTGGCTGTTTCTGGTGTGTCGAGGAGGCCTTCGATAAAGTTAAGGGGGTGCTTTCCACCACCTCCGGTTATGCCAAC
>JBFEYJ010000105.1:0-9729 GCA_041562215.1 Thiohalomonadaceae bacterium | reverse complement strand
GAGGTGGAGGCGCTTTACGGTCTGGCTGAGGCCGAGGTGAAGGAGGCTATCGACTATTACCAGTTCACTTCATTGCTGAAGGAACATTTTTCTCCGGCACAGAAAGAAAAGGTCGTGGAATTGCTGTGGCAGGTCGCTGCCTCCGATGGTCAGATTGACAAATATGAAGAACACATGGTGCGGCGCATTTCCGACCTTCTTTATCTCAGCCAGACTGAGTACATTCGCGCCAAGCATCGGGCGTTGGGGATCGAGTGAGTTTCCATTTTATGCAGCTTGGGGTGTTGGGGGCAGCGAGACTTAGTCCAACCGGCATTTACTGCGAGTCCTCTTCCTGCGATACGGCAATAAAATGATTACTTCTCAATCGCATCAGCAACACATCGGTCCAGAACAGATTTCTCCCACCCAAACTCCTTGAACAACTGCTCGTACTCTAATGGTAATGGCGCACGGATCGTCAGCATTTCGCCATTGTCAGGGTGGCGAAAGCGTAGTTTCCATGCGTGCAGTAGCAGACGGTTGATGCCAAAATGATCGCGAAAAAGGCGGTTGTGTCGTCCTTCACCGTGGGAGGTGTCGCCGACGAGCGGGTGAAAGATATGGTGGAAGTGCTTGCGGATCTGGCGCGAGCGTCCGGTCAGTGGCGAGATAGCGACCAGTGAATAGCGGGCAGTGTCATAGCGTCCAACGGGGATCGGTAACTCTATATTCGCCAGGGTACGATAATCGGTGATGGCTTGCTGTGCCGGCTTGTGCGGCTCTTCCTGCAGCGGGTAGTCGATGTGCCCCAGTTCGTCGCTGTAGCCACGCACAATGGCGAGGTAGGTCTTCTCTATCTCGCGATTTTCGAAGACGACGCACATGGCGCGCGCGGCCTCGCTGGACAGGGCGAACAGGATCACCCCGGAGGTGGGGCGGTCGAGACGGTGGATGGTGTAAACACGCCGACCAATCTGGTCGCGCAATTTTTGCAGCAGAAACACATCAGTCTCTTCGCTGATCCAGCTACGGTGCACCTGCAGGCCTGCAGGCTTGTCTACGGCGATGTATTGTTCATCGCGATAGAGGATGGTGAGGGTGTCGGCGTTCATTGTTCGTAGAGGGAAGGAGAAAGGACGGATAATAGCCAATTCGCCCCCATGTGTGAAAACGATTCCTGCATTCAGGCGCCGGCGGATTTGCCGATACGGTTGCGACCATTCTCTTTTGCCTGGTAGAGGGCGATGTCAGCCTTGTGTATAAGCTCCTCGGCTTTCTCCGGGAAACGTGGAATATGGCTTGCGATGCCGATACTCAGCGTGATGAACGGTTGCACATTCGAATCAGGATGATCGATGTGCATTTTGCGGATCGCCTGTTGCAACTCTCTGGCCACTTGCTCTGCCCCGGCCATATTGGTCTCGGGCAACATGATGATGAACTCCTCGCCGCCGTAGCGGGTGGCTACGTCGATATCCCGCTTGACGGCACGATGGATCGCCTCGGCTACCCGGCGCAGACAGTCGTCGCCTTGCAGATGGCCGTAGTGGTCGTTGTATCGCTTGAAGTAGTCGATATCGATGAACAGGATGGAGATCGGCCATTGCTTCCGTGTTGCCCGGGACCACTCTTCCTGCAAGCGCTGTTCGAAGTAGCGACGGTTACCCAGCCCGGTAAGTCCGTCGATATTGGAGTGGCGTTCCAGTTCGTTTATGTCATGTCGGATCTGCTCGACCATGGTGTTGAAGGTCTCGCCCAGGATGAAAAGATCTCGCAGTCCTGATGGACTGATAGTGGTATCGAGTTCTCCTTCACGGTAACGCTCAATCCCTCGCAGGATCCGCTGAAGCGGCTTGAATACGCCATTATTGAGTACCAGCAGAAGCAGTAACAGGATAACGAAGGTAATAAGGATGAAGGCTCCGGTGGCTGTGAGCTGGTTGTTGTGCATGTCCTGATAGAGCTGGTGGACATCTTCCATCCCGATCAGACGGTAGGCGGGGAGGTTGTCGTCGCCGATGAGGAAGTACTCGATTGGAAGTATCTCGTGTTCCGGCATATTGGTTTCCGGCACCTTAAACGGCTGCCCGGCACGGGAGATATGGATAGGCATGCCGCTGATCGTGGACACCCTGCTCAGGCTGAGCGTGGGATCGAGGACCACTTCAAGATAGCCCTGAATGTGCAGTCCGCCGATGGGCAGCAACATCGAATAGAGGGGGCCCTGTGTGGAAAACCAGAGACCACCGAGAGCCTTGAGACGTTCAACCCCTTCACGCTTGGTCGCATCGGTGAGAATGAATTCAGGTAGGCGTGGGGGGAGACCCCGGACGCCGGCGCTGCTCTCAAGCAGGAAGTTCAGCTCAAGATCGTAGACACGCAATTGCACAAGTTCGATCTCGCTCATGCCGGGGTAGCCGTTGAGGAGAGGGTCATCGATCGCCGCATACAGTGCTTCGGACTCTCCATGGTCAATAAACCTCAGGAAGGGAGCTGAGAGGCCGTCAGTGCTGGTGAGGACACTGTGAAGATGGAGCGCGTACTGCTGGATGTCTTGCAGTACCTGATTGCTGGCGACCTCAATGATGCGCGAGAGGCTCTTGGTCTGGGACTGCAGTGCCGCTTCCCTGAAGTAGGCGCCGGCACTCCAGGAGAAGAGGACAAAGAGGCTGCCTATAACGATGACCCCAACGGTGGTGGCTGCTCGGATGGAGAGTCTGCGATTGGCCATCTGCCTACCTCGCAATCGGCAGCTTCTTCTCGCGCCATTCGAGCCAGCCGCCACGGAACCAGTAGAGTTGTCGGTATCCCCACTCCTGAGCCTTGATGATCGCATTGCTGCTGCGCAGGCAGCGGGCGCCGTTGCAGTAGAAAAGCACGGGTGTGTCTTTATCTGCGACATATTGTGCCAGCACTTCGACGCTCATATCCGTGTCGGGCAGACTGATGGCGCCTTCAATGTGTCCCTTTACGTATTCTTCGTCCCTACGCGTGTCGATAACGACCAGCGCAGGCTCATTGAGGATGAGCTCGATCACTTGTTCGGCAGCGAGGGTGGTGGCGCCTTCGATGGTTACTGGCGCTGTGGGACTTTCAGCCCATGCCGGCGACATGAGCAATATGAGTATAAGTGGCACTGTTATGCGCATGATTCCCCCCTTGTGAGAGAGCGCATCCTTTGCGCAATTTTATTGTAATTCTTGAGATTAATACTGGGAAATTCTTTTATTTCAACCAGTTATGATCATGCTTTATAACAGATCCATGATAACTTTCCAGCCAAATTTCCGGTCATGGACGATTCGAGGACAAGCGGCGGCAGAATGACGCTGAATGGTAGCATGGTCTCAATGCAGTTTGACCTGCGGATCGATACCTTTGCGCAGGAAGTGCAGCAGGCTGATGAGAATGGCGCGTGGCCAGCCGTAAAGTGAGGCCTGGTGCATTTTGTATAGTGACAGGTAGACAATACGTGCGATAAAGCCGGAGATGAAAAGGCTACCGGTAATTCCTCCCATCAGGCTGCCTACGGTGCTGTAGCGACCCATGGCGATGAGCGACCCGTAGTCGCGATAACGGTATTTACGTAGTTGCTTGCCTTTGAGACAGCGGCGAATATTCTTGTAGAGCAGTGAGGCCTGTTGGTGGGCGGCCTGGGCGCGTGGCGGAACGGTGGCGCCGCTCTCATCCATCGGGCATGCGGCGCAATCGCCAAAGGCGAAGATGTGCTCATCGCGGGTGGTGCGTAGTGTTGTCTCCACCATCAGCTGATTGACGCGGTTGGTCTCAAGGCCGTCCAGGCCTTTGAGAAAGTCCGGTGCCTTGATACCGGCAGCCCATACCTTGAAAGCGGCGGGTATAAAGTGCCCGCTGGCGGTACGGATCCCCTCGCGAGTAACTTCCACCACACGTTCATTGGCGTGAACTGTTACCCCGAGCTTGGCCAGCTCTGCATGGGCCGAGCGGGCGATGCGCTCGGGCAGGGCCGGCAGGATCCGCGGGCCTGCCTCGATCACATGCAGTTTGATGTGGCGCGAAGGATCGATGGTGTCGAGACCGTAGGCGGAGAGCTGGCGGGTTACCCGGTGCAACTGAGCTGCCAGTTCCACCCCTGTGGCGCCGGCTCCGACGATGGCGACATCGAGCTGGCCCTCGGCGATCGGCTTTCCCTGGGTGTGCGCACGCAGCATGTTATTAAGAAGCTTCTGTTGGAACTTTTCAGCCTGTTTGGTGCTGTCCAGAAACAGGCAGTGTTCTTTTACACCGGTGATGCCGAAATCGTTACTTTCGCTTCCAACGGCGATGATCAGGGTGTCATAGCGGAAGGCGCGCTGCGGAATCACCTGCACTCGCTCCTCGTCGAAGGTGGGCGAGAGGTAGACCTCGCGTTTCTCTCGGTCCAGGCCGATCATGCGCCCAAGGCGAAAACGAAAGTGGTGCCAGCGCGCCTGCGCCAGGTACTCCAGTTCGTCCTCGCTTGAGTCGAGGGTGCCGGCGGCGACCTCATGCAGCAGTGGTTTCCAGATGTGGGTCCAACCGGCATCGATGAGGGTAATATCGGCCTGTTTTCGTTTGCCGAGTGAGTCACCGAGCTGCGTGGCCAGTTCAAGGCCGCCGGCGCCCCCGCCGACGATGAGAATTTGGTGGCGCTCATTCATATTGATGTTGTTCGTGTGCAGAAAGTGAAGTGGGAAAAGTATAGTGTCAACTAAATCGGTTTTCGTGTTTTCGCGCGGATTTTGCCACGCGCTGGATCGCATTGATAGGCTAAAGGGAAAATTTGTGTCGGCCGTGGTGGAAGTCATGCTATTTCAGACGTGTACGTTCGGCGTCAGGGCATTTGACATACTGTTCTTGCAGGATGATTCGACGCTTGTCGAAGTAAACGGTTTGAGTTGACCCGTTTTGGTGCAATGGCCATAATCGGCGGATGGCATTGATACCGATAGAAAAGATCCAGGCGTTGCAGCACTGTCCGCTGTTTAGGGCGCTCTCCGATGAGCAGTTCGAGCAGTTGCTGCGGAATGTCGGAAGCAGAACGTTAGAGCAGGGACAGCACCTGTTTGAAGCCGGAACGCAGGCCAGTGTCTTTTATTTCCTCCTCAGCGGCCAGGTCAAGCTCTATCGCCTCTCACCAACAGGCCAGGAAAAGGTGATCGAGATCGTTCGTCCGGGGCAAACCTTTGCCGAGGCGCTGATGTTTCTTGATATCCCCGCCTATCCAGTCAGTGCGCAGGCCCTTGCTGACGCCGAAGTTTTGGAAATCAAAAACAAGGCTTTTCTCCAACTGCTCTCTCAATCGGTGGAAATCGGCCTGCAAGTGATGGCGCAGCTCAGCATGCGCCTGCGCGGGCACCTCAACGAAATCGACGCACTGACACTGCAAAACGCCAGCCTGCGTCTGGTGAATTACCTTCTTTATCTGGTTCAGGAGGTGGAGATCGGCGAAGGCTGTGCGGAGATCACCCTTCCCGCAGCAAAGAACATCATCGCTTCCCGCCTCTCCATTCAACCCGAGACCCTTTCAAGAATCCTCGGCAACCTTTCCGGCAAAGGGCTGATAAATGTAGATGGCCTCAACATCAAGGTGCTCGACTTAGAAGGATTGCGGACCTTCGACGCATGATCGGCAAAGCGGGAGCCGGTCCAATGGCGAAAGCACTCCGGTCTCTGTCTCCTGACTTAAAAAGCCGCTAGTACCGTGCGAGCACGGCGATCGTGCCGGGCTTACCGATCTGATCTCCGTGATATCCCTATACCATTGCCGGAGGCACATCCGGCAGTGATGCCGCCATAGCTTCGGGATCCCCTCAAATCTCATCTCATGCTGATTTTGCCGGCAGTGTACTTTTGTATACCATCTCGTCGTGTTCGCTGGTATTAAGGTCACAGAGTGAGTGTCTGTAAAGGAGAGGGTGTGATGCAGGTAGCGATCCGCAAGGCACGCGCCGAAGATGCTGCGGCGGTAGCTCGGCTGTTTCACGAAACGGTTCACCGGGTGAATGCGATTGACTATACGCCTTCCCAGCTTCACGCTTGGTCGCCGAAGATCCGGCCGGACTCTTTCTGGCGACAGCGCTTCAGGAAGCATCAGGTGATCGTCGCCATCGCTGACCATACCCTTGCAGGTTTTGCCGAGTTGGGGGCCGACGGATATATTGATGCATTTTTCGTACATCACCGCCTGCAGCATAAGGGTGTGGGGCGGCAATTGATGCTCGCCCTGTTTCAGGCCGCCAGAGCTCGGAGAGTGTCCAGGTTGAGCGCCGATGTCAGCATCACCGCACTGCCTTTTTTTCAGAACATGGGCTTTCAGCTTGCGCGACGTACCAAGCGTTTTTACCGTAACCAAGTATTTCGCCAGTATCATATGGTGAGAAGCCTTCGGCGTTAAGGCGGCGGCAAATTCCTTCAGCGGAGAGAGTAATGTTCACAGGAATCGTACAGGGCACCGCCGAGGTGGTGGAAATTATTGAGAAGCCTGATTTTCGCACTCATATTGTGCGCCTTCCCCCATTGATGCTTACTGGACTGGAACCGGGCGCCTCGGTGGCGCACAACGGCTGCTGCCTGACCGTTACCCGCATCGATGGTGAGCATGTCGCTTTTGACCTGATGCAGGAGACGTTGAAGGTAACCAATCTTGGTGAACTGTGTGTGGGTAGCCGGGTTAATGTTGAACGCGCCGCCCGTTTTGGTGATGAGATCGGCGGCCATGCCATGTCCGGCCACATCCTCGGCACAGCTGAGGTGTCGCGCGTCATCGAGTCGGAGCACAACCGTCAGATCTGGTTCCGTATCCCGACCCAGTGGGGTAAATACATCTTCACCAAGGGCTACATCGGCATCGATGGCGTCAGCCTGACCATCGGCGAGGTGGAGGGGGATGAATTCAACGTCAACTTGATCCCGGAGACCCTGCAACGCACCAACATCGGTTCGCGTCGCGTCGGCGATCGGATCAATATCGAGATCGACCCGCAGACCCAGGCTATCGTCGATACCGTGGAGCGGGTAATGGCGGAAAGGGGGCAGTAAGAGTACTCAACGCAAAGACTCAGAGGCCCCTAAGGGCTTCAATCGAAGGAGACACCGGCGCGGGACGGTGAGGATTCATCGACCTCTAGCTTTGCGTCAGTTCGCCGTCTCCACCTTGTCACTACTTTGTGTGTGTGGCAAAGGCGGCCGCCGGGACAGAATCGTTCTCTGCGGCGCCTTTGCTAATATTCAGATCACTAACTTTACCGCCTCCAGCATCACCCGCACCACGCCACTGACCAGTAGCGCAATCGCGACGGAGAGGAAGATGGAGAACAGCGCCTCTTTCCTGCCTATCGTCTTGAGCATGACCGCAAAGGTGGAGACGCATGGGATGTAAAAGGTGAGGAACACCAGGAAGGTGATAACCTGCACCCAGTCCAGGTAATCACTAATCTCGAAAGTGCCCAACGCCTGGAAGATCATCAGTAGCGAGAGCTCCTTGCGGAGGATGCCGAAAAGGATGGGCACGCCCAACACCACCGGCAGTCCGAGCCACCAGTGGGTGATCGGTGTCAGCAGGGTGTTGACGATATCGTCGGCGCCGATATAGCTGAGCAGCGCAAGCACCACACTGCCACCCACCAGCAGCGGAGTGACGATGGTTAGGATATCGTTGGTGCGTGACCAGGTGTTGGCCAGCAAGACACGCCAGGAGGGCAGGGCATAGGGTGGGATCTCCTGCACTTGTCCCGGACCCGTCTCCGGGTAGCGGCGGCTCAACAGCTTGCCTGTTACCGCGATGACGAGAATTGTCAGCATGAAAATGGCGAACACGCCAATGCCACCAAGGTACTTTCCGGCAAGTGCGAGGATGATTGCGGAACGCGCCGAACAGGGGACGAAGGTAATGAGCAGCGAGGCGACCACCCGGTCGCGGCCGGTGCTGGCGGTGGCCGCGGCGGAGATCGCCGGCACATTGCAGCCTAGCCCGAGGAGGAAGGGCACCGCCACTCCGCCATGCAGACCGAGGTGGTGGAAGCCGCGGTCGACGACAAAGGCGATGCGCTGCATCACCCCCGCCTCTTCAAGCGCGACCAGCAAGATGACCAGTGGCAGCATATAAGGCACGACGATCCCGACCAGGCCAATCAGGCCATCGACCACGGCACGGCCAATGACGCCTGCAATGGAATCAGGCTGCCATGTCTCTGCAAAGTCGATGAGTCGTGCCGCTGTCATTGCATCGAGCCAGGCGCTGACCTTGAACACCATCAACAGCACCGTGGCGAACACCACCAGGCTGCCGACCAGTCCCCATTGGGGGTGCAGGAAGAGCTCGTCGAGCCAGTACCGCCAGCGACTACCCTCGTAGGGGCCGCCGAGACGGGTCACCTCCTCGAACAGTGTGGCGGCTCGGTGATGGCGGTCTGCATGCAGCTCCTCCGCCAGGGGGCGTGGGAGCATATCTTCAGCATGTTCGCGCAGGCCAAGCAATTTTATCATCAGCTCAGGGAAGTGCTGTTGCATCTCCTCGAGAAAATACTGGTTGCCCTCGGCAAGCTGCATTAGGAGGAAGGCATGCGGCACATTGAAGGCATCGTAGATCGCCGGGCAGTTGAGCTCCTCACTCAAGGGTTTGAGGGCATTGGCAATATGCTTGCTGGGCGGTTGAGGCAGCGGACAGCTTTTCTCGCGGACCACCTCCACGGCGGTGGTGAAGAGCCGGGACAGGCCGTGCCCCATCATGGCGATGGTCGGCACCACTGGGATCCCGAGCAGTCTGCTCAGGGCCTTGATATTGATGTGCAGCCCCTTCTCCCGTGCTTCGTCCATCATGTTCAGTGCCAGGATGACCGGGCGTCCAAGCTGACTCAGTTCCAGGGTGAGCTCCAGATGGCGCTCAAGCGCGGTAGCATCAGCTACCTGGATGATCACATCGGGCGGAGCAAACGGGGCAGGTGGTCCGGCCGGCTCGTGATCCGACACGGGTGGAAGTTCGTTACCCCACAACAGATACTTGAGTGCACCACTGTTTTCCCGCTGCAGGTGGTGCATTGAATGCAGGCTGGGCAGGGCGATAAGGCTGGCCTCATCGAGGCCGATCTGAACGGTGCACTCACCATAGGACTGGTCCGTACCGGCCAGCTCTCCGGTGTGAATGGAGGTGCTTGAGACCGCCTTGAAGAGGGTGCGTTTGCCGCTTTTCGGCATGCCCACTAATGCGATGCGCAGACGGCGATCGCCTCGAAACAGTGGGCCGCGTAGCGGAATGATGGTCTCAACGTGTGATTTGCTCATGTAGAGCTATTGTTCCGTACTGCCGCAGCGGCGACAAGGGGCTTTGCGTGAAATGCCGGTGAAACGGATGAAATTCAAAGATAAAGGCTTCAGGGGGAAGGAGGTGTCGAGGCTGGATGGATTCTATTGGAACAACTTTCTTAGCGCGGCAGCTCGCGTTCACCTCCAGGCTGTGCGGGTTGGTGCAGCCCCTGACCGCCACCTCGCCAGGGGCGATCCCCCCGGCTTTCATCCACCTGAACGGGAGAGACCAGTGGGGCGAGGGCCAGCAGTATCACCGCCACAAGCCCGACCAGGCTGAGCACCACGCGAAGTTGCAGGAACTCTTTTATATGACCGCGGAAAAGACCAAGGACAAAGCGCCAGTGTTGCACCAGGTGAAGGGCCAGCACAGCGAAAAAGAACACCGAAATCCAGAAATGTACTTCACTCCATTGATGGCGGGTCATCCCCCACACCTCGCTCCAG
>JBFEYJ010000104.1:0-9737 GCA_041562215.1 Thiohalomonadaceae bacterium | reverse complement strand
GGTCAGCATTAAGCTGATCCCGGCCTCATTGAGCGCCCCGTCAGCACGGGGCGTTTCGCGTTAGTGGGCTCGATATCAGTCAATTGACAGTCATCAGGTCGCATATCTGTTACCTGCCGCCTGTTCCCTCTATAATCTCCGCCATGATTCTCGATTGCGCCGGAAAACCTCTCGACCTGTCACAGCCTCGTGTGATGGGTATTCTCAATGTGACTCCCGACTCATTCTCCGACGGTGGACGCTTTTATGATCGTGAGCAGGCCAGGGAACAAGCGCTGCGAATGCAGGAGGATGGGGCAGCGATCATCGACATCGGCGGTGAATCGACTCGGCCTGGCGCCTCGAATGTGACCGTACAGCAAGAGCTGGACAGGGTGGTACCCCTGATTGAGACTCTGGTGACGGTGTTGGAGGTGCCGATTTCCATCGATACCAGCAAGCCTGAGGTGATGCGGGCTGCCGTCGAGGCCGGTGCCGGAATGATCAACGATGTTTATGCGTTGCGTCGTGAAGGGGCGCTGGAAACGGCCGCAGCGCTTGAAGTGCCGATCTGCCTGATGCACATGCAGGGGGAGCCGCGCAGCATGCAACAGTCTCCTGAGTACCTGGATGTCATAGAGGAGGTTGGTCGTTTTCTACTTGAGCAGGCTGTCCGTTGTGAGCAGGCGGGGATCCAGCGTCGGCACCTGCTGCTCGATCCCGGCTTTGGGTTCGGTAAACGGCTCGAACATAACCTGAGTCTGCTTAAGCACTTGTCGCAGCTTGTAGAGAGTGGCTACCCGGTCCTGGTGGGGATGTCCCGAAAATCGATGATTGGTGCGGTACTGGGTCAGCCGGTGGAGGCACGCCTTCATGGCAGTGTGGCGGCAGCAACGCTCGCCGCCTGGTTAGGCGCCAAAGTGATACGGGTACATGATGTAAAGGCCACCGTTGAGGCGATGAAAATGGTGGCGGCTGTTCAAGGAAGCAGGTAGTAGACTTGACTGCAACCTGAGACATGAAATTTTTTCTGGGGGAAACGTGACACGCAAATATTTCGGTACCGACGGCATTCGGGGAAAAGTAGGGGAGTTTCCCATCACCCCTGAATTTGTTCTCAGACTTGGCTGGGCTGTCGGCCGGGTACTCGCCCGTCGTAATGGCGGCAAGGTGGTGATCGGCAAAGATACCCGTATCTCCGGCTATATGTTCGAATCAGCGCTGGAGGCGGGCTTGTCCGCCGCTGGAGTCGATATCCTGTTGCTTGGGCCTATGCCGACCCCGGCGATCGCCTACCTAACCCGTACGCTACATGCCGATGCCGGTATTGTTATCAGTGCCTCGCATAATCCGTTTGAAGACAACGGCATCAAGTTCTTTTCCAGTGAGGGCACCAAACTCCCTGATGAGGTGGAACTTGCCATTGAGACCGAGCTTGAGAAGTCAATGGGGATGGCCCCACCGGATGAGTTAGGCAAGGCGAAGCGCGTGGTCGATGCAGGCGGCCGCTATATCGAGTTCTGCAAGAGCACCTTTCCCCGGAACTTGGATCTCAATGGCGTGAAGCTGGTGATCGATTGCGCCAATGGTGCAACATACCACGTTGCTCCGGCGGTTTTTCGTGAGTTGGGTGCCGATGTTTTAGCGATGGCCAGCGAGCCGGATGGCCTAAATATCAATGTCGATTGTGGCTCCACCCACCCCGGTCAACTGCAGGAGGCGGTGCGGTCGCGAAAGGCTGACCTGGGTATCGCTTTTGACGGTGACGGCGATCGGGTGTTGATGGTCGATCATACCGGTGAGCTGGTCGACGGTGATGAACTGCTCTATATCATCGCTGCAGCCCGGCACCGAGAGGTGGCCGTGCCCGGGGTTGTCGGTACGCTCATGACTAATCTGGGTATGGAACATGCCTTGAAGCAAGCGGGGATCGCCTTCGCGCGTGCCAAGGTCGGTGACCGATATGTGATGGAGATGTTGCAGCAGCGCGGCTGGGAGCTGGGAGGAGAGGGATCAGGCCATCTGATCTGTCTCGACTCGACCACAACCGGCGACGGTATCATTTCCGCGTTGCAGGTGTTGCGCGCTATGGTCGAGCAGGATAAGAGCTTGCATGAGTTGAAATCGGGAATGATGAAATACCCGCAGATCCTGATCAATGTACAACTGCCGGGAAAGGTCGATGTCATGTCCCTCAGTTCGGTCCAGCTCGCACTCAAGGAGGCGGAATCTCTGCTGGGTAATTCCGGGAGGGTGCTGTTGCGTCCCTCTGGTACGGAACCGGTGATCCGCGTGATGGTGGAGGGCGAGGATGCGCGGCAGGTCAATCAGGTAGCTGAGCAAGTGGCCGGTGTGGTTAGGTCTGCCGTGGGCTCGGCATAATCATCCTCGCGTGGGATGGTGCTTCTTGTAAAGTCTGATTGCAGTTTAACAGTGGAATAGAACAAAGCCCTGTAAGATCAGGCTTTAGTCGGGCCTTTACGGGGTGCAGCTCCTAACGTCGACATGCGGAAGAAATGCACTACCTTCGTGAAGGACAGGCTTCCGGTGATTTTATCGCGGCAATGCAATGCGCTCTTGTCAGAAAAGGTGCTGATTTCACATTGATTTATCGGCCGTATCCCGGTAAGCTTCGCGGCTTCTCATGTGAGACTTGTCCCGTCGTTGAATAAAGACAGAATTAAGGAAGGTACAATGCGACAGAAACTGGTTGCTGGTAACTGGAAAATGAACGGCTCCAAGGCCAGCATCAAGGAATTGTTGGATGGTATCAAAAAGGGCATTGGTGATGTGGCTAGCGCCGAGGTGGCGGTATGCCCTCCCTTTGTCTATTTGGCGGATGTCGAGGCGCAATTGACGGGGACTCCGATTGTTTGGGGCGGACAGAACCTCAGCACCGAGGAGAAGGGTGCCTTTACCGGCGAGATTGCTGCTTCCATGCTAAATGATTTTGGCTGCAAGTATGTGATAGTAGGCCACTCAGAGCGTCGCAGCCTGTATGGCGAGGATGATCCTCTGGTCGCCCGGAAGTATTTAGTGGCCCGTGCTGCAGGCATCAAACCGATTCTGTGTATCGGTGAGACTCTGGAGGAGAGGGAGACGGGGGTCACCAATGAAGTCGTCGCCCGCCAGCTCGATGCAGTGATAGACATGGATGGCGTATCCGCTCTGCTCGACGGTGTCATCGCATATGAACCGGTGTGGGCGATTGGCACCGGCAAGACAGCGAGCCCCGAACAGGCCCAAGAGGTACACCAGTTCATTCGCCAGCGTATTGCGGAGAAGGACGCAGCCGTAGCAGCGAAAGTTCAGATCCTTTATGGTGGCAGTATGAATGCCGCCAATGCCGCTGAACTTCTCGCGCAGGCTGATATTGATGGTGGTCTTATCGGTGGTGCCTCTCTTAAGGCTGAAGATTTTCTCACGATATGCCGTGCAGCCGGTTAACAATCAGGAAAGAAGCGTAATCTAATGGAAACAGTCATTCTTATTGTTCACATTTTGGCCGCGGTCGGACTGGTGAGCTTGATCCTGTTGCAACAGGGCAAAGGCGCTGATATGGGCGCGGCTTTTGGTAGCGGTGCCTCGTCCACTGTGTTCGGTAGTCAGGGCTCAGCCTCTTTCCTTACCCGAAGCACGGCCATATTGGCAGCGGTGTTTTTCACCACGAGCCTGTTCCTCGCTTATTTTTCCGGTCAGGGTGTATCCCGTGTGAGCGTTACTGAAAAATCTGTTGTCGAAACTGTTGACTCTGGCGTCGCAGTTGACGAAGATATGCCAGCCGTTCCGACCGCTCCGGTTTCACCGGACGATACGGCGGACGTTCCTGAGACCAAATAAAGTCAAGATTTAGCCGAAGTGGTGAAATTGGTAGACACGCTATCTTGAGGGGGTAGTGGCGCAAGCCGTGCCGGTTCGAGTCCGGCCTTCGGCACCATCACAAAGAACCCGTATCACATTGTGGTACGGGTTTTTTATTGCCTTGATACTGACGTTATGAGGCTGGCTGCACCCCGGCACGACAAGCCGTAGCGTCTGATGAGGCATCCCTGTATTGTGCCTTCGGGCGCACTCCGTATGTCCCCATTGGCTTTCCTGCCGATGGGGGAGAGTTCAGCTTCCTGCAACATACTTGAGACAAGCCCGTATTCAGATTCATGATGCGGGCTTTTTCTAACCCTTGCCGAAGTCGAACCGGTTGGCTCGGCGCATTGTTTGCCTTGTTTTTGAGCCTAAGTTATGCACCTCCCCACCGGCAGTCTTGCCGACTGAATAAGAGAGCATACACAAGCCTGCTTAGGAAATTAGTGTCCGGGATTTTTCCAATCAAACAGGCATGGCTGCTGCAGCCCCTCCATGGTCCACATCTGCTCCTTGTTCATTTGTGGATTCCGGTAATAAGCCCCGATTCAGCATGGAGTATGCGGTAGTTCGCCTCCACACCTTGAGCTTTTCTGTTTTCGTGAGGGGCCTAAAGAGATGAGGGTCAGTGGCATTCACTGTAGAGGCTGATCATGTTTGATAAGTTGATTCTCTTAATCAACCCTTTCGAAGAGCGAGCCAGGAGACGTGATGATGGCTTGCTACATTAGCTATGCCGATGACAAATGCTGACTTTGTTACTGCGATAAATTAGAAATATTTTCATCCCTGTAATGCGCGTAGCGTTATATTGGATGCGTTGATAAAAAATACATTGTCAATATTGTGGTTAAAGATAATTCGTGTAGTATTGGTTTTTGTGTAAATCAGTGCGGGAAATAAACTGATAAGCACCCCGCAAGTCGGATTATATGAATAACTTTATGAAATATAAACAAAACTAGGTCTAAGGCGACTTGACATAGAATCTTGGCCAAGCCTAAACTCAATGACTGATAAAAACCGCGTACACACTCACGGTGTAAACAATATTTAGACTTGCTGTTCCATTATCGGTACAGTTTTTTTATCGCCGTTTTATGGGGGTTGGAATAGCTATATGCTAGAAAACTATTTTCCCGTCCTGGTCTTTATTGTTGTAGGGATCGTCTTTGGTGGTTTGATGATCGCCATGGGTTTTTTGTTGGCCCCTCGCAAGCCTGACAGCGAAAAACTCACGGCTTACGAATGCGGTTTTGAAGCCTTCGAAGATGCGCGCATGAAATTCGATGTGCGTTATTATCTCGTCGCGATTCTCTTTATTATTTTCGATCTCGAAATTGCCTTTTTGTTTCCATGGGCGATCGTGTTGCGCGATATCGGAATGTTCGGATTTCTCGCCATGGTGTTATTCCTTGGCATTCTGGTGATCGGCTTTATCTATGAGTGGAAGAAAGGGGCGCTTCAGTGGGAATAATTGAAGGACGACTCGAAGAGGGGTTTGTCACCACCTCGCTCGATGGTCTCATCAACTGGGCGCGCACTGGTTCCATGTGGCCGATGACCTTCGGTCTGGCCTGTTGCGCGGTCGAGATGATGCATGCCGGCGCTTCACGCTATGACCTGGACCGTTTCGGGATCATGTTCCGCCCCAGCCCGCGCCAGTCTGATGTGATGATTGTTGCAGGCACTCTCTGCAACAAGATGGCGCCGGCGTTGCGTCGGGTATACGACCAGATGCCGGAACCGCGCTGGGTGATCTCCATGGGATCGTGTGCCAATGGTGGCGGTTATTACCATTATTCCTATTCGGTGGTGCGCGGTTGTGATCGCATCGTGCCAGTGGATGTCTATGTGCCGGGTTGTCCACCCACGGCCGAGGCTCTGCTTTACGGCATTTTGCAATTGCAGAACAAGATCCGTCGCACCAGTACCGTAGCCCGATAAACTACAAAGTCGAATACCATGTCTGATTATTATCAGCAACTGGCTCTGCGCCTTAAAGAGCGCTTTAGCACACAGATCACTGCCACCAATGTGGAGTTGAGCGAACTGACAGTGGAGTTACCGCGTGAACAGTTGCTCTCCGTGTGCCGTGCTTTGCGTGATGAAAACGCCTTTGCATTTGAACAGTTGATCGATTTATGCGGTGTTGACTATCTGGAGTACGGTAACGGTATCTGGACCGGACCGCGTTTTGCTGTTGTCTATCATCTGCTGTCGGTGAAAAACAATCACCGAATTCGTTTGCGCACTTTCGTTGATGGTGAGGTGCCTCTGACACCCTCTGTCATCGATATCTGGAACAGCGCCAACTGGTTTGAGCGCGAGGCGTTTGATCTGTTTGGGATCGTTTTCGAAGGCCATCCTGATTTACGACGCATCTTGACTGACTACGGTTTTATCGGGCATCCGTTCCGTAAAGATTTTCCGCTCAGTGGCAATGTCGAAATGCGTTACGACCCGGAGCAGAAGCGTGTCATTTACCAGTCTGTCACCATTGAGCCGCGTATGCTGATCCCGCGCGTGATTCGTCAGGACCACCGTTATCAGGAAGAAAACAGCGAGGGGGGGAAATAAGGTGTCCGAGATCCGCAATTTCACCCTGAACTTCGGCCCACAGCATCCAGCGGCACACGGAGTTCTGCGTTTGGTACTGGAGATGGATGGCGAGGTTATTGTGCGTGCCGACCCCCATATTGGTCTTCTGCACCGTGCCACTGAGAAACTGGCAGAGAGCAAGCATTATGTGCAGAGCCTGCCGTACATGGATCGTCTCGATTACGTCTCCATGATGAGCAATGAGCACGCCTATGTGATGGCGATCGAGAAGATGCTCGGACTGGATGTGCCGATTCGCGCCCAGTACATCCGTGTCATGTTCGATGAGATCACCCGCATCCTCAACCACTTGTTGTGGATCGGCTCGCATGCCCTCGACGTCGGCGCCATGGGCATGTTCCTTTATGCTTTCCGCGAACGCGAAGACCTGATGGACGTCTACGAGGCGGTTTCAGGTGCCCGTCTGCATGCGGCCTACTATCGTCCCGGTGGTGTCTATCGCGACCTGCCCGATCGTATGCCGCAGTTCGAGGGTGCTACGAAGTGGCATAGTGCCGATGAGGTGAAAAAACTCAATGAGAATCGTCAGGGCTCTTTGCTCGATTTTATTGAGGATTTTACCAACCGGTTCCCGGGTTACGTCGATGAATACGAAACCCTGCTGACCGATAACCGAATCTGGAAGCAGCGCCTGGTAGGTATAGGTGTGATGCCACCCGAGCGTGCTTTGCAGATGGGGCTAACCGGTCCGATGTTGCGTGGTTCGGGGATAGAGTGGGACTTGCGCAAGAAGCAGCCGTACGAGGTCTACGACAAACTCGATTTCGATATTCCCGTTGGGACCAACGGGGACAGTTATGACCGCTATCTGGTACGCATCGAGGAATTCCGGCAGTCCAACCGTATCATCAAACAATGCATTGACTGGTTGCGTAAAAATCCCGGTCCGGTGATCGCGGCGAATCATAAGGTGACCCCGCCGTCTCGCGTTGAAATGAAGGAGGACATGGAAGCCCTTATCCATCACTTCAAGCTGGTGAGTGAGGGGATTATGATGCCGGAAGGTGAGGCGTATGCCGCCGTCGAGCATCCCAAGGGTGAGTTCGGGATCTACCTGGTTTCCGATGGCGCCAATAAACCATACCGTATGAAGATCCGTGCCCCCGGCTTTGCCCATCTGGCAGCGCTGGATGAGATGGTGCGCGGCCACATGTTGGCTGATGTGGTTACCGTTATCGGTACCCAGGATATTGTATTTGGGGAGATCGACCGCTGATGTCGCAGGAGAAGATTGCATTGCTTAGTGCCGATTCCCGTGCTGATATCGATCGCTGGATCGCCAAGTATCCGCCGGAGCAGAAGCAGTCTGCAGTAATGGCAGCGTTGCGCATCGCTCAGGAGCAAAATGGCGGATGGCTGAACAACGAATTGATTGATGCCGTGGCCGCGTATCTGGAAATGGAGGCGATCGCTGCCTACGAGGTGGCCAGTTTCTACTCCATGTATGAGTTGAAACCAGTCGGTCGTCACAAGATCTGTGTCTGCACCAACATCTCCTGCATGTTGTGCGGTTCCGATCACCTGGTCTCTCATCTGGAACAGCGTCTCGGTATCAAGATGGGACAGACCAGCGCAGATGGGCGTTATACCCTCAAAGAGGTGGAGTGTCTTGGCGCCTGCGTTAACGCGCCGATGTTCCAGATCGACAAACAGTATTACGAGAACCTGACGCCAGAGAAGATCGACGCCATTCTCGATGAGCTCGATTGAGACTGGGTGAAGATAACGATGAGCTTAGCGCACTACTGCCAGCATTCGGGTGATCGCGGGGTAATTTTCTGATGGCCAATAATGTCTGTTTCCGCACCCTGCATGTGGAGAACTCCTGGACCCTGGAGGCCTATCGTGCCGCCGGTGGGTACGAAGTCCTGGAAAAGATCCTCAGGGAAAAAATTACCCCCGATGAGATCATTGCTGAGTTGAAGACCTCCGCCTTGCGTGGTCGCGGAGGCGCAGGCTTCCCCACCGGCCTGAAGTGGAGCTTCATGCCTCGCAATGTTGAGGGGCAGAAGTACATTGTCTGCAACTCTGACGAGGGCGAGCCGGGAACATGCAAGGATCGGGACATTCTGCGATACAACCCGCATCAGCTGATCGAGGGTATGGTTATCGCCGGCTATACCATCGGCGCCAGCGTCGGCTACAACTACATCCGTGGCGAGTTCTGGGAGCCCTATGAGCGTTTTGAAGCAGCGCTTGAAGAGGCCCGTGCGGCAGGGCTGCTTGGCGAGAATATCCTTGGTTCCGGTTTCGGATTCAATATTCACAGCCATCTCGGTGCAGGTGCTTATATCTGTGGCGAGGAGACGGCGCTGATCGAGTCAATCGAGGGCAAGAAGGGACAGCCGCGCTTCAAGCCGCCGTTCCCGGCCAATTATGGACTGTATGGGCGGCCAACGACGATCAACAACACCGAGAGTCTGGCTTCCGTGCCGGTGATCCTGAAAAACGGCGGGCAGTGGTTCCTCGACCTCGGCAAGCCGAACAACGGCGGCGACAAGCTGTTCTGCGTCTCCGGCCACGTGAACAAACCCGGAAACTATGAGATTCCTATGGGAACGCCGTTCGCCGAACTGCTGGAAATGGCCGGTGGCGTACGTAGCGGTCACAAGCTCAAGGCGGTAATCCCCGGCGGTAGTTCTACCCCGGTACTGCCGGCTGACATCGCCATGAACATGAATATGGATTACGACTCCATCTCCAAGGCGGGTTCCATGCTCGGTGCCGGTTCGGTCATCGTGATGGATGAAACTACCTGTATGGTAAAGGTGCTGGCGCGGTTATCGCATTTTTACTACGAGGAATCGTGTGGTCAGTGCACGCCGTGCCGTGAAGGTACAGGGTGGCTTGCTCGTGTGGTGCATCGCATCGAGCACGGGCAGGGGACGGCGGAAGACCTGGATAAACTGGTCGATGTGGCCGGTCGGATCGAGGGCAACACCATTTGCGCGCTGGGCGATGCCGCGGCCATGCCGGTGCGTAGCTTCCTCAATCATTTCCGTGAAGAGTTCCAGTATCACGTTGATAACAAGAAATGCCTGGTGGGCCGATAGCCAGGATGTTTCATCTATTTTGCCTGACGGCCGTGCATCCATGAGCTTGGCTAAGCAAAGTCTTGTGCAATCAGACACGCAAAGGGCATCTGTGATTGATGAGATATCGGGTGCCGGCCGACTGCCCGGAAAACACGTTGAACTAATACGAGACTGGCGATGGTAAACATCGAGATCAATGGAATAGCAATACAGGCCCGCGAAGGGTCAATGCTGATTGAG
>JBFEYJ010000103.1:0-9874 GCA_041562215.1 Thiohalomonadaceae bacterium | reverse complement strand
ATCATCGCCTCCGGCGGCATCACTAACCTTGATGACGTACGCGCCTTGTGCGCCGTGGCCGAGGAGGGGATTTCCGGAGCGATAACCGGGCGCGCGATCTATGAGGGCACGCTGGATTTTGCTGAAGGCCAGAAACTGGCTGACGAGTTGTGTCCGGAATGATGGGCTGAAATATTGAACCCTCATTTGATTGTAAGAGCGGCATCCTGCCGCTCCTGCTTCGTGAAACGTAGGACTTCTATCAGTGGCACTCGCTAAACGCATTATTCCCTGCCTCGACGTCGACAATGGTCGTGTGGTTAAGGGCGTCCAATTCGTCGAAATCCGCGATGCCGGTGATCCGGTAGAGATCGCCAAGCGTTATGATGAGCAGGGCGCGGACGAAATTACCTTCCTTGACATCACCGCCTCATCAGACGAGCGTGAGACCATGGTTCATGTGGTGGAACAGGTGGCCGGCCAGGTATTCATCCCATTGACTGTGGGTGGAGGCATCCGCAAGGTCGAAGATATCCGTCGTATGCTAAACGCCGGTGCAGACAAGGTGGCGATTAATACCGCTGCTGTTTTCAATCCTGAGTTCGTCAAGGAGGCAGCCGGGCGCTTCGGCTCCCAGTGCATCGTTGTCGCCATCGATGCCAAAAAGGTGAGTGCCGTGGGCGAACCGGATCGTTGGGAGATCTTCACCCACGGCGGACGCAAGCCCACTGGTATCGATGCGGTGGCATGGGCGAAAAAAATGGTCGAATACGGCGCCGGTGAGATTCTGCTGACAAGTATGGATTGTGACGGCACCAAAAATGGATTTGACTTGGCATTGACCCGGGCCGTGGCCGATGCGGTACATGTACCGGTGATCGCCTCCGGTGGTGTCGGCAATCTTGAGCACCTCGCTGAAGGGGTCACTGAAGGTCACGCCGAGGCGGTGCTGGCGGCCAGCATTTTCCATTTTGGTGAATACTCCATCGAAGAGGCCAAGAAGTGCATGGCTGAGCATGGCATTGAGGTTCGGTTGTAATAGTTTTAACCGCACTGGACGCAAATGAACCAAAGTTGCGCGAGATGTGCACTTCGCAAAAGGGCGTGTGGAATTTGTTCTACCTTACTTACCTTAGCGGACTTTGCGGTGAGAGATGTTTGTTATGAAAGACAACTGGCTGGATGAGATTAAGTGGGCGGTGGATGGCCTGGTGCCGGTGATCGCACAGGAGGAAGGCTCCGGTCAGGTGTTGATGTTCGCCTGGATGAACCGTGAGTCGCTGGCGATAACGGCGGAGAAAGGCGAAGCGGTCTATTTTTCCCGCTCACGCAACAGGTTGTGGCACAAGGGCGAGGAGTCGGGACACGTGCAGAAAGTGAAGTCGATCCGCACCGATTGCGACAAGGATGTGGTATTGCTTACCATTGAGCAGGTCGGTGATATTGCCTGCCACACCGGCCGTCACAGCTGTTTCTACAACGAGCTGAAGGGCACGGCGTGGAATGCCGTTGAGCCTGTGCTTAAGGACCCTGGTCAAATCTATAACAAGTGATGATGCGATGAGCGATACCCTGGAAAAATTGTCAACTATCCTGGAGGAGCGCAAGGGTGCCGATCCAGAGAGTTCCTATGTGGCAAAGCTCTATCATAAGGGTCTCGATGCGATCCTGAAAAAGGTTGGCGAAGAAGCCACCGAGACAGTGATGGCGGCCAAAGACGGAGATGGGGACAAGATTATCTACGAAGTGGCCGATCTCTGGTTCCACACCATGGTACTTCTCAAACAGCAGAATCTTGAGCCGCAACAGGTACTGGATGAGCTGGAGCGCAGATTCGGCCTCTCCGGTTTAGATGAGAAAGCCGCCAGGAAAGAATCATGAGCGAATGTATTTTCTGCAAGATTGCCGCGGGGGATATTCCAGCAGACAAGGTATATGAAGACGCACAAGTGGTGGTCTTTCGGGATATTCATCCCAAGGCTCCAGTGCACCTGCTGCTGATCCCCCGAGAGCACATCAGCAGCCTGGAAGGCCTGACTTCAGAGCATGATGCACTCATCGGGCATATGATGCGCCTGATGCCGCAACTGGCTAAGGAGCATGGACTGGACAGTGGTTTTCGCACCATTATCAATACCGGCAAGGGAGGCGGCCAGGTCGTCTTCCACCTGCATATTCACCTTCTCGGCGGCAGTGGCCTTCCGGGATTTTAAGTAAAGTGGAGTAATTCTTATGGGTATCAGTATTTGGCAACTGCTTATCGTCCTGGCGATCGTCATTCTGTTGTTCGGCACCAAGAAGCTGAAAAACATCGGTGGCGACCTCGGTGGTGCGATTAAGGGCTTTAAAAACGCCGTCAACGAAGGCGAGAGTGAAAAGGACAAGCAGGCGAATCTGGAAAAGAAAGAGTCTGAAGAGGGCAAGGTCATTGAGGGTGAAGTGACCAAGGAGAAGGACAAGGCTTAATTGCCTGGTCCGGATCCATGGCCATTTTCACTGATCGGTAAACGCTGAGTATGTTCGATATCGGATTCTGGGAGCTGACCGTAATCGGTGTTGTGGCACTGATCGTTATCGGCCCGGAGCGACTTCCTGCGCTCGCGCGCACGATCGGTCTTTGGGTCGGGCGCATGCGTGGTTTTGTGCTGTCGGTGAAGGCTGACATCGATCAGGAACTGCGTGCCGAAGAGCTGAAGAGGCTCATGGAGCAGCAGGCCAAGAGCACCGGACTGCACGAGATTATCGAGGAAACCCGCGACACACTCCACGATATCGACAAACCCGATTATCTGGTAAAGGCCGACAAGCGGAACGACGATAAGGCAAGCCCGATCGAAAAATCCGCTGAAGACAAGCCAAAGCCGATCGAGAAGCCCGCCGACGACAAGACAAAGCAGGACGATGGCGGAAAATCATAAGCAAACCCATAAGCAAGTTGAAGAGCAGGTGGATGCAGAGCTACCCTTGATGTCGCATCTTGTAGAGATGCGTGATCGGCTATTACGGGTGGTGTTGGCGATCCTGCTGATTTTTCTCGGCGTTTTCTATTTCGCCAATGATCTCTATCATATCGTCGCGACCCCTCTGATGCAGCACTTGCCGGAAGGGGCAAGCATGATCTCTACCAAGCCGGCGGGGACCTTTTTCACGCCGATGAAGCTGGCGCTGATGCTCTCTATCTTCGCCGCGATGCCCTTTATTCTCTATCAGATGTGGGCCTTCATTGCGCCTGGGCTGTATGCCTATGAGCGAAAATTGATCCTTCCGCTGCTGGTCACCAGCACCGCCCTGTTCTACGCAGGAATGGCGTTTGCTTATTATGTCGTCTTTCCCCTGATGTTCAGCTTCTTTATTGCTGTCGCCCCCGAAGGGGTGACGGTGATGACCGATATCAGTGAATATCTCGATTTTGTATTGAAGATCTTCTTCGCTTTTGGAGTCGCTTTCGAGGTACCGATCGCGACCATCCTGCTAGTGTGGACCGGCGCCACCACTCCTGAAAGTCTTGCGGAGAAACGCGCCTATATCATTGTCGGCGCCTTCGTCATCGGCATGATGCTCACACCGCCTGATGCCATTTCACAGGTCCTGCTGGCCGTGCCGATGTGGCTGCTGTTCGAGGCAGGGCTCATCGCTTCGCGCTACTTCCTGCGCATGAAGCGCGAGCGGCAGGAGGAGATGGAAGCGGAAGAGAACCTGGCAACGGATGAGGATATGGATGCTGCACTCGATCGCTACGAGGCGGAAGAACCCAAGCGCGGGAATGAAAAGCCCGAGGGCGAGACCAAGTAGCATTTCCCCTCCCTCATCGATCCTGTCGGCTGTTTAATTGGGCGCCATGGTCAGGTCAATGTTGGTCAGGTCCGATCGGGTTCGGGCCTGATTTAATACCTCCAAAGTCTGCTTTTTGACACCACCCGATCTGCTGATAGACCTGAGCCGGTCACCCTCAAAGACTTAACACATATGCAGGGCTAGCGTAGCCAGTGGGGATGGGCTAGCACAAGTATGCTCATGCCTTTCGATGAGTTGCGCGATAGATCAGGGGGATCAGCACGAGGGTGACCAGCAGGGACATGCTCAACCCGGAAATGAGGCTCACGGCAAGAGGCTGCAGCATCTCAGCTCCCTCACCCCAGCCGAGGGCCAGTGGCGCCATCCCAACCACCGTTGTAAGCGTGGTCATCAGGATTGGGCGCAGCCGCAGCCGTGCAGCCTCGATGATGGCCTCATCCGTGGACAGGCCACCCTGGCGCGCAATATCCATATACTCGACAAGAATAATGGCATTGTTGACGACAATACCGGCGAGCATGATCATCCCTAGCCATACCGGCATGGAAAGAGGTAGGTCGGTCGCGAGCAGACCAATACCAACCCCGATCACCGAGAACGGTACACCAAGCAGAATAACGAACGGGTTGCGTAGTGATTCGTACTGCACAGCCATCACCACAAAGACCAGGAATAACGCCAGTCCCAGCAGTAGCTGGCTCATTTGACGGCCTTTCTGCAGTGACTCGAATTCACCACCATCATAGAGCGTGTAACCATTCGGCAGGTCGAAGTCAGACAGGCGGTCGGCCAATAATGCCCTAACCTCACCATAGGTTGCGCCATCAGCGAGTGAGGCGCTCACCTCGACGATGCGTAGTTGCCTGTCCCGACGGATCTCGGCCGGTGCTGCGATAAGTGATAGTTCTGCGATTTCACTGAGCCGGAGCGACTGACCATTGACTGCATTACGGAGGACAAGTTGCTGCAGTGCCTGCGGAGTGTTGGCCTCACTGCGAGGGAGGCGCATGCGAATGTCGTAGGCACGGTCGTCGGCAAGAAAGTCACTCACCACCTCACCCTCCAGAGCAAGGCGCAGAGTGCGGCCCACCGTTTCGGCATCCAGCCCGAGTTGCGCAAGTCGTTCGCGTTTCAGGTTTATGCTTAGCTCTTGGCGCACCTCTTCGGCAGAGTGCTGCAGGTTGCGCAGTCCGCTGGTCCCCTGAAGGTGATTGACCAGCTTTTCACCCAGTTGATGCAGTACAGACATGTCGGGCCCCTGCAGGCGCAGGCTGATATCATCGTCGCCACTGCTTAGACGGATGCCGCGAATGCCGCGGCTGCGGATATTGATCTTGAATCCAGTCAGTTGCAACGCGTCGATTTTTTGTTGCATGCGACTGATCCATTGCCCACTGCTGTTCTCTCGCTGGTCGCGCGGTACCAGCTGCACTGTAATCGTGGTGCGGTTGCTGCTTTCTCGCTGGGTACGGCCAAAGATAAAACCTCCAACCAGTGTGAACACAGAGCGAACTTCCGGCTGTTGCTGCAGAAGCCGTTCCATCTTCTGCACCCCCCGATCCATCTGCTCCAGTGCTATCCCCGGATCTGCACTGATGCTGATACTGATTTCGCCGGTATCGAGTTGTGGCAAAAAGGCCTGTTTGGCATTAGCGAAGATGATGATGCTCAGAAGCAGCGCACTGATAAAACTGAAGACGATCCCAGCCTGTAACACGCGCTTTTGCAGCAGTTTACCAAGCAGACGGCTGTAACCTTCCTGCATCTGAAGGACGATGTGGTTGAGTGTGCGGCTGACGCGGTTGATCGATTGACCCCGGACACGCACCGCCAGGGCAGGCACCAGGGTAAGGGCGACAATCATCGAGGCGATGATTGCCGCTGAGATGGTGAAGATCAGCTCACGGAACAATAGGCCGGTAAGACCACCGATAAACAGGAAGGGCAGCACTGCCGCGAGGTTGGTACTGGTGGCGGCAACAATGGCGCTGTTGATCTCGCCGGCGGCGGCGGTGCCGGCTTCGAGCCCCTGCTCACCAGCTTGTTGATGGCGCTGGATATTTTCCAGCATGACGATGGTGTTATCCACCAGCATGCCGACTCCCAAAGCCAGGCCGCCGAGTGTCATGATGTTGAAGGTGAGCCCCCCTGCGCCCATCAGTGAGAAGGTCACCATCACCGCAAGTGGAATAGCGCTGCCGATGATTAGGGTGCGGCGCAGGTCACCGAGGAAGAGATAGACTACGATCATCGCCAACAGTGTGCCACTCAGGGCGGCCAAGCCGGCGTTATTAAGAGCGTTGCGGACATATACCGCCTGATCGGAAACCTGTGCGATGCGCATATCTTCAGGGATCAGCTGCTGGCGTTTAAGCTCTTCCATGCGCCGGTTAACTGCATCAACGACGGCTACGGTATTGGCGCTGGGCTGTTTCTGAATCGCCACTTTAATGCCAGGGGTGCTGTTAAGGCGCACCTTAATACGTTCATCACTGTGGCTATCGTGGATTCTGGCCAGTTGTTCGAGCGGCATCGTCTTACCGTCCGGGAGCAGGATGGGCAGCTGTCTCAGTTCGGCAACGGAGTAAAACCGCGCAGATGTTCGGCTGCTCAATTCCTGCATCGCCATGGTCAAGCGCCCGGCGGGAACTTCCACATTATTCTTTTTCAGGGTGTCGATGAGTTCGGTGATACTGACACCGACGGCGGCCAGTCGCTGCTGGTTGGGTTCGACCAGGATTTCTCGCACGGTGCCCCCACCAACCTCCACCGCCGCTACGCCAGGCAGGTTGAGGAACTGTTTGGAGAAATCGTAGTCGATCCAATCGCGCAGTTTTACGGTGTCCAGACTGGCGGAGCTGATCACGAACTCAGCCACCGGTATTTGCGATGGGTCGCGCTTGTAGATCACCGGTGGTTCAATGGTGTCGGGCAGGAAACGCTTGGCCCTGTCCAGACGGGTACTGGCATCGCGTAGCGCCAGGTCGATGTCGCTGCCGTATTCAAACGTCAGGTCGACACTGCTTGCCCCTTCATTGCTGCGCGATTGAATTGAGATCGCGCCTTCGGTGATCGCCAATTGCTCCTCGAGTTGCCGGGTAACACGGTCCTCCATCACGCTGGCCGGGACCCCCGGGTCGAGGATGCGCACACGGATTTCCGGGTAAATAAGGTGTGGCAGGAGGTCAACCGACAGTCGCCCTAAAGCGAACAGTCCCATCACCACGACTGCCGCCGCAATCATACTGACGCCGATCGGGTGCCGGATCGACCAGGCGGCGAGTCCGCCGCCATGGATGGCTGAGAGTTTCGCCGTCATTGCGCTAGGGACTCTCTCCCGACAGGAGCAATGCCTGCCAGCCTTACCTTCATGCCATCGTTCAGGCCGAGAAAGCCATTGATAACCACTTGTTGTCCCTCAGTCAGGCCGGTGACGATCTCAATGTGCTTGCCGAAATGCAGCCCGCTGATCACCGGGGTGTAGTGAACGGTGGCATCGTCACTGATTAGGAAAACATATTCGCCCTGTGTATCACGGCGTAAGGCAGGGAAGGGGACTGTGAGGCGTGGCTGCGCTCGCAGTTGTAGCTCCACACGGGTCAGTTGTCCGGGACGCGCCTCAGGCGGCGGTTCGTTGAGCACCACCTCAACGATACCCTGGCGGGTGACATTATCTACCGTGGGGTGGATGCGAAGGATGTACCCGTTAAGGATGACATCTCCCAACGCATCAAGGGTGAGTGTGACCGGATCGTTCAGTGCCAGTGATGGCAGGATGAGTTCTGAGAGCGGAAGCTCAACCAGCAGGGTCTTGTCATCGGTCAGGGTCAATACATGAGTGAATTTGGCAACTGCATCACCTGTTTCAGCCAGACGCGCACTGATTACCCCGCTAAAGGGAGCGGTAATTCGTGTATTGGCGAGGCGGATGCGTAGCAGGTCTTCTTCGGCCTGTGCGACATCAAGCGCTGTGCGCGCGCGCGCTAATTCGTCTTCAGAAACCCCCCGGCTGCTCTGTAAACGCACCAGACGGCGTACGTCGAGAGCTGCTTGCTCGCGCTGGGCACGTGCCTTTTTCAACTCCGCCCTGATTAGGGTATCGTTAAGCTGCAGAAGCAAATCCCCCTTGCTCACCCTGTCTCCTTCATGCACAGGCAAACCAGCAATGCGTCCCTCTTCCTCGGTAATGAGCTTGACCTGGCGATCGGCCATAAGGGTACCAGTACGAGAGATCACCTGTCCCTCCTGCTGGTATTCCACCGAAGCAATCTCAACAAGTGGCGCGCGTCTCTGCGCTCCGGTTTTGTTGCCGTCGACCTGTCCATCGCAGGCGATAAGTAGCGAAAGGGAGATGAGAAGGAGAAGGTGTCGTTTCATAGAGGCTCAAAGTAAAAAGACAGGCAGAGTAGCAAAATGTTCCAGGGAATATAGTGCCTTCCTAGCATTAAAAAGCAATGAAAAGCGTAGATATTAGTACGTAATAATATTTTTCTTCTACTTGCCGTCGATAAAAGAGAGGTTCAGCCTTTCACTATATAGGGGAACAGAGGAAAGGAAAGCTGACATTATAAAAATAAAACACCGCGACCACCGGGGGGAGTTCAATCATGAAGAAGCAGATGAGGATGTATTTACTGGCGTTGCTATTGGGAAACGCTCTATCCCATGCCGCAGACGAGGAAACAATCGTTTTTTCAACCGCGCCGACCCACTCGACCGAAGTGACCGTGCGACTCTATTCGCCGCTGGTCTCTTTTCTTACCCGGGTTACCGGCAAGAAGGTCGTTATTGAATCGGCCGACAACTTTATCGAATACTCTGTCCGAATGCGCCAGGGCGACTATGACATATTGTTCGATGGCCCGCACCTGGTCGGCTGGCGTATGGCTGTGCTGGGGCATATTCCGATCGCGCGGCTACCTGGAACGATAAAAATTGTTGTTGTTGCCAGGGAGGACTCTACGGTGAAAACAATGCAGGACCTGGAGACGGGACGCAACAAGGTCTGTACATTTGCTTCGCCCAATATGCTTACCATGGCCTTTCTGTCTTACTATCCGCACCCGGCTCGCCAGCCAACTCTCTTGCGTGCACAGGGCTTCAAGGAACTTGAGCAGTGTGTGCGCAGCGACCGTGGCGATGTAGCTGTGTTACGTGACAAGCTTTGGAACAAAATGGACCAGACCGGCCTGAGACTGATTGCCGCTCCTGAGCGTGGTTATCCTGAGCGCACCTTTACCATCAGTGACAAGCTGGACAAGGAGCTGCGCAAACGGATCGCTGAAGCGATGTTGAGTGAAGAAGGACAAGAGGTGCTGCAAGCGGTAATGAAGCAATTCAAGAAAGATAAACTGATAAAGGCTAATCCTGACGACTATGCCGGTCTCGGCAGCCTACTGAACACTGTGTGGGGGTTCCACGCAGCGATTAAGTGACCCCGCTGCAGGTGGGTTATAAACAAAAAAAAGCTGCTCAGGGCAGCTTTTCATGATGGTGTAACGTTGGCGCAACTACCGGCCAATTGTGGTATTGGTGGGCCCACCAGGACTCGAACCTGGGACCAAGGGATTATGAGTCCCCTGCTCTAACCAACTGAGCTATAGGCCCAAGTGAGCGATTATACGGAAAAAATATTCTTTCGTCTCTGGTATAAACATTTCTGACGCAAAATGTAAAACGGCACCCGAAGGTGCCGTTTTAATTGCCGAAGCAACCTCCGCTTAGCTGCCCTCGGAATCGAGGAAGCTGCGCAGGGTCTCGGAGCGGCTGGGATGGCGCAGTTTTCGCAGTGCCTTGGCCTCGATCTGACGGATGCGTTCGCGGGTGACATCAAACTGCTTGCCGACCTCCTCGAGGGTGTGGTCGGTGTTCATGTCGATACCGAAGCGCATACGCAGTACCTTGGATTCGCGGGCGGTGAGTCCTTCCAATACACCTTGTGTCGCCTCACACAGGCCTTCAGCAGTCGCCGACTCGACCGGGGAGAGCACGTTGCCGTCCTCAATGAAGTCGCCCAGATGCGAATCTTCGTCGTCACCAATAGGCGTCTCCATGGAGATCGGCTCCTTGGCTATCTTCAGCACCTTACGGACCTTGTCTT
>JBFEYJ010000102.1:0-9911 GCA_041562215.1 Thiohalomonadaceae bacterium | reverse complement strand
GTTTTCAGCGAAGGGGCGATCCGTCATACCGCGGTGATCCCTATTGCCGGGGATCAGGTGACTAATGACATCGCCGTAGCCATGCGCACTCCAAGCCAATATGCGGAGGATATCAAGATCAAGTATGCCTGCGCTCTGACCCAATTAGCCAATGCTGACGAGAGTATCGAGGTCCCGAGTGTTGGTGATCGACCTGCGCGCCGTTTGGCTCGCCAGACGCTGGCCGAAGTGGTTGAACCACGCTATGAAGAACTCTTTACTCTGGTTCAGGCTGAATTACGGCGAAGCGGGTTCGAGGATATCTGTGCTGCCGGCGTGGTATTGACCGGGGGCACGGCAAAGATGGAAGGCGCGGTAGAACTGGCGGAAGAGATATTTCATATGCCGGTGCGTTTGGGAATGCCGCAAGGTGTGGCAGGGCTGGCGGATGTGGTCCGCAATCCCATTTATGCGACCGGAGTCGGTCTGCTGTTGTTTGGACAGAAAAATCGCGGTGGAGGATTACGCGAGATTAATCCCCAAGGGACTCTACAGGGTGTGGTTCAGCGCATGAAAAGCTGGTTCCAAGGAAATTTTTAACACTATTCACCAAGCAAAAAACGGCGGGTATATATCCTGTCAAACGAGGAGGTGTGGCATGTTCGAACTGATGGACAATAAAAGCCAGAGTGCGGTCATCAAGGTAATCGGGGTCGGCGGCGGCGGTGGTAATGCCGTGGAGCATATGGTGTGCGCGAGTATCGAGGGGGTCGATTTTATTTGCGCCAATACTGATGCACAGGCTCTGGATAAGGCTTCGAGCCGTACCGTGATCCAGATAGGCACGCATATTACAAAGGGCCTTGGCGCAGGTGCGAATCCCGACATTGGCCGTCAGGCAGCGATGGAAGATCGTGACAGGATCCAGGAGACGCTTGCTGGTGCCGACATGGTCTTCATTACCGCAGGCATGGGTGGCGGTACTGGCACCGGAGGTGCGCCAATCGTCGCACAGGTCGCCAGGGAGATGGGGATTTTGACCGTAGCCGTAGTGACAAAGCCTTTTCCTTTCGAGGGTAAGAAGCGCATGGATGTGGCTGATGAAGGGATCAGTGAGCTGAAGAAACACGTAGATTCGTTGATTACCATTCCGAATGAAAAGCTGCTTACTGTGCTGGGCAAACAGATCACTCTGCTGGATGCTTTCAAGGCAGCCAACAACGTGTTGCTGGGAGCGGTGCAGGGCATTGCGGAACTTATCACCCGTCCGGGCCTGATTAATGTCGACTTTGCTGATGTACGCACGGTGATGTCGGAAATGGGAATGGCAATGATGGGTACCGGTGTCGCCAAAGGAGAGAATCGTGCTCGTGAGGCAGCAGAAGCTGCCGTTGCCAGCCCCTTACTGGAAGATGTGGACTTGTCCGGTGCCCGCGGCATCCTGGTCAACGTTACGGCAGGTCTGGATATGGCTATCGGTGAGTTTGAAGAGGTTGGCAATGCAATCAAGGACTTCGCCTCCGAGAATGCAACCGTCGTTGTGGGAACGGTAATCGATCCGGAAATGAGTGATGAACTTCGAGTGACGGTAGTCGCTACCGGTCTTGGGCAAGGACATGCCGAGATCGCCGGACAGCCGGTCAAGCTGGTGATCAACAAAACACCGGTTGAGGAGATCGAAGTCGACTATGATCGCCCCACGGTACTGAGGAATCAGGCTAAGGGTGAGGGGGCGTCCGGCAAGGATGAAAAAAATATGGAATATCTCGATATCCCGGCTTTCCTGCGAAAGCAGGCCGATTGACAGGGTTCACTTTGTGACAATTGTGAAACCGTTCACTAGGCAGGGTTAAGTGCTTTGTGTTAATCTTGCGTCCAATTCTGAGGTATTGTGCTACTTATTCAAGGATTTACGGAATCTATGATTCGGCAAAGAACGCTCAAAAATGTAATTCGCGCGACAGGCGTCGGCCTACATACCGGGGATAAGGTCTATCTGACCCTCCGTCCTGCCCCTGTTGATGCGGGAATTATTTTTCGACGCGTTGATATGGATCCGCCTGTAGAGGTTAAGGCCAAAGCCGAAAATGTCGGTGATACTACCCTGTCCTCGACCCTGATTGATGGCGATGTTCGCATCTCTACAGTGGAGCACTTGCTCTCAGCCCTCGCCGGGCTGGGTATAGATAATGCTTACGTTGACCTCAGCGCTGCAGAAGTTCCAATCATGGACGGCAGTGCCGGTCCGTTTGTCTTTTTGATTCAGTCTGCCGGTATCATTGAGCAGGAAGCACCCAAGCGTTTTATCCGAATCAAGAATGCCGTGCTGGTCGAGGAAGATGATAAGTGGGTCAAGTTCGAGCCGTTCAACGGTTTCAAGGTTTCACTTTCAATTGATTTTGATCACCCTGTCTTCAAAGGGCGCAGCCAGATCTCCGAGATGGACTTTTCCACGACCTCCTTTGTCAAGGAAGTGAGTCGTGCACGTACCTTCGGCTTCATGAGCCAGTTGGAGGTCTTACAGGCGAACAATCTCGCGCTCGGCGGGAGTCTTGATAACGCCATCGTCGTCGATGATTTTCGTATCCTGAATGAGGATGGATTGCGATATGATGACGAGTTTGTCAAACACAAGGTGCTGGATGCCATCGGTGACCTGTACTTGCTTGGGCACAGTCTAATTGGCGCCTTTAGTGGTTACAAATCGGGCCACGGCCTGAACAATCGATTGTTGCGCGCGCTTTTAGCCAATGAGGATGCGTGGGAGCTGGTGACCTTCGAGGATCCCAAGAATGCACCCATCTCCTACGTCCAGCCTCTTGCGGCGGTATAACTTGATATACTGAAGTTTTCCATACTCTCATCCTGCCGGTGGAATAGACCGGTACGGCATGACTGGCCTCAAGGAGACGGCCGGTATACATACAGGGAGGTATCCGTCACCCCTCCCAAAGCCAGCCGCCGTAACGACGTGAGAGCGTTGCGGAAGAGTTTGGAAGTTACTTAGGATTCACCACTGTTGCATTGGCGTTTGGCAAGCTGTTCGAGGGCTTGCCGTAGCGCGGGATCGGAAATAGTATCCGCACACTGCTTCAAACAGTGGGCACCATGGGAAGAAAGAGTGGCACGGGCACTTTGTTGTTGTGTCTTCTGTGAAACAGGTTGAACCCTGATCTGAATATCATGGATACCCTCATGACCCATAATATGGTGCATTGCTTCGAGTAGTGTCGGTATTTGGTAGCGCAGGCGCGTTGCCCACGCCGTTGAGTCGCAGGCGATGATGAGCATGCCGTCTCTCAGATTCTGTAACTGGCAGTGACTTGCCAGGTCGGCGTCCAGCTTGCGCCGCAGCCGATGCCAGAGTTGACGTAGTTTTTCGCTTCGCTGAATAGTCTGCTCGAACTCACCCGAAAATTGGGTTGCGAGGAGTTCAATAATGGCCCGAGGTTTGCTCATAGCGCTCTTAGTGTGTTATATATCATTACGATAACCGCGGTAAATTGAAGACATAAGTATAATGAACATATTACTCGTATCCAAACATCTTGGTGGTTCCGCCTGTCTCTGTCTGAACCGGGGGAAGGTGATCACTCTGGCGCTAGCCGTTCTTTTGGCTTTGCCCGGTTTAGCTCTATATGCCGGTTTTCGCATGGGTCAACAGGAAGCACCCAGTGGCGTCAGTCCCCTCTCGGTGAGTGATGAGTTGGCACGCCAGAACGATGAGATTCTGGAGGCGAAACGTGCGGCTGAAGAAAACCTCAATGCTCTTACGTTACGTCTTGGACAGATGCAGGCGCATGTCATTCGTCTTGATGCGCTGGGTCAGCGTCTCACCCGGATCGCAGGTCTTGACAGCGGTGAGTTCGACTTCAGCAATCCTCCCGGACAGGGCGGTCCTGACGAGGGTGATAGTGCTGACCTTGACGCCGCCTCCGTGGCATTGCCCGACTTTATTACCCAGCTTGATGAGCTCTCCGCTCAGCTCAAGGATCGGGAAGAGCAGTTAAACGTATTGGAAAGCCTGTTCATTGATCGTAAGTTGCAGGCTAGGGTTTTACCTGCAGGGCGTCCTATTACCAAGGGCTGGATCTCTTCCAAATTCGGTATTCGTGCAGACCCTTTTACCGGTAAGCCTGCAATGCACAAAGGTATCGACCTTGCGGCCAAGGAGGATTCCGGGATGATCGCGGTTGCCGCTGGCGTAGTGACCTGGGCTGGTAAGCGCTATGGTTATGGTAATCTGATAGAAATTAATCACGGAAAGGGATATGTCACACGCTATGGACACGGCAAGAAGATTCTGGTGAACGTTGGCGATACTGTTGAAAAAGGGCAGGTTATCGGAACAGTAGGCAGCAGCGGCCGCTCTACCGGACCTCATGTCCATTTTGAAGTATGGTTGAATGGCAAGACTGTCGATCCCATGAAGTATGTACAAGCAACAAATTGAGTAAGGTGATACGTTGCGTTATGGTTAGTCGCCCTTTACCTGCAGGAGCCGCATCTATGGGTGCGGCTTTTGTCATTCTATCGAAACAGTTTCAGTGATACTTCATTTTACCTTTAGTCATCATGCGTAGTGATCTTAAACCTCTTGTTTTGCATTCGATTAGCTCGACTGGCCGTTTTTCCGCCCGTGGCCTGGCTGTTGGCTTGTCGTTTATTTTGGCAGCCTGTTCAACCCCCGGGGTAAGGGTCTCGCCGGATGCCGCACCAGCGCAAGAGACAGAGTCCCTTGAGAGCCCTCAAGCTTCGAGCCCTCAAGCTTCGAGTCTGAGTGTTGCCGCTGTCGGCGATATCATGCTGGGAACGGACTATCCGCACGACAGGCTACCGCCAGCCGGGCTCAATCTACTGGAGCCTGTTTCTTATACGCTTCAACAGGCGGATATCACCTTCGGTAACCTTGAAGGGGTATTAATAGACGGTGGAAAGCCGTTCAAACGTTGTAGTAACCCTGCACACTGCTATCTATTCCGTACTCCGAGCCGTTTTGTCGAGCAATTCAAGCAGGCCGGTTTCGATGTTGTGTCACTGGCCAATAATCATGCACGTGATTTCGGTGAGGAAGGACGCAGCACCAGCATGGCGCTTCTAGCGGCTGCAGGTATTCATCACTCGGGGCGTGATGGTGATGTCGCCAGCTGGGAAGTGAAGGGAAGGAAGGTCGCATTGATAGCCTTTGCACCCTTTGCCGGTGCAAACAGTATGCATGCGCTGGAGCAGGTACAGCAGCGCATCACTGAGTTGGACCGTAGTCACGATATCGTACTGGTCTCTTTTCACGGTGGAGCAGAAGGGGCGGGTGTTGAACACGTCCCCTTTGCCAGTGAGTATTATCATGGTGAAGCTCGTGGCGATGTCGTTGAGTTTTCCCGTCTTGCCGTTGATGCCGGCGCGGATTTGGTGCTGGGGCATGGTCCTCACGTACCCCGTGCGATAGAGCTCTACAATGGACGTCTGATTGCCTACAGCCTCGGCAATTTTGCAACCTATTGGGGCATTAATGTCCGCGGTAGGAACGGCTTGGCCCCCATCCTCACCGCTGAACTCGCCCCTGATGGCCGTTTTCTCGGCGGCAAGATTGTATCCGCTCGTCAGGTTCGCCCTGCAGGACCCGTTCCGGATGATTCTCATACAGCTGCACGTGTAATTCGCGATCTCACCCTGGCCGATTTTCCTGAAACCCCACTGATTATCGATGAGCGGGGCACTATCAGCGTTTCCACCCCGTCACTTCTCTCCGGCGCTCCGCCACAGGTTAACCCATGAAACGTGATCGGCGAGTAAATCGCCCCTCTCTAAGGTAAAATTAGCGTCTGTTTCTGTTATCTGACAGTCTACGCGTTTCACTCTCTTTTGTTGCCGTGCGAGCGGTTGCATAACGCAGGATAGAAAACAAACAATGATTACCAAACTACTGAGCAAAGTCTTTGGTAGCCGAAATGACCGCACTGTAAAACGCATGCGCAAGACGGTTGAACAAATCAATGCGATGGAGCCTCAGTTTGAGTCTCTCAGCGATGAGCAGTTGCAAAATAAGTCTTCAGAATTTCGTCAACGTCTTGCGGAAGGAAACTCACTTGATGACTTGTTGCCGGAAGCGTTTGCCACGGTGCGTGAAGCGAGCAGGCGCGTTTTCGGGATGCGTCACTACGATGTTCAGCTTATCGGTGGCATGGTATTGCATGGTGGCAAGATTGCCGAGATGAAGACCGGCGAGGGCAAGACCCTGATGGCAACACTGCCGGCCTATCTCAATGCACTGACCGGTAAAGGTGTCCATGTAATTACCGTGAATGACTATCTGGCAAGTCGCGATGCCGCATGGATGGGAAAACTGTATGCTTTTCTCGGCATGAAAACCGGTGTGATCGTTAGCGGGCTGGATACTCAGCAGCGTCGCCAGGCTTACGCCTGCGATATCGTCTATGGCACCAATAATGAATTCGGTTTTGATTATCTGCGCGATAATATGGCGTTTAGCCTGGACGACAAGGCGCAGCGCGAGCTTAATTTTGCTGTAGTCGATGAAGTGGATTCGATATTAATCGATGAGGCGCGTACACCGCTGATCATTTCAGGCCCGGCGGAAGACAGCTCTGAACTCTATACCCGGATCAACGCCATGGTCCCCAAGCTTGTGCGTGTGCAGGAGGAGGATGGACCGGGTGACTACACCGTCGATGAAAAGGCAAAGCAGATACATTTGACCGAAGAGGGACATCAGCATGTTGAGGAGTTGCTTTCGCTAGACGGATTGCTGGCCGATGGGGAGTCGCTCTATGATGCTGGCAATATCAACCTGATGCATCACTTCAATGCCGCATTGCGTGCTCATGTCCTGTTCCAGAAAAATGTTGATTATATTGTCAGCAACGGTCAGGTGGTGATCGTCGATGAGTTCACCGGCCGCACTATGCCGGGACGGCGCTGGTCCGATGGCCTGCACCAGGCCATCGAGGCAAAGGAGGGTGTGTCGATTCAGAATGAAAACCAGACCCTGGCATCGATTACTTTCCAGAATTATTTCAGACTCTATGGGAAACTTGCCGGCATGACCGGTACTGCCGATACCGAGGCCTACGAGTTTCAGCAGATCTACGGGCTGGAAGTGGTAGTGATCCCAACTCATCGACCGATGCAACGCAATGACCTGGGTGACCTCATTTACCTGACTCCTGAGGAAAAATACGAGGCCATTATCGAGGACATTAAAGATTGCCACCAGCGTAAACAACCTGCATTGGTGGGGACCACCTCTATCGAGACTTCCGAGTACCTTTCCGAACTGTTGCGCAAGTCAAATATCCTGCACGAAGTTCTCAACGCCAAGCAGCATGAACGTGAAGCGGAGATCGTTGCACAAGCCGGCCGTCCAGGCGCGGTGACTATCGCCACTAACATGGCTGGCCGAGGAACCGACATCGTGCTTGGTGGAAGCCTGGAGGCAGAGCTGGAGGTACTTGGCGATGACGTCGATGAGGCGGCTGTCGCCCGGTTGAAGGAGGATTGGCAGAAGCGTCATGACATTGTATTGAATGCCGGTGGCTTGCATATCATCGGGACAGAGCGTCATGAGTCGCGACGTATCGACAATCAGCTACGGGGTCGTTCCGGGCGCCAGGGCGATCCCGGTTCTACACGGTTCTATCTCTCGCTACAAGATAATCTGATGCGAATCTTTGCCTCGGATCGCGTGTCAATGATTATGCAAAAGTTGGGCATGCAACGGGGTGAGGCGATTGAACATCCCTGGGTATCACGTGCAATCGAGAATGCTCAACGCAAGGTCGAAGGGCATAATTTCGATATTCGTAAAAATCTGCTCGAGTACGATGATGTCGCAAACGACCAGCGAAAGGTGATCTACGAGCAGCGCAATGAGTTGATGGCGCAAAGTGATATTTCCGAAACGATAAAAGCGATCCGCGAAGATGTGGTTAATGGCGTGATCGACCAGTATATCCCACATCATAGTATGGAAGAGCAGTGGGACATAGATGGTCTGGTCGATAGACTGGATGAAGAGTTCGGCCTCCGTCTCGATATTCCCGGCTGGTTGGACAGTGACGAAAAACTGTATGAGGAAACGCTTCGTCAGCGAATTCTCGATGAGATTGTCAAGGCTTACGAAGAGAAGGAGATGCAGGCCGGAGCCGAAGTAATGAGACACTTCGAGAAAGCCGTTATGCTGCAGGTGCTCGATACCCTGTGGAAAGAGCATTTGGCGGCAATGGACTATCTGCGCCAGGGGATCCATTTACGCGGTTATGCACAGAAAAACCCGAAGCAGGAATATAAGCGGGAGGCGTTTGACCTGTTCAGTCAGCTACTTGACCGCATCAAAGGGGAGGTCATCAGTGTGCTCTCCAAGGTCCATGTGCAGGCTGAAGAAGATGTTGCTGCGGTAGAAGAGCAACGACGTAGTCAGGTACCCGTGAATTATCAGCACGAAGAGGTTAGTGCTCTCGGTAGCGAGGAGCAAAAGGAAGAGGGCGAGCGCCATCCTGAGCCCTTTGTTCGCGATGAGCGCAAGATCGGAAGAAATGAGCCTTGTCCGTGCGGTTCGGGCAAGAAGTACAAACAGTGTCACGGGCGTATCAGCTAGAAGCGCCTTATTGTTTGCGGGAGTAGATATCGATGGCTGTCGGTTATAAGGGCTTGCCCACATTGCAGTCCGTTTCAGGGGTACGTGTCGGTGTAGCCTCTGCCGGGATCAAGAAGCCCGGTCGGCGGGATGTTGTGTTGTTCGAGCTCTCACCGGGAAGCACAGTGGCATCGGTGTTCACCCGTAATGCCTTTTGTGCCGCGCCGGTTATTATTGCCAGGGAACACCTACAGCAGAGTATGCCGCGCTACTTGCTTGTTAATACCGGCAATGCCAATGCCGGAACAGGGGATGCAGGCTTGACGGCGGCTAAGCTCTGTTGTGACGCTGTTGCGCAGCAGCTTGCCTGTAAGTCTCATGAGGTCTTGCCGTTCTCCACAGGCGTTATCGGTGAGCCGTTGCCAGTAGATAAAATCATCGCTGCAATTCCTGCTGCCAATGCCGCTTTGGGTGAAGGAAACTGGGAGGATGCCGCTCACGGGATCATGACAACGGATACGGTGGCCAAGGGGGCGTCAAGAAGACTGGACCTCGCCGGGAGCACGGTTACCATCACCGGCATCTCCAAGGGATCGGGCATGATAAGGCCGGACATGGGGACGATGCTGGCCTATGTGGCGACTGATGCAGCAATCGACAGCGGGACTTTGCAAGGCTGTTTACGCGAAGCCGTTAACGGTTCATTCAACCGTATTACGGTCGACGGGGATACCTCTACCAACGACGCCTGTATCTTGATGGCCACCGGAAAAAGCGGCGTCTCGCTGGTCACAGGTTCACCGGAGATGGTGGCGTTCCAGCAAGCACTCAACGAGATTTGTCGAGAGCTGGCACAACTGATCATTCGCGACGGAGAGGGGGCAACCAAATTCATCTCCATCGGGGTCGTGGGTGGCCGCGACGAGGCTGAGTGCGTCAATGTTGCCTATACCATTGCGCACTCGCCGCTGGTCAAAACGGCGATGTTTGCCAGTGACCCGAACTGGGGTCGCATCCTCGCCGCCGTGGGACGTGCCGGTGTAACAGATCTTGACCTCAAGGCAGTGACCATTCACCTTGGCCCCGTCTGTATCGTTCGTGATGGGGGACGTGCCGCCGACTATACAGAGGCGCAGGGACAGGCAGTGATGAAAGAGGAAGAGATCACCATCCGTGTCGATCTGGCCCGTGGTAAGGCTGAAACCACGGTTTGGACCTGCGATTTCTCGTATGACTATGTCCGAATCAACGCTGAGTACCGAACTTGACTCTAATTATCGCGCCATGGATAGAGGGCTGAGGGAGGAAGTCGAAGCGTGTGGCTTGCTACCTGCCGGTT
>JBFEYJ010000101.1:0-9935 GCA_041562215.1 Thiohalomonadaceae bacterium | reverse complement strand
TTGCCAGTACCCCAAACGTTTGGGTAATCGCAAGGTATCTAAAAAAAGACGCACTGCGATATAGAAGAGGATGAAGCTGACAAAGAGTGCCAGTACGAACAAACTCAGGCTGCTCTCAGCCGACCAGTCGGCGTAACTGATCAGGACATAGCCCGGGTCGCGTTGCGCAAGCAGGGTTAGAGTGATTGCAATACCAAGAACCAGAAGCGTGGCGATGAGTAATATCATTGTTCTTTACTCTGGGGCAGGTCCGGTATGTCAGTGGCTGGGTTCTCTACCGGTGGTGGCGCTTCTACCTTTTTTTGCTGATTGGAGCCTGCTTGCGTTGACCTCTTCTGTTCAACAGGCGCGGTTGATTCGTTCTTCTGCGTTGGTGCTGAAGGAGCGGGTGTAGCGGATTCAGTACTCTCTTTTTTCCGTGCGGCCTCAGGTTGAGGTGAGGTTGGCGTGATGGGAACAAGCGGTGTTTCGGTTTGCGACCGGATCTTCATTGCCGCCTGATGCAATAGCGCAAGGCTGTTTCCCAGTGTTGGCAGTTCGGGGGAGAGATCGACGGTCGCGAGTTGTTCGATGGTGGATTGAGCCTCGCTAACGGGGAGTGATGATGAATCGAAATAACGTGTTATCCAGTCACCGGCTTCACTCAGGCTGCCCCTGTAAGCATCATCATTGCCTGCAAGCAGTGCCAGGCGTGCCGCTTGCAGCTTGAGCTGCATATTTTGCTGCAGGAAATAGCGTTGGTGCGGTTGGAGGAGCGGCCGTGCAACCTCACCGTTATGTCGTACGGTGACCAGTCCTTTGATATCTTCCCATACCCGGTCAAGCATCCGCTGCATGGCGGTCTCCTCGGTGGTCTGCCCAGCAGGCTCCGGCTGCTCGGCCGGAGCTTGTTGAGCCGTTTCCTCCTGCCGTACGGCGAACGGCCAATGCTCGGCCGCATCGATCAGCGTTGCCAGTTCAGTGGCAATGCGGTTGCGATCGGGGAGGGTAACAGTGGAGATATTGGCGATATCTTTGTCGATCTGCTGTATTACCGGCTGGTAAAAGCCGAGCTCCTGGCTGGCCAGACGTTGACGTGCCTGACCAAGTGCCGACAGTGCTGTCTTTCTGTCGTGCTCGAGTGTCAGGCGGTATGAGGCAGTGCGCAGCAGATACTCGATTTCAGTGATGAAATATTCCTGTCGCTCCTGGCCCAGACGACCGCGAAGCTCCTGTACCAATGCGGCGGTTCGTTCCAGTTGCGCTTCGGTGGCCGGGTGACGGTGGTCGGCGAGCTGTTGCATCTGTGCCTCATGGCTCTGTTCCACCATATCGAGTAGTCGCCCGACACTCTGCTGAAGTACCTGAGAATCCAATTTCAGCGTCTGCTGCTTCTGCCAAAGCACCAAAACTCCCACAATGGCGACAGTCGCGAGGAGAATGGCGAGAAAGGTCCCGGTACTCCCGGAGGATTGCTTGGCTGGATGGTGCTCGTGTTGCTCCGGTTGCTCTGGCTGCTCCAGCTGTTCCGGTTGCTCTGGCTGCTCCAGCTGTTCCGGTTGCTCGGTGTCTTCCAGTTGTTGTTCCGGTTGTTTAGGTTTTTCCGTGTGTTCGCTCATGGCAATGGTTCCGGCGGTTGGCGATGGATCCAATCAATAAGTGCCTGCAGGATCGCATCGTCCCCGGCGCGTTGAGTGACTAGTGCAGGATGGCGGAAGCCGAGCTGCTGCGCCAGTGCCGCCGTACGTGCACTGACGACGACCAGCGGTTTGGCCAGGAGCTGCGATCGTTGGGCCGCCATGGTTAGTGATACCAGGTTCTGCAAGGCTTCGCTGCTAGTAATAGTGATAATATCAGTTTTTTTCAGCCAGTCTGGATCCACCACACGCGGTGTGGGGCATTCACGCCGGTAGACCTCGAGATAGGTGACGGTGGCGCCACGCCTGCGCAGGGTTTCCGCCAACAGTTCGCGCCCTCCCTCTCCACGCAGGATTAGGATGCGTTGCCCACTGACCTGCTGTAGCGCCGGAAGGCCTAGAAGGGCTTCACTGTCGTAATTTTCTGTGGGGACGATATCCGGTCCACGTCCCAATTCCTGTTCCAGGGCAATAGCACTGCCCTTTCCGACAGTGGCCAGTTTGATACCGGGTGGCAGGTCTGTGTGTCGTTGAATGGCGGTCAGGCCGTAGTGAACGGCGTTGGGACTGATGAAGATGGCGAGATGATATTCGGCCAGTCGGCCAAGTTGATCCTGAACCACGGGACTGGCACTCAGGTCGGTAATGGTCAGTGCCGGGAAGCGAATGGGCTGTCCGCCGGCGGCCGAGATCAGATCACAAAGATGGCCGGCCTGATGGGCCGGCCGGGTAACGAGTACACCAAGACCGTTGAGGTCAATCCCGCTCGGCATAGACTTCGGCGAGGATAGCGTCCGCACCTCGGGCCAGCAGGTCTTCGGCCAGCACGGTGCCAAGCTCTTCGGCGGCTTCCGGAAAACCGCTGATACTGCCGTGGACAACCTCGGTCCCATCCGGCCGACCAACCAGTCCGTGTAGCACAATGACACCGTGGTCAAGCTCCGCGTAACCGCCAATCGGAACCTGACAGCCCCCTTCCAGACGACGGTTCATGGCCCGCTCTGCCAGCACCCGCGCCGATGTCCGGGGGTCGTTCAAGCTTGCCAGCATGACATTGATCTCATCATCGTCGGTACGGCATTCAATCCCGACTGCACCCTGGCCACAGGCCGGGAGCATGGTGGTGACTTCGATGATTTCGGTGATTCGTGACTCAAGTTCCAGTCGCTTGAGGCCTGCCCCGGCGAGAATGATGGCGTCGTACATGCCGTCATCCAGTTTGCGCAGGCGGCTCTGTACGTTGCCGCGCAGGAACCGGATCTTCAGATCCGGGCGCTTGGCCAGTAGTTGGGCCTGGCGACGCAAGCTGGAGGTGCCGACCACGGCACCCTCAGGCAGTGCGTCAAGGGAGGCAAATTTGTTTGAGACGAAGGCGTCTCGTGGGTCCTCACGCGGACAGATCACCGGCAGGTGCAATCCCTCGGGTAGCTCCATCGGCACATCTTTCATTGAGTGCACTGCGATATCCGCATCGCCTCTCAGCATCCCATCCTCGAGTTCCTTGGTGAACAATCCCTTGCCGCCGATCTTGGCAAGTGGTGTATCGAGGATTTTGTCACCCTGGGATTTCATCTTTACCAGCTCCACCTCCAGGCCGGGGTGGGCGTTCTTCAGTGCCGTGGCAACATATTCCGCTTGCCACAGGGCAAGCAGGCTTTCGCGGGTGGCAATGCGAATGAGTTTTTTGTTCATAAATTCAGTGTATCCGGTCTTTCATGTCTTTGCGCCGGTGAAACCGGTATCGGCATGGGTAGTCAAAGTGTGAGGTTTTGTCGTGATCATACACTTCCTCGGGCCTGCGGCCTATTGCAGCGCCGCTTGTTGCAGCCTATTCTGTGCTGACTAAACGGTAACATTTTTTTACGGTTGTGACATGAAGCCAGTGAGATTACTGCTTGTTTCCCTCTTTTTCTTTCTGCTTAGCGGCACGATCTCTGCTGATAACGGCAAGGATGTGACAGTAGAGGAAACCGATGATTTTTTCAGCCTTGCCAGGCATAGCGAGCAAAAAAATCTGCCAATCCTACTGATGTTCTCCGCCGAACACTGCGGCTACTGCATACGTCTTGAAGAGGATTTTCTCAAGCCGATGCTGCGCAGCGGCGACTATGAGGACAAGGTACTGATCCGCAAGATCAAGATCGACGGCTTCGATGATATCCGCGATTTCGATGGGAAGCCGATTTCCATTGATGCGTTCAGCGCCCGCTACAACGTCGTTGTTACCCCTACGGTAGCCTTTCTCGATAGCCATGGCGCACAGTTGGCGCCAAAGCGTGTGGGTCTGACCACGCCTGACTTCTATGGCGGTTATCTGGATCAGTCGATTGATGCCGCGCTGGACCTTCTGCGACGCAACAAGCCGATGCGGGTCAAACTCTCTTCACTGGAAAAACAGAAACCCTAACTCTGCCAGTGAACCGCATGGGTCTTGAGGGGGTCCGAATCCTCTTCCGATTTCGACCGTAAAATCTGCTTTCTCCTTTGTATGAGAGGCATCATGCCTCGATTTTACGTGATTGATCGGGTGTGTTCTTCGTGGCAGGAAAAATACCGCAAGCGACTTCCGTCACCCCCTTTCTTTGAGGATCCGCCTTACCTGAGCCAGGTGGCGGCGGCTGATCTCCGGTCCTCGCCCGACCCCTTCCAGGGTGACATAACAGCGCCCTTCCCCATCCTTCTCCATGCCAATGAGTGCCTCGAGGCTGATCAACGCATTGCGGTGGATACGCAGCAGTTGTGGCCCGAACTCCTCTTCCAGTTGCTTAAGAGATTCCTCAAGTAGCTCTTCGCGTTCAGGTAAGTAAGCAGTGACATATTTGTTATCCGCCTGAAAATAGGTGATTTCGTTGAACGGGATCAGGTGCAGACCGCCTTGTTTGCGTACTGCAAGATGGCTCCGTCCTTCACTCTCTTCGGTCTTATTCGGCGTGATACTGAGCCGTTCTACGCGCGACAGCGCCTGCTCCAGACGTTCCTTGCGCACCGGCTTGAGCAGATAGTCGCGGGCCTCGGCCTCGAAGGCTTCAATGGCGTGTTCACCGTAGGCGGTAGTGAAAATCACCGCCGGTGGTTGTGTCTGGCGGGCCAGTTCTCGTGCCGTCGCCATGCCATCCATGCCGGGCATGCGGATATCGAGCAGCAGTACATCGGGGTGCAGGCGTTGCTGCGCTTCCAGCGCAGCTTGACCATCGGCCGCCTCACCGACGACTTCGACACCCTCAAGCTCCTCAATCAGTCGCCGCAGCCTGGCGCGGGCCGGTGACTCGTCATCGACAATAAGTACTCTCATCGTGTGACCTCCAGGGGCAGGGTCAGGTTGACGGTAAACAGCTCTTCGTTCTCTTCCAGGCTGAGCATCGCGGTGTTGCCGTAGTGGGCGTCGAGTCGCTCACGGATATTTTCCAGCGCCATCCGGTTGCCATGCTTGCGCGGATAGTCGGGCGAGGGCAACGGATTGCTCAGCTGCAGTTGCAGGAGATCGCCGTTCTGCGTGCCGCGCAGCCGAATAGTCCCCCCCTCGGTCCTCGGCTCGATGCCGTGATAGACCGCATTCTCAATCAGGGGTTGCAGGATCAGCGGTGGCAACAGCGCCGCATCGGGGATCCCCTTGGTGTCCCAATCGAGTCTGAGCCGCTCACCCAGGCGCAGTGATTCCATGTGCAGATAACGGCGCGTGAGGGCGACTTCGTCAGAGAAGGGAATGCGTGCCTTTTCATCGCCCAGGCTGGCGCGAAACAAATCAGAGAGGTCAAGCAGCGCCTCTTCAGCGACGTCGGGGTGGCTATGGATCAGGCTACTGACGGTATTGATGCTATTGAACAGGAAGTGTGGCCGAATACGCGCCTGTAGCGCTTGAAGGCGTGCCTCAGCCTCAGCGCGAGTGTGCTGTTTCCATTGATGCTGCACATAAAAATAGCGCAGTGCGAGCGCGATGACGATGGCGCCAATGGCCAAATTGCGTAGTAAAAATTCAGCATGGTCGTTGGTGAACAGCGGCGTGGCCATTTGCGGGATCAGGGCGAATGTCGCTTCACTGAGCAGGCCGATAGTCGTCAGCAGCGTGGTGTAGGTCAGGAGCATGGCATAGAGGATGGGCAGACGTGCGAGTAGCCGTCGCGAAAGGCACAGTAAGGCTGCGCTGGTCAGCCCGGCCCATTGCATGAACAGCGAGCTGAGCGCCAGATCGGTCCAGGGATCGGTAGAAAAGGGGTAGGCGGTCAGGGTGAGGATAAAGGCGAACAGCTCTGACAGAACGATCACGGCAAACACTGAATAGAGGCCGCAAAAGTCCGGCAGAAAAAAATCGTTATGGGCGGGTTTGGCCTGGCTCACGTTGCCTGGGTATCCTGTTAACGTCTCCTCCTATCATAACGCCAGTTGTCAAAGTGAAACGAGAGGCCAGTCGCTCTTGAGGTCGAGGTCGGATGCGAGGGACAGGATTTGAAGAGGATATGCGCAATGTGCACGGTCATTTAGAGTACCGCGAGCATAGTGAGCATTTTCCTTCTTCCTTTTTCCCTGCCCCTCATTACAGCCGGTCTTATTGACGAATCCCCTCAATGGTGAGCATCAGCTCGGCGGTACGGGAGGCGGGACCGAGGTCATAGTCGATGCCGAAGTCAGCCAAGGTAATGATGGTGGTGCCGGAGAAGCCGCGACGGTAACCGCCCCAGGGATCATCGCCTGCTCCCATACGGGTGACCTCAATCGTCAGCGGTTTGGTGACGCCGTGCAGGGTCAGGTTGCCCGTGAGCTGCCCTTTGTCTTTTCCTGTTTCCCGATAGCCGGTGCTGACGAAGGTGGATTTAGGGAATTTGTCTACAGCGAAGAAGTCTTTGCTACGCAGGTGTTTGTCGCGCTCGGCATGATTGGTGTCGATGCTGGCGACATCGATGTCGACCTTCACCTTGGCGTTCTCGGGGTTGGCTTCGTCATAGCTGAAGTCTCCCGCCAGGGTATTGAAGCGGCCATAAAGCCAACTGAAGCCCAGATGCTGGATGCGGAACTGGATGAACGAGTGGGCGTCGTCGAGCTTGTAGTCGGCGGCTGCCGCCGGGAAGGCCATGATCAGGCCAAGCAGCAGAGCGAGCAGGGATTGACGTTTCATGATATGACTCCTTGGATGGTGGGGGTGTGGTGAGCGTTCAGCGCCCAAGCATGCGCAAAAGGGTGCTGTCACGATCGATAAAGTGGTGTTTAAGCGCCGCCGCCGTGTGAAGAATGGCGAGGCCAATAAGAGTGATGGCAAGGATCAGGTGTACCGTGCCCGCGATGTCCTCCTGGTCGTCGAGCCCACTGATGGCAGCGGGCACGGTGAACCAGCTGAAGACCTCCAGTGGGCGGCCGTCTGCAGAGGAAATGAAGTAACCACTTACCATCACTCCGAATAGCAATAGATAAAGGGCAAGATGGACAAACCGCGCCGCCAGTCGTTCTTGTGGCGTATTGCTGGTGAGTTCCGCCGGGTGTCCGACTGCCTGAAGCCATGCAAGCCGTGCAGCGGTAATGATAAACAGCAGCGCACCAACACTTTTGTGAATGTACGGGGCCTTGTGGTACCAGGTGTCGTAATAGCCCAGACCGGTCATCCACAGCCCCAGAATGAATAGCCCAAACACCGCCAGTGCGGAGAGCCAGTGGAGGGTGATGGAGACCGCGCCCCAGTGAGCCTGGTCATTACGCCAGCGCATTCCCCTACTCCTTCACATGGCCAAACTGACCGCTGCGGTAGTCGATATAGGCCTGGCGAAGTTCCTCATCGGTGTTCATGACAAAGGGACCGGAACGGGCCACCGGCTCGTTGAAGGGCTTGCCGGCGATAAGCAGGAAGCGCGCGCCCTCCTCCCCTGCCTGAGCATCGAGATGATCACCCTCGCCCAGCACCGCCAGATTGCCGGCCGTGACTTCCCGGCCTGAGATGCCGATCTGCCCCTCAATGATGTGGACAAAGGCATGATGTCCCGCCGGGATCGGTTGGTGGAGGTGACCACCCGGCGGCAGGGTGACGTCGAAGTAGATCGGTTGTGCCGCAATTTGCGAGACCGCCCCTTGAGTGCCCTGTTCAGTGGTACCGGCGATAACGCGGATCCCCGTGCCGTCGGGATGGTGCTCTTCCGGGATCTCCTCAGGGTCGAACTCCTGGTAGCGCGGCGGCGACATCTTCTGTGCCGCCGGGAGGTTTACCCACAGCTGGAAGCCGGACATCCAGCCGTCCTCCTGTTCCGGCATCTCGGAGTGCTCGATTCCGCTGCCCGCGGTCATCCACTGTACCCCGCCGCTACGGATCACTCCTTCGCGACCGGTGCTGTCGCGATGGCGCATGTTGCCGTGTAATAGATAGGTGACGGTCTCAAAGCCCCGGTGTGGGTGCGGAGGGAAACCGGCAAGGTAGTCGCTGGGATCATTGGAGCTGAAGTTGTCCAGCAGCAGGAAAGGGTCAAGCATGTCCAGCTCTTGTGCAGGGAACATGCGTGTCAGGTTCACCCCGGCGCCGTCGGAGGTCGCGCTGCCGCGTACCACACTGGCAACGCCACGGGGAGAGTGAAGGTGTTCACTGGTTGCGCTCATGGGTGATCTCCTGGTTCTGTACTGGGGAATTAAGATAAGTGTATAGTTGCCCTTAAGTGAATAAAGGCCATAATTCGCAAAAGACTGTTCTGTTATGGAGAACTATCGCATGGATCGTTTTGACGAAATGCACACCTTCGTGCGCGTCGTGGAAGCAGGCGGCATCAGCGCCGCGGCCGACCGGTTGGGTATTGCAAAGTCGGCAGTGAGCCGTCGCCTCCAGGAGCTGGAGAATCGGCTTGATGTGCAACTACTGCAACGCACGACCCGCCGTATCCACCTTACCGACGCCGGGCGCGATTTCTACCAAAGCAGCCTGCGCATCCTGGACGAGGTGGACGAGGCCGAACAGGCACTGCAAAGCGGCCAACAGGCCCTTGGCGGAAGGCTGCGGATCAACGCCCCGCTATCGCTAGGGCTGCGACACTTGTTACCGGTACTCAAACTGCTGCAGGCACAGCATCCACAATTGGTGATCGATATCGATCTCGATGACCGGGAGATCAATATGATCGAGGAAGGGGTGGATGTGTTGCTGCGTGTCGGCAGACTGGAAGACTCCAGCCTGATCGCCCGCCGCCTCTGCCCTATCCACTTTCTCTACTGTGCCTCACCCGACTACCTGGCCCGTCGTGGCGAACCGAAACAGCCCGCTGATCTCAACGCCCATGACGGCATTGGCTACAACCTCGTGCCCGAGGCGCAGCAGTGGCCGCTTGGTATGGTGCAGGGGCGGTTGCTGTATAAACCGCACATCGGGATCAGCAGCAATAATAGCGACATGATCCTCAAGGCTGCGGAAGCCGGCCTGGGTATCGCTATGTTGCCCACTTTTGTCTGCCATGAGGCAGTGGTACAAGGGAGATTGCGCCCAGTGCTGTGCCGCTATCGCCCTGCTCCACTGGAGCTGTACGCCCTCTACACATCGCGCCGATACCTGCCGCAGCGGGTGCGCGCTTTACTTGAGTTTCTTGCCGAGTGGCTGGATGAAAACCCTTCGTGGGATGCCGAGCTGGAAGGGATTGTCGGCTAAGAGCAGAACGAAGTGTCATTGTGAGCAAAGTGAGCAGACATTTGCCATTGTGAGCAAAGCAAAGCCGTCTGGAGAAGGATGAGGGTTTTGAGCAGCCACTTGTCATTGCGAGCAAAGCGAAGCAATCTTGTGCAGTATGGCAGGACTGTGGAGGGTTTTGTCATTGCGAGCAAAGCGAAGCAATCTGGATAGGCGGCCCCTTGAATATAGCTGATATACTTTCCGACAATTTTCACGAACTAACCGGCGAGAGACCATGAGCAACGAAAAAACCGTCGAAAAACCCTGGACCGGCCGCTTCTCCGAACCCACCGACGCCTTTGTCGAGGCTTTCGGCGCCTCGGTCGGTTTCGACCAGCGCATGTACAAGCAAGACATTCAGGGTTCCATCGCCCACGCCCGCATGCTCACCAAGATCGGCGTGCTCACCGAGGAGGAGCGCGATGCCATCATCCGCGGCCTGACCCAGATCGAGGCGGAGATCCAGGCCGGCGACTTCCCCTGGTCCATCGCGCTGGAAGATGTGCACATGAACATCGAAAAGCGCCTCACCGACATGATCGGCGATGCCGGCAAAAAGCTGCACACCGGCCGCTCACGCAACGACCAGGTCGCCACCGACGTGCGACTCTACCTGCGCGACGAGATCGACGCCGCCATCGCCCCGGAGCTCAAGCGCCTGCAGGCTGCGCTCATCGACCTGGCCGAACGCGAGG
>JBFEYJ010000100.1:0-9948 GCA_041562215.1 Thiohalomonadaceae bacterium | reverse complement strand
TGGGCGCGCGAGCCCTTCGATATGTTCCAGCTTAACGGTTCACTGCTACTGAAGCCCACGGCCTGATAAATTCCCCGCATTGGCCCATTCATAGTCTTGTTTGCTCTGGGTGGCCGCCACTCGGCATAATCCACCGTTGAAACTCGGTATATCACAATCATAAGGAGCTCAAGATGCGCCTGATCCTGTTGGGGGCCCCTGGTGCGGGCAAAGGTACTCAAGCACAATTTATTTGCGAGAAATACAATATTCCTCAGATCTCCACCGGCGACATGCTGCGTGCGGCTGTCAAGGCCGGTACCCCGCTGGGCCTTGAGGCGAAGAAGATCATGGACGAAGGCGGATTGGTGTCAGACGACATTATCCTAGGCCTGGTCAAGGAGCGCATTGCCGAGGATGACTGCAAGAACGGTTTCCTCTTCGATGGGTTCCCACGCACGATTCCCCAGGCCGAGTCGCTGAAGGAACAGGGCGTGACCCTCGACTCCGTGGTCGAGATTGATGTCGACGACGAGGAGATCATCAAGCGCATGAGCGGCCGTCGCGTTCACCCCGGCTCAGGCCGTACCTACCATGTCATCTTCAATCCGCCGAAGGTGGAGGGAAAGGACGATGTTACCGGAGAAGACCTGATCCAGCGCGATGACGACAACGAAGAGACCGTGCGCAAGCGCCTGGATGTGTATCACTCACAGACCAAGCCGCTGGTCGAATTTTATTCCAAGTGGGCGGAAGGCGGTGCTGCAGATGCGCCCAAGTACGTCAAGGTGACCGGTACCGGCCGTACCGTTGATGAAAACAGGGAGGCGATCTTCGCCGCACTGGGCTAGTCGAATACAAGGTTGAGCGAAAAGCAGGCCCTCTTCGGAGGGCCTGTTTTTTTTTGTTCCTGCCCATATGTTTTCCTATGACGGTATACTCGAACAATCAAATTGGCGACCTACGGAACCATGGAAAACAATCAAACAAGCGGCGGTGAGCGTATCGGCATCCTGCTTACCAATCTCGGAACACCTGATGCGCCTACTCCTACGGCATTGCGTCGCTACCTTAGAGAGTTTCTTTGGGATCGGCGCGTGGTTGATTTGCCGCGCTTCCTTTGGTGGCTGATTCTCAACGGGATCATTCTGCGCACTCGTCCGACCCGATCGGCTCGCGCCTATCAAAAAGTGTGGAGTGATGAGGGGGCTCCCCTGATGGTGATATCACGCCGCCAGCAGCAGAAACTGCAGCAGCAACTGGATGCGCTCACTCCGGGGCGTTATGCGGTGGCGTTGGGCATGCGTTATGGCAATCCCTCTATCGCCAGTGCGCTGGACGAGCTGCGGCGTGCCGGAGTCGATGTGATCACGCTACTGCCGCTTTATCCTCAAAACTCCTGTGCCACCACAGCCTCGACACTGGATGCGGTTGGTGATGCCCTTCGTAGAACACGCAGCGTGCCGCATCTGCGTTTTATCGCCGATTACCACGAGCACCCGCTCTACATTCAGGCGCTGGCCGAATCCGTGCGCGAGCAGTGGCGTGTGCATGAGGCCGGGGAGAAGTTGCTCCTCTCTTTTCACGGTACACCGGTACGTTTTCGTGAGGAAGGGGATCCCTACTATCGTCAATGCATGCGAACCGCTGAGCTGGTCGCCGCTGAGCTTGCTCTGCCCGATGAGCAGTGGCTGGTGACATTCCAGTCTCGTTTCGGTCGCGAGGAGTGGTTGCAACCTTATACTGACAAGACTTTGGAGACTTTGGCAAAGGAGGGTGTAAAGCAGGTGGATGTGATTTGCCCTGGCTTTTCAGCCGATTGTCTTGAAACCCTCGAGGAGATCGCCGTGGAGAATCGGGAGCGCTTCCTGCAAGCGGGCGGGGAGGAACTGCACTATATCCCCGCGCTCAACGAAGGCGATGCGCATATTGCAATGATGGTGCAGTTGGTCACCGGATAGTTGCGCAGAGACGGGAAAGGAGCCTTTTCCTGGAGGAAATGTTTCAGAACAGCCTTCCCGCCTTCACGAGTCTGTCGCGCCAATAGGGGTTGTCCAGCGAGGCATAGCTTACTTTTTTACCACTTGAGGGGGCGTGGAGAAATGTTGTGCCGCCAACATAGATGGCAACGTGCGAGATTTTTCCCTCAATGCGAAAAAACAATAGGTCTCCCTCGCGCAGTGCCTCCGGTTCGACGGTGAAAGTGCTCTGGTACAGGGTCTGGGTAGTGCGTGGGGCCTGAATGCCGGCTTGGCCGAATGCGTAGTGGATCAATCCACTGCAATCAAAACCCCGTTGCGGCGAATCTCCGCCATAGCGGTAAGGTGAGCCGAGCAAACCTTTTGCGACGGAAACCGCTGGGTGTGAGGTCGTTTCACTGCTCATTTTAGACTTGAAAGTTACAGGAGCGGGTTGTTGTGCACTACAGCCACCGGCCACTCCCATGAGCAGCAGAAAGGTGGTGGTGATGGCTGCATGGTGATGAACTCTTGTTTGTGACATCTTTCGGCCTCCGTCCTGCGGGCTAAACAACCGTTTAAAATCTTGCTTTCGTTTGAAACAGGAACAGGCTCGACTGGGCCGTTACGCCTGAGATTATTTCCACTTATGCTCAATGGACGCATCCCTGGCCTTTGTTGTCCCCGGTTCTGGCGATTCGCGAGATTCACCCGTTTTTACACAATGATCCTATTTCTACTTATATATCTGTTTGTACCACCCGTAAAGTCGAGAGGATCACACTGTTATTATTCAGTTTGCTAAAGCCAGCTCTCATCAGAGGGGGAGCGGCACGACAATCCGGAAAAAAATCGCCGCCCTGGAGTGAAAGGGTATCTCCAGGGTGACGTTTGAACTTATTTTACGGATGCTGCATTGGGTGCTTCAAGCATGTGTCATTCGCCGAAAACAATGGGCACAACTTCGCGGAAGTGCTGTACAAAATGAGCAGTGACTCCTTCTCGGATATGTGCGGGAAGTTCTTCAAAATCACCGCGGTTGGCCTCCGGCAGGATTAGCTCCATCACTTTGGCACGGCGGGCGGCGATGACCTTTTCACGAATGCCGCCCACAGGGAATACCGTGCCCGTCAGGGTGAGTTCACCGGTCATCGCCAGTGGGCGCTTAGTGCGCTCTTTACGCGCGAGCGAAAGCAGCGCTGTGGCCATGGTAATGCCGGCGCTGGGACCATCCTTCGGGGTTGCTCCTTCGGGAACATGCAGGTGGACAAAGGCGGCATCGAAGAACTCTGGATCCCCTTTGAACTGTTTAAGATGCGATGAGACATAGCTATAGGCGATCTCCGCTGACTCACGCATCACTTCGCCAAGTTTTCCTGTTAGCTTGAAGCCGCGATTTTTACTGTGTACCTGAGTCGCCTCGATGCTGAGGGTGGCGCCCCCCATGGCTGTCCAGGCCAAGCCGGTAACCACGCCGACGCCACTGAGCGGTTTTTCCCTACCGAAAAACGGCTTGCCCAGATACTCATCAAGATTTTTAGGGCCGACCCGGATCGGGCCCTTTTCACCACTAACCAGCTTCATCGCCGCCTTGCGCACTACACGACCGAGTTGTTTTTCCAGATTGCGTACGCCCGCTTCTCGGGCATAACCTTCAATGATTTGGCGCAGGGCCGCATCGTTGATCTTCAGTTTGCTCGCTTTAACACCCGATCGCTCCAACTGGCGGGGCCATAGGTGATGTTTGGCGATTGCCAGTTTTTCGTCAGTGATGTAGCCGGAGAGCCGGATGACTTCCATACGGTCGAGTAGCGGTCCGGGAATCGTATCGAGCTGGTTCGCAGTACAGACAAAAAGTACTTTGGCGAGGTCAAAGCGCAGGTCAAGATAGTGGTCGAGAAACTCATTATTTTGTTCTGGATCCAGCACTTCGAGTAGCGCGGCGGCAGGATCGCCCTGATAGGAGGCTCCGATTTTATCGATCTCATCGAGCATGATGACCGGGTTTTCCGTGCCTGCCTCTTTGATTGCTTGCAAGAATTTCCCAGGCATAGCGCCTATGTATGTGCGTCGGTGTCCCTTGATCTCCGCCTCATCGCGCATCCCGCCGACTGAGAAGCGGTAGAATTTTCGTCCCACGGTTTCGGCTATGGAACGGCCTATTGATGTTTTGCCGACTCCCGGTGGACCAACCAGCAGCAAAATTGAGCCAGCGATTGTGCCGCGTAGCTGACCGACCGCCAGAAATTCAAGAATACGCTGTTTGACATCATCGAGGCCGTCATGATCCCTGTCGAGGATTTGGCGTGCACGCTTTATGTCGAGGATATCGCTGGAGTGAACGCCCCACGGCAGGTTAGTAATCCAGTCGAGGTAGTTGCGGGTAACAGAATATTCCGGTGAACCGGATTCCAGTACAGAGAGTTTCTGCATCTCATCGTCGAGACGTGTCTGCGCATGTTCAGGTAGGCTCAGCGCTGTCAAACGCTGGTTGAAGCGCTCCAGATCGGCGGTTCGGTCATCTTTTTCGAGCCCTAACTCTTTCTGGATCTCCTTGAGCTGTTCGCGCAGGAAGAATTTACGCTGCTGTTCTGACATCTGCTCTTCGACCTGCTGGCGTATCCGTGTCTGTAACTTAGCGACTTCCAGCTCTTTTTTGAGCAGCACAAGGACTTTCTTCATGCGCTGGATCACTGGAAAGGTCTCCAGTACCTCCTGGAGTTCGATTTTATTCGCGGTAGTCAGGCTGGCGGCAAAGTCGGTCAGCGGCGAGGGTTCATTAGGTCCGAACCGGTTAAGAAAGTATTTCAACTCCTCACTGTAGAGTGGGTTGAGCGGTAATAAGTCCTTTATTGTATTGATGATTGCCATGGCGTATGCACGCACTTCGTCTTCATCAGCCTTAACGTCTTCCCTTGGGTACTCCACCTGGACCAGATAGGGGGGGACTTCCGATAACCATTTAACGATACGAAAACGCTGAAGCCCCTCTGCGATGAACTGCAGTTTGTTACTAGAGCGGGTTGGCTGATGCAGTCGTACCACACTGCCGGTGGGATAAAAGTCCGTACTGCCGAGATGTTCCTGCCGCTCACTCTTGATCATGACAAGACCGGCCATGTGGTGCGGAGTATCTCCGATCTGCTCAATGGTCTGTAACCATGGACTTTCATCCATAACGATTGGCACGGCCTGTGCCGGAAAAAAAGGACGGTCGAACACAGGTAGCAGGTGGAGCGTTGCTGGCAAGACTTCTCCCGCCACCGCGAGCCCTGACGGGACGTCAGTATCTTCTACATATTCAGCTTCTAAGGGTTCGTTTTCAGTCATGATTTGGCCTCGTTTTATCTCTCACAAGAAATTCGAAGTCTGTTTTCTCCAGCGTGTGGAGAGTTCAGTCCTGGATTTTTATCCAAATTGTTGATGCTAAGAAACCTTTTATCAACAGATTGATTGTGGTTCGTTAGTACGAAGGCAATGCTGAAAATCGGAAAAATTGAAGATTCAAGATAATTTTTAGGGTAAGAATAACAAAAAAAAAAGATTTTTTTTTTAAAAAGCTCATGATTTCTTTTACAAAATTAAAATTATGTTTATAATTTGATCGTTATATTTTTTATAATTTTTGATGAGGAGCGATTTCATGGCACGCGTAAAGAAAGCTGCAACCAAGAAAAGAACTGTTAAAAAAACCGCGGCCCGTCGTGGTCGTCCGTCGGCGAAGAGTGTAGCTGCTAAGCTTGACCCGTCAAAGAACCCTGCCTTTAAGGAGGCTGTTACTCGTCGAGAAAAAGCGATTGCCGCCCTGGAGAAAGCTGAAGCTGCTGTGAAAAAGGCTGCTGAAGCCCAGGCTGCGGCTCGAGCCAAAGCAAAAACCACTAAGACAGCAGCTGCCAAGGCCGCCGTCGAGAAGAAGGCAGAAGCTGCCGCTGTAGCCAAGCAGAACGCCGCCGCAGCCAAGGCCGAATTGAAAATGGCCGATACCATGATCGCTGCACTGGCCAAGTTTGAGGCTGCTCAGCAGAAGGCTTATGAGAGCGCGTTGGCCAAGGCTGTTAAGGCTCAGGCAAAGAAGGAAGCGGCTGTTGCCAAGAAGAAAGGTGCGCCGAAGAAGAAACGTCGCACCGTTAAGCGCAAAGCAGTACGTGCAACAACAGCTGAAGCGTAATCTTCGCTGATAGTGAAACAAAGGCCGGCTATATGCCGGCTTTTGTTTATCCCGTTGTTGGGAGTGGTAAGCAACAAAGCGGTTTCGCTTAGAACAAACCTTCAAATGGTTCAACTTCGACCACCTCGCCGGCTTCAACAGGACCGGACTCTGGCGGCAGAACAATAAAACAGTTGGCTTGGCTCATCGAACTGAGGATGTGCGAGCCCTGATTTCCGGTGCTGCGCACCATCAACTCCCCCTGATCATTACGTTCCAGGATCCCGCGCTGGAAGTCCTGACGGCCGGGACGCATTTTTAGTCGATCTGCGGTGCGTACTCTGAGGCGGATTGGCTGGGTGATATCCTGGCTCATCAGGTAGCGCAGACTCGGTTGGACGATTTGATAAAAGGTCGCCATTACCGATACCGGGTTGCCGGGTAGACCGAAAAAGACAGCTTGATTGAGCTGACCGAATGCTAAAGGCTTTCCGGGTTTCATTTTTATCTTCCAGAAATTTACACGCCCAAGCTCGTCCAGCGTCTGTTTGACATAATCGGCGTCGCCGACAGAAACGCCGCCGCTGGTGAGCAGGACATCCGCGATTTCCGATGCTATGGTAAAGGCATTACGGATAGCTTCAGGATCGTCACGAATGACGCCCATATCGATATGCTCGACGTTGAGTGCGCGGAGCATCCCGTAGAGACTGTAACGGTTGCTGTCATAAATTTGTCCGGTGCGAGGTGTCTCTCCGATCGAGCATAATTCGTCGCCGGTGGAGAAGGTGGCGACGCGCAGGCGGCGTTTGACAGAGATTTCGGCGATACCGAGTGAGGCCAGCAGGCCGAGTTCCGCACCGCGAATTTTTTTGCCAGCGGTGAGCACTACTCCACCCTTGGCAATGTCCTCACCGATCTGCCGCACGTTTTCCCCAATCTTGTGACCGCTGTGTATTGTCAGAGTATCGCCATCACGTTCCGCCTGCTCTTGCATGATCACGGTATCGGCGCCTTGTGGCACCATCGCGCCGGTCATGATACGTACTGCCTGACCGGTGTGGACTTTTCCATTGAAGGGTGTTCCGGCAAAGGCGGTGCCGACCACTTGTAAACTGGCTACCCCTTCAACAGGAAGGTCGATGCTGTTTATGGCGTAACCGTCCATTGCCGAGTTGACATGGCCGGGGACATTGAGTGGAGAGGTGACGTCCTCTGCGACAATGCGATTGTAGGTGTCACGCAAGCTGCAGCGTTCAAATCCCTGTATGGGAGTGAGAGAGTCTCGGATTCGCTGTAATGCCTCGTCGACGGTCAGCAGAGTACCGCTTTCCGGGCTGTCGTAACCGGTAGCTGAGGGAGTGGGGGATTTGCTCATCATATATACCTGTTTAAGTTAATCGGTGAAATGTCCAGGCGTGCTCTACCGAGACGGCTGCTGTCGCATCCAGTTGATTATGTAGTTGCTGATGACTTCCGGCTGATTGATATTTAACACCGGTATGGTCGCTTGTGGCTGAGCTATATCGCAGGCGATGGCGATAATCTGAGGATCATCCGGGTAGAGGTCCGGTTTGCCAAGTGCCTCGCGTTGCAACTCGATCTTGGGGTAGCGCTCGTGCTTGAAACCTTCCACCAGCAATAAATCGAATTGTTCCGGATCAAGGTGAGTTAACAACTCGGATAGCTGTGGTTCATCTTGGGCCTGTGTATTTTCGGTGATGAGTGCCCAGCGTTGTTTCGAGGCGATCATCACTTGTGTGGCGCCGGCATGTCGCAGGCGGTAACTATCCTTACCCGGGATATCAATATCAAAGTCATGATGCGCATGTTTAAGCAGGGCGACGCGCACACCAAGTTGGCGTAGTTGCGGGATAATTTTCTCAAGCAAAGTCGTCTTACCGGTCCCGCTGAAGGCGACAAAGCCGAGTATGGGACGGGGAAAGCTGATGGGCATGGAGTTAGCCTTTTTCCTGATCGCTGAGCTGCTCTGGTGTATTGATATTTATAAAAGCCTGTGGCTGTTCCGAAAAATCAGCTGCGCAGTGGTTGGTGCTGTAATACCAGTCGTGCACCTTGCGCCCGCCTGAGTCGATATAGTGCCGCAGGTTTTCCTTCAGGGAGTGCTTGACTAGCATAATTACCGGGTGCAGTCGTTCACCATCGTCCACGGTACAGACTTCCGCATGGTTTTGTTTCAGGCTATCAAGCATCCGCACCACCAGATCCTGCGGGAGTGACGGGGTATCGCACGGGACACTGAGTACATAATCGCTGTGGCTGTGTTCGAGGGCGCTTAATAGCCCGACCAGTGGGCCGAGTCCGCCCGGAAGGCTATCTTCAATGAGGGGGTAACCGAATTTGGCGTAGTCCGCTTGATTGCGATTGATATTGATCAAAATTGAATCACACTGTGGCGAGAGTCGTTCCAGTACATGCTGGATCAGTGTTCGGCCATGCAGTGACAATAGTCCTTTGTCGCGCCCACCCATACGACGTCCGCCGCCTCCGGCTAGAATGACCGCGGTGATCGTATCTCTTTTTACAAAGTCGGCTGTCATAGTGTTATCGGGGACTATTGTTCAAGATAGACAATATCTTATCACGCCATTGAGGTTTTGATAGGTTTTACCGTTCAGACCGGGGATGAATCGATATGAAAACAGATCAACGTGGACCGGCTAATCCGCAAGTGGATATTCTTCATAAGGAGGAGTGTTATCAGGGTTTTTTTCGTCTGGAGAAATATCGTCTGCGGCATCGCCTCTATGACGGCGACATGAGTGCGATTATTGAACGGGAATTATTCGAACGCGGGCATGCGGTCGCGGCTTTGCTCTATGATCCACGGCGTGATGTGGTTGTGATACTGGAACAGTTCCGTATCGGGGCGCTTGAGGTGGAGGGCGGCCCTTGGCTGTTAGAGATTGTCGCGGGAATGATCGAACAAGACGAGCATCCCGAGGAGGTGGTGCGACGCGAGGCGCTTGAGGAGGCGGGTTGCATGATTCAGGCGTTGGAATTTATCTGTGAATATCTGGTCAGCCCGGGGGGGACCTCAGAGCGGATCACTCTTTATTGTGCAAGGGTAGATGCCGCAGGTGTGGGCGGTGTGCACGGCTTATCCGAAGAGGACGAGGACATAAGGGTGCAGTCCGTTGCCTTCGATGAAGTATGGCGCTGGTTTGAGCGGGGCATAATTAATTCCGCCAGCCCGATCATCGCCCTGCAGTGGCTGGCGATGCATCGTGATCGTTTGCGCACGGAATGGGGGGATGTCCCCGGTTCACAACAAATTGACTATCGCTGAGATCCAAAGCTCACAAAGGATTAATTCCCACAAGGGTTTCCTTACGTGCTTGCACCTTGCTGTGAGGCATTCTTTCGTTGATTCAGCGTATTTCTTGAGGCTGGTGGAGACTTTAGGAAATCTCTTCACCGATGTGGAGACCGTAGATGCCACATTTTTTTCCTGCCAGACGCGACGCTTCTGTCAGGGCGGTGTCGAGATCGTGCCCCCGGACCAACTGGTCGATGAGTCCGGCATTGAAGACATCTCCCGCGCCGAGGGTATCGACGACCGCTTCGACGGGGAAGGCGGGGACGTGCAGGATTTCCCCCTGCTTGTTGAGGCCGTGCGCCCCCATTTCTCCCCAGGTACAGCTCATTTGCGCCGATAGCCCCTGTTTGCTCATGTACCGGAGAAATTCGCCGGGATCCTCATAGCCGTGGTGGCGGGCGAAGTCTCGGGAAAACATTAGCACGTCGGCGTAGGCAAACAGCTGCTCGATCCCCTCTCGGGGTTTTTCCACTTCGATTGAACAGGGTAGCCGGGGCTGTTCAAGACGCATGCGTTCGAGCATC
>JBFEYJ010000099.1:0-10122 GCA_041562215.1 Thiohalomonadaceae bacterium | reverse complement strand
GCCCGCAGATCATCGGGTTGCCGGCCACTTGGGCGCATAGTGGAGTTCCTTTGTTTGGCTGGGTTTCAGGGTGGGTATTGTATCGGATGGGGGAGGTCGGTGCGACTTGAGTGTGTGTCGTTATCGCGACTATTGAAAGTGGTTCTCGCGCCATAGGCGAGGTATTCTGCGAAGTCCATTCTTTACGTAAAAAGTGACCTGTGCGGGGGCAGCCCCACACATTAACCGTTGTGGTAGCGCCACAAAACCAGAAACCAGGTAAAGTGAGCCCTATTGAGCTACCGCTTGATCTCCTTTTCATACTCCCTGATCACTTCCTCGATCTTTGCAATCGCACTCACCAATTCATCCTCATCTTCATCCAATGCGGCCAGAGTAGCTTCGTCTTGCGGTAGCGGTTTGCTGGATTCGTTGGAGATGAAACGGAGTGCCAGTGCGCTGATGTTGTCGCTGCGAGGGTAGCTGAGGCGTTCGGCCTTTTCCGCTATCTCGTTGAGCAGATCATCGAGGACTTCGCCATTACGCAGATGCGTGCCTATCTGCGCATCATCCAGCGGGCCCCACAAGCCGTCGGAGCAGAGCAGAATGATGTCATCAGGCCTGAGATTGACGACATTGCTGAGGTCGACCTCTGGCGCGGAGGGGCGACAGCCGATGCACTGGGTGATCTGGTTGCGCTTGGGGTGGTTGTCTTGTTCCCAGCGGCTAATTTCGCCTTTCTGGAAGAGATGTTCGACATAGGAATGGTCGGTGGTCCGATAGAGTGGCAGCCCCTGCTGGAAAACGTAGAGGCGACTGTCACCGACATGACCCCAGACCGCTTGTCCATCCTGGATAAGACAGATCACCCCGGTGGTACCGGGGGTAACAGGGGGGGCCTGATGCTGTCCGAAGGTGATGACCGCATGGTGGGCCTTGATTAGAATTCCCTCCAGAAACGCTTTAGTGTCCTCGACAGGGCGGGGCGCGCTAAGGTAAGCCTTGCGTGCGGTGTCGATAAGCAGCTGCGCGGCAACATCACCGCAAGCCTGTCCACCCATGCCGTCACCGAGTACCAGCAAAACACCCTCGTCGGTTTCCACAGCGCTGAATCGATCCTGGTTGCTGCTTCGGTTACCCAGGCGGTTAACTTGTCCGATTTCGTATTTCATCGTGAACCACCCTTGATCCACGACAGGCTGTTGGCCAGCCGATCGAGCATCGATTCACTGTCCGGCTCCATATCCCCACTGCTGTCATTCATTGCCTCGAGCAGCTCATTTATGCTCTGTGGCCGGTAGATCGGATCAATTTCCATCGCCCAGTCAATGACAGTCAGCAGCTTCTTTGAATACCCCTTTTTGAAGGCCTCACCGGCTGATTTCATGGTGTCCTTCATCCGCCTTTCTTCGGCGGGGGGCGGTGAGCCCCCTTCTATGCAGGCACGCATGGTGGCGCCGATGGCGTATATGTCTGTCCATGGACCGACATAACCGCCGGCGGTGGATTGCTCTACGGGGGAAAAACCGAGGGTCAGCACCTGTCCAGGCTGATATTTGCGACTTTGCTGCATTTCGTGCACTGCGCCGAAGTCGAGCAGCACTGGACTGCCGCCGGGGCGCAAATGGATATTGGCCGGCTTGATGTCCATGTGCAGGAGGCCTTTATCGTGGATCAGCTTGAGGCCGTCGAGCAGAGGGAGGAACACATGATAGATAAACTTCTCGCTTAGCCCACCTTTGTGGCGACGGATATAATCCAACAGGTTTATTCCCCTGACATACTCCATCACCATGTAAATAGTGCCGTTGGCCCGGATGAAGTTCAGTACGTTGATGATATTGGGGTGTTTGATGCTGGCAAGTGTGTTGGCCTCCTGGAAAAACAGGCGTCGGCCATGGGCGAACTGCTCGGCGGCCTTATTGTCGAGGGAGTGGATAGTGCAGCCGTCCTCACCCCGGTAGGCGAGCTTACGCGGCATATATTCCTTGATCGCCACCTCATCGCCTGAATCGACCTCCCGGGCCAGGTAGACGATACTAAATCCGCCGCCGCCCAGCTTGTTGGTAATCACATAATTTTCCAGCCGGGTTCCCGGGGCTAGTGCGGGGTTTGTGTCGTTCATGTTGTTCCTGTTTGCTCGCGCACCTCAGTACAACCGCTGCTTTTTCAGGGCGGCTGTTAGAGTTACCATGGGCGACCATCATAACAAAACGCTCGCGGGAGTACCCATGATTCGAAGTATGACAGCCTTTGCCCGTCAGGAGGCTCAGGGGGAGTGGGGGGCACTGCAACTGGAGTTGCGTTCAGTCAACCACCGCTACCTTGAGGTGAATCCTCGTCTGCCAGAGGACTTGCGTCAACTTGAGCCTAAGATCCGCGAACGTGTGGTCAAGAACCTGAGCCGTGGCAAGGTCGACTGTACTTTGCGCTACCAGCCGCCGCGTGAGTTGCCAGGTGATCTGGCTCTCAACCGGGAGCTGGTGAAAAAACTGGCTCATGCGAGCCGGGAGATCGATGGCCTGATCTACAACCCCGCTCCCGTTAATTCCTTTGAGTTACTTCGTTGGCCCGGTGTGCTGGAGAGCGCCCGTGTTGACGAGGGCCAATTGCAGAGTGAGGCGCTGGTCCTGTTGGAGAAGGCGCTGACCGAACTTAACGAAAATCGCTGCCGGGAGGGGACAACGCTCAGGAAGATTATCCTGCAGCGTTGCGATGCTGCTGCTGAGGTGGTGGCCGGCGTACGCCAGCGCCTGCCGGAGGTGTTGGCTGGTCTGCGCCGACGCCTGCACGAACGTCTGGCTGAACTGCGCCAGGAGCTTGATGAGGGGCGCCTGGAGCAGGAGATGGTATTGATGGCGCAAAAGCTCGATGTCGATGAGGAGATGGACCGTCTGGAAACTCACCTCTCTGAGGTGCGCCAGGTGCTCGATCGCGACGAGCCGGTGGGGCGTCGTCTCGATTTCCTGATGCAGGAGCTCAATCGCGAGGCCAACACCCTCGGCTCCAAGTCCGCCGACAGTGAAACCACGAAGGCCTCTGTCGAACTCAAGGTGCTGTTCGAGCAGATGCGTGAGCAGATCCAGAATATTGAATAAAAACCAGGCTTAATCCAGAGGACGAAGAGGAAATCATTACTTGTGTTGAACTTGTACTGACTGGAAAACCGGTTGCGTCTAACATCCTCAAGAATGAATCAATCTCTTTCTTCAGCGTCCCTGCGGTGATATCACCTTTACCAGGAGTAGAACATGGCGAACAAGGGACAAGGCACTCTATACATCATCTCCGCCCCCTCCGGGGCGGGCAAGACCAGTCTGGTCAAGGCGTTGATCGAGAGCACCGATGAAATCATGGTGTCGGTCTCCCACACCACCCGTGGCATGCGCCCGGGTGAAGTCGATGGCAGGGATTATCACTTTACCGATGTAGAGACCTTCCGCCGTATGATCGGTGATAATGCTTTCCTGGAATATGCCGAAGTGTTTGGTAATTTCTACGGCACCTCGCGGTCCAGCGCCCTGGATCGGATGGGCCAGGGAACAGATGTGATCCTGGAGATCGACTGGCAGGGGGCACAGCAGGTACGCCGGAAGATGCCCGAGGCGGTCAGTATCTTTATTCTGCCGCCATCGCGCGAAGAGCTGGAGCGGCGCCTGCGGGGACGTGGTACTGACAGTGATGAGGTGATCGCCCGGCGCCTGAACGAGGCGGTGACCGAAATGGGCCACTACCGCGAGTTCGACTATCTTGTATTCAACGATGATTTCGACACCGCGCTGACTCAACTGCAAGCCATCGTCATTGCACGGCGCCATCGTGCCGAGGTGCAGATCGCCAGTCATCAGGGGGTACTCGACGCACTGCTGGCTTAATTCAGGTAACAGGATTTAGTTCCTTTGACCTTATTCAGCTTTGGCGTAGAATACCCGGTTCCTCAACGCATACCGGAGTAAGAATATGGCGCGTGTTACCGTCGAAGATTGCCTGGATAACGTGGACAACCGTTTCCAATTGGTGCTGGTTGCCACCAAGCGTGCCCGTCAGCTCGCTAACGGTCGTGATGCCATGGTCGAGTGGGAGAATGACAAGCCTACCGTGGTCGCCTTGCGCGAGATCGCTGACGGTCACATTACCCGCAATATCCTCACTGAAGCCGCTGTCGCCGAGCCTGTCGAGCCGGTGGTGAGCGAGGCGGAAGTCCGCGGGGAACTCGGTTAAAACCAACTCTCCTGCATGGAGCAGAGTAGCGTGTTCCTGATCAGCGATCTCTGCGCCATGCTTGAGGAGTACCTCGAGCCTGATCAGGTACAGGAGGTCTATCGCGCCTACCTGTTCGGCGCTGAAGCCCATCTGGGGCAGCGCCGCCTGAGCGGCGAACCCTATATCTATCATCCACTTGCTGTCGCCCGCATCCTTGCCGAGATGCGCCTTGACCACCAGAGCATCGTTGCGGCCATCCTGCACGATGTCATCGAGGATACGGAGACCGCCAGGGAACAATTGGCGGAGTTGTTCGGTGAAGAGGTTGCCGCCCTGGTCGACGGGGTGAGTAAGCTGACTCATATCGAGTTCGAGACCAAGGCTGAAGCCCAGGCGGAGAACTTCCGCAAGATGATGCTGGCGATGGTGCAGGACATCCGCGTCATTTTGATTAAACTGGCCGACCGGCTGCATAATATGCGCACGCTTGGCGTCATGCGCCCGGACAAGAAGCGGCGCATCGCCAGGGAGACGCTGGAGATCTATGTCCCCATCGCCACTCGTCTCGGTCTCAACCGCATTCGCATGGAACTGGAGGACCTCGGTTTTTCCGCTTACTACCCGTTACGCTCACGGGTGCTGAGCGATGCGGTGAAAAAGGCGCGCGGTAACCGCCGCGAGGTGGTGCAGAAGATCCTCTCCTCGATCCAGGAGCGGCTACGCCAGGAGGGGCTGCCGGGGGATGTCTGCGGGAGGGAAAAACACCTCTACAGTATCTACCTCAAGATGCGAAGCAAACTCTTGGCGTTTTCCGATGTGATGGACGTGTTTGCCTTTCGCATTGTGGTGGACAAGGTCGATACCTGCTACCGCGTGCTCGGCGCCATCCACAACCTGTACAAGCCGGTGCCCGGCAAGTTCAAGGATTACATTGCCATCCCCAAGGCCAATGGCTACCAGTCGCTGCACACCACCTTGCTCACCCCCTATGGTTTTCCCATTGAGGTGCAGATCCGCACTACGGATATGGAGATCGTTTCCGAGGCGGGAATTGCCTCTCACTGGAGCTATAAGAGCGGCAGTGAATCGAGTAGCATCGCTCACATTCGCGCCCGTGAGTGGTTGAAGAACCTCCTTGAGCTGCAGCAACGCGCCGGCGACTCATTGGAGTTTCTGGAGAACGTCAAGGTCGATTTGTTCCCCGACGAGGTCTATGTTTTCACCCCAACCGGCGACATTCTGGAACTGCCGCGTGGCGCAAGCGCCGTGGACTTCGCCTATGCGGTACACACCGATGTCGGCAACAGCTGCGTAGCCGCCAAGGTTAATCGCCGTTTGGCGCCGCTGCACACGGAACTGCGCAACGGCGATGCGGTGGAGGTGATCACCTCACCGGGCGCCCAGCCTAACCCCACCTGGCTCAATTTTGTGGTTACCGGCAAGGCACGCGCGACAATCCGAAGCTATCTGAAAAATCTCAAGGAGGAAGAATCGGTGGTGCTCGGCCAGCGTCTGCTCAACCGCGCCCTGGCCGACCTGAATCTGTCGCTGGATAGTGTCAATCCTGCGCGCCTCAACAGCCTGCTTGAGGAGTATGGCATGGAGCGGCTGGATCTACTGCTTGAACAGATCGGCCTGGGTAACCGCATGGCTCCCTTGGTAGCGCGTGCTCTGTATGAAGAGGGCGAGGGTGTTACCCGTGATGAGAAGAGCGGTACCCGGCCACTGGTAATTAAGGGTACCGAGGGCACCGTGGTGCAATTTGCCAAGTGCTGCCGGCCGATCCCTGGCGACCCGATCCTCGGACTCATTACCTCCGGCCGCGGCATCGTTATCCATACCCAGAACTGCAAGAATGTTGCCGAGTTCCGCAAACATCCGGAGAAGTGGATCGATGTGCAGTGGGAGGACGGCGTAGAAGGGGAGTTCCCCGTCGATTTACGCATAGAAGTGAAGAACCAGCGCGGGGTGCTGGCCACGGTAGCCGCCACCGTGGCGGCTACCCAGGCAAACATCGACAATATCAGTCTCGACGAGCGTGATGGCCTGCACACCACCATCAACCTGACCGTTTCCCTGACCGGGCGTCGCCATCTGGCGCGTATCCTGCGCCGCCTGCGCACCATCGAACAGGTGTTACGCATTATTCGCAAATAAACCACCCGCCATACTACCGGCTGTCACAAAAGCGACGTCAACTCTTCACCCCCGCTTAAAAAAAACATCACATAACCCCGTTACGGTGTGCATCTGAGAGTTAACCATATCCTTGATGTACAGAACGGAGGTATCAATGCACACCCCTTTTCATCATAAGCCACTTGTTTTTTTCGTCTCTGCGGCCCTGTTCGGCAGCGCCCTGATCCTGCCCGGCTGCAACAGCAGCAGTGACAGCAATACCGCCACGACCGGTGTCACTAGCGCTGAATCCCTGAAACGCTTCGCGACAGTGCCGCTCGGTGCCGAGGTGACCGGTATGTACATCACTGAAGCCGGGGATTTTTTCTACAACGCCCAGCACCCCTCAAGCAGCAACTATTACCCGAATAACAACGCAACTACCGGTGTGCTCACCGGCCAGGACATGAATCGTCTGGCGGATGATTTCGCGCCTCTCGCTGTGCCGGTCAGTGATGTCGATAAACAGTCTTTCATGACGGCGGTAGGTCACTATCAGGCAGTTGCGGCACAGGGGGATACCTTTTCAGGTGACCTGCCCTTCGGCCTGGGTGCTATCGTCAGCGCGGACGGAACAAACATAATCGCCTACTCCGACGATCCTGACTTCAATGCTTTTATCCCCACCAATGCCGAGTTTAGCGAAGGTTACCTGTTTACCAATTGGGAGTATCGTCCTGGTGGTATGAGCCGTCTGCATCTTTCCAAGGGAAGCAGTGGCAACTGGTCAGTGCTTAATGCGATGAATGTTGATTTCAGTACTGTTGGCGGCACTTGGGTCAACTGCTTCGGCACACTGAGTCCCTGGAACACCCCTCTGACCTCAGAGGAGCTCTATTTTGACGATACCGCCTTGTGGAACGAAGGCAGCGACAGCGGTGTGATCAACCTGACCGGCTATCTCGGCTATCCCATTGATGGTAGCGGTGCCTGGCCCAACCCCTATCGATACGGTTACATTGGCGAGATCACCAACCCGACCACCACCCCTGTGCCGGAAAAACGCTTCGCTCTCGGGCGATTCTCACACGAAAACGCGGTGGTGATGCCGGACCGAAAGACCGTCTATCTCTCTGATGATGGCAGCAATGTGGTGTTCTTTAAGTTCGTCGCGGATGTCGCCGGGGATCTCTCCGCCGGGACTCTGTATGCGGCTCAGGTCACTCAGGATATTGGTGTCACCGATCCCGCTCTGGCCGGCTTCGACATCACCTGGATCGAGCTGGCTCGCGGTGATGAGGCTATCATCGCCGGCTGGATCGCTGACTACGATGCGGTGACCGTGGCCGACTATGTGTCGGGTGCTACCAGTTACATCACCGATGAAGAAGTTGTCACTTGGGCGGCAGGTAGTGCAGCCGATGACCGTGTCGCCTTCCTCGAGGCACGCAAGGCCGCTGCCGCCAAGGGCGCCACTGCCGAGTTCAACAAGATGGAAGGGGTGAACATCAACTACGCCAGGGCAGCTGATGGCACTGTGCCCTATATGGTGATGGCGATGTCCGATATCTCCGGTGGCATGTCGGATACGGTCGGTGATATCCAGCTGAGTGCAAATCGCTGCGGTGTCGTTTACCGGATGATGCTCGACACCACCACCTGGGATACCACACGTATGGAGCCGCTGGTGGCGGGGGGGCCGTACGATGCCGCTGCCAGTGTCAATCAGTGTGCTACTGACAACATTGCCAATCCGGACAATGTGCTGATTTTGAACGACGGCCGTGTTGTTATCGGTGAAGACAGCAGCAAGCACGAAAACAACATGATCTGGATCTACACTCCCGGCAATTGATTGAGTGTTGCGGTAGTACTCGTACACCGACTCTGGCCTGGGATCATTGAGCAGGGGGTAGCCGAAGCCACCCCCTGTTTTTTGAGCTGCGCAGTTAAGCTCACACGGGAGCCCAGTCAGCACAGGTAATAAGGCGGTTGCTTAAGAGGGGTTTTCGGGGTGTTGGCAGGTAGGCAAGAGACTTAAATCTGCAAATTTGGCCCTGCGGCAAGTTCCGGTTATAAGTCCAATCTCTCCCTCAGCCATCCGGTTATTGCCGCGATCTCCTCCATGCAGACGCTGTGCTGCATCGGATATTGATGCCACTCCACCGGATGCCCAAGCGTTGTCAGGGTTTCGCGTGACTGTTCGGCGAGGCTGAGGGGGATGATTGGATCCTCCTTGCCATGGGCCATGAAGATCGGTAGATCGGCATTAGCGGCGTGCTTTTCATCAGCGACGGTATCGGCAAGTGGCAAGTATGTGGAGAGCGCCATGAGACCCCCAAGCGGTTCGGGATAGCGCAGCCCTGTATGCAGGACAATGGCGCCGCCCTGGCTGAAGCCGGCGAGGATGATCCGTTCCGGCGGGATGCCGCCGGCGATTTCGTGTTTGATCCAGGCACGCAGTTGTTGCTCAGACTGGCGAGTGCCGATTTCGTCCTGCTCCTGGTTGAGTTCGGCGGAGCGGATGTCATACCAGGCACGCATGACATGACCCATATTAATGCTTACAGGACGCTCCGGGGCGTGCGGGAAGATGAAGCGAACAGGGGCGCCGCCGAGACCGAGTTCCGGGACTATCGGTTCAAAATCGTGGCCGTCGGCGCCGAGGCCATGCAGCCAGATCACGCTGGCGTTAGCCGCCAGGGGCGGGTTGATAACAACCGCGGGCAGGAGTGCTTCGTCCATCAGTCGAGATCGATCGTTTCAGCGCCCTGATCTTGCAGCGCTTGCTGGAGCATCTGTACAAACGGGGTGCCATCGCTGTCGCGGAGCCAGCCATTGACCTCATCGGACCAGTCGAAGTGGTAGCCACCGGTACGAGTCGCCAGCCACAGCTGCTTCACCGGTGTCTGGCGGTTGATGATGATCTGGCTGCCGTTGGCCTCGATGGTGAGGGTGAGGATGCCTGAGGCGCTCTCATAATCGATGTCGGCGCCGGCCGCATCGATCGCCTCCTCGATGGCAATCAGGGTGTCGTCTATCCTTTGGGTGAATTCGGATTCGGTCATGTGCTCTCTGCCTGATGATCTTGACTTGCTAAGATAGGGGTGGGAGGTGCCCGGATGCAAGTCTGTTTCCGAAATCATGCAATCTGGCCTTATAATTGTCGATTGATTTGAACTCTGGAGACGCTCATGCGTTTTTGTTGGGCACAATATAGCCTTTGGGCAGTAATTATCGTCCTCGCGACACTGAGCATGCTTGCCGGTTGCGGGGCAAAAGGCGATCTGTTCCTGCCACCGCCGGAGGAGCAGGTTGTCCCATCGGCACCCGAAACCGCTGCACCGCAACCCGAAGCCCAACCCCAATAACGGACCCCCATGGATTATTTTAATTATCAGGACGGCCGTCTCTGTGCCGAGCAGGTGGATATGGCTGAACTGGCCGAACAGTTTGGCACCCCGACCTACGTCTATTCTCGAGCCACCATCGAACGCCACTGGCTTGCCTTCGATGCAGCGCTGGCCGGTGTGGAGCATCTGGTCTGTTACGCGGTAAAGGCCAACTCCAACCTGGCGGTACTCAACCTCATGGCGCGTCTAGGCTCCGGCTTCGATATCGTCTCGGTAGGAGAGCTGGAGCGGGTTATCGCTGCCGGTGGCGATCCGGCCAAAGTTGTCTTCTCGGGCGTGGGCAAGCGAGCCGACGAGATCCAGCGGGCGCTGGAGGTGGGGATCCACTGCTTCAACGTCGAGTCGGAATCGGAGCTCGAACGCATCAATGCGGTGGCGCAGATGATGGGGGTGACTGCCTCGATCTCCT
>JBFEYJ010000098.1:0-10279 GCA_041562215.1 Thiohalomonadaceae bacterium | reverse complement strand
CCCCTGGCCGGATTCATGAATGGCATCCTGATAGTGACAATGCTGCTGTTGCTGGCTACCAATATTCGGCGTGCCAAATTAGCGCTTGCAGAGGGCGTATGAACGGTTGGTGGTCAGAGCCGGTAAATATCGGCATGGCGGTTTTGGGCGCGGCACTCGCCTTAGCAAGCGTCCTCGTGATCTGGCTGGTGCGACGCCATCCGGAACGGTCTTACCGTGAGCTGGTTTTGCGCGTCCGAACCTGGTGGCTCATTCTCGCTGTGTTCGTCGTGGCCATTGCCTTTGATCGCACAGTTGGCATTGTGATGTTCGCCTTTGTCAGCTTTCTTGCCTTCAAGGAATTTCTCACTCTGCTGCCCACACGTCGAGCCGATTACCGTGTGCTGCTGTGGGCCTATCTGGCGATACCCGTACAATATTATTGGGTGGGAATTGCCTGGTACGGCATGTTCATTATTTTCATTCCTGTATTCGTGTTCCTGTTCCTGCCCATGCGCATGGTGATGATTGGGGATACCAACGGTTTCTTGCGTGCTGTCGGTACGCTGCACTGGGGCCTGATGACCACGGTATTCAGCCTGAGTCACATCGCGTATCTACTCGCGTTGCCGGATAAGGTACTCCCTACCGGCACGGTGAGCGGCGCCATGCTGGTGTTCTTCCTGGTAGTACTCACCCAGCTCAATGATGTGGCGCAGTACCTTTGGGGGAAGGGTTTCGGCAAGCAGAAGGTGGTGCCCACGGTAAGCCCCGGGAAAACGGTTGCCGGGCTGATTGGCGGGGTGGCGACCACGACGCTGCTTGCCTGGATATTGGCCGAGTGGTTCACTCCCCTGAATAGCTGGCAAGCTGTGGCGGCCGGCCTGATTATCGGTTTCGGCGGCTTTGTAGGTGATGTGGTGGTCTCGGCGGTAAAGCGCGATGTGGGCGTCAAGGACTCGGGAGCGATGTTACCCGGGCACGGCGGTATCCTTGACCGTCTCGACTCCCTCACCTTCACCGCGCCGCTGTTCTTTCACTACGTTTACTATCTGCATTATTAAGTCATGTCGCGATTGTTGCGCAGACTGTTCGTTATGCTGGTTGCCTATCCGGTCGTACTGTTATGGCTGGGGCTGCTGGTGCGCAATCGCGAAAAACTTCCCCTCAAGGGGCCTGCCATCATCGCCGCCAACCATAACAGTCACCTCGATATCCTGGCGCTCTACTCGCTGTTCCCTCTTGGCTTGATACCCAAGGTGCGGCCGGTGGCCGCTGCCGATTATTTTCTCAAGCACCGCTGGTTGGCATGGTTTTCCCTGCGTGTGGTGGGGATCGTACCGGTGATACGTTCGGGAAATCATGCCCATAAGGACCCGCTCGCCGACTGCTATGCCGCCCTGGAGCGTGGTGAAATCCTGGTCATTTTTCCCGAAGGGAGCCGTGGTGATGCGGAGGTGCTGACCAGGCTCAAATCCGGTATCTGGCACTTGACCAGGCGCTACCCCAAAGTGGCGGTAACACCAGTGTTCATGCACGGGCTGGGACGTTCCATGCCCAAAGGGGCATTGATTCCGCTGCCGCTATTTGTGGACATCTTTGTCGGCGAGGATGTGCAACACCATGAAGACAAGCACAAGTTCATGCACCGGTTAACGGAACGATTTCTGAGCATGCAGGCCGCTGTCAAACCCGAGAAAGAAAAGGGGCTAAAGGAGAAAAAGGATGCGTAAACCTCAGGAACAGACGTTCGACTCGTTTGATGGAACTCCCCTTTTCTATCGTCACTGGCCTTCAGCAACGGGAGGCAAGCGCGCTATCATACTTTTCCATCGTGGCCATGAACACTCGGGGCGCCTGCAGCACCTGGTTGATGAACTCGCGCTGGAGGATTGCGCCATGTTTGCCTGGGATGCGCGCGGACATGGCCGCACCTCGGGCGAACGGGGTTACTCACCGAGCATCGGTACCTCAATCAAAGATGTCGATAGTTTCATGCATCACATCTGTGAAGATTACGGCATCGACATCAGCGACATCGTGGTGGTGGCCCAGAGCGTGGGGGCGGTACTGGCGGCAGCATGGGTGCATGATTACGCCCCAAAGATTCGGGGGATGGTGCTGGCCTCACCGGCCTTCAAGGTGAAGCTCTATGTACCGTTCGCCCGCCCTGGTCTGAAGCTGATGCATGCACTGCGCGGTAAGTTTTTCGTCAACTCCTATGTAAAGGCGAAGTTCCTGACGCACGATCCTGAACGCATCGCTTCGTATGACAACGACCCGCTCATCACCCGCCCCATTGCGGTGAATATCCTGCTCGGCCTCTATGAAACCGCCGAACGTCTGATCGCTGATGCCGGTGCCATCGAGACTCCGACCCAGATACTGATCTCCGGAGCCGACTGGGTGGTGCACCACAAGCCCCAACACGATTTTTTCGATCGTCTGGGTGCTGCAGTCAAAGAGAGACACATACTGACTGGCTTCTACCACGACACCTTTGGTGAAAAGGATCGCCACCTGGCGATCGACAAGGCACGGGGCTTTATCAACCGGCTGTATGCCAATCCGGTAGCCTATCCTTCGCTACTCGAGGCCGACCAGGCCGGCTACACCCAAAGAGAATTCGATGAGTTAAAACAGCCTTTACCATTGATATCTCCCAAAGGTCTGATGTTTGCCGCCAGCCGTACCAGCATGACAACACTGGGAAGGCTTTCCGCCGGGATCAACCTCGGCATTAGCACCGGTTTTGATTCCGGGAGTACACTGGATTACATCTACAGCAACCGTGCTGAAGGCATAACACCCCTGGGCAAGTTGTTGGACTACTTCTATCTCAATGCTATCGGCTGGCGCGGAATACGTGTCAGAAAGCAGCATATTGAGCGGGCCCTGCGCGAAACCCTGGCGCGCCTCGCTGAATCCAGCCTGCCGGTGCGCATCGTCGATGTCGCCGCAGGCCACGGACGATATGTACTGGAGGCACTCGAGGGACAGAACGAAAACGTGGAGTCGATACGGCTGCGTGATTTCAGTGACATTAATGTGGCGGCCGGGGCTCGCCTGATCAAGAAGAAGAGGCTGTCGCCGCTGGCGAGCTTCGAACACGGCGATGCATTCGATGAGGCTGCACTGGCCGGACTAACGCCACGCCCGACCCTGGCGGTGGTATCGGGTCTGTATGAACTCTTCCCGGAAAATGGTCCCATCCGCGCCTCACTGAGTGGCCTGGCGCAGGCCGTCGAGAGCGGAGGCTATCTCATCTACACCAATCAGCCCTGGCATCCCCAAGTGGAAATTATCGCCCGTGTGCTGACAAGCCACCGGAACGGCCGGCCCTGGATCATGCGACGGCGCACCCAACGGGAGATGGACCAACTGGTGGAGGCGGCCGGATTCGAGAAGATCGACGAATACGTGGATGACTGGGGGATCTTCACCGTTTCAGTGGCCCGGCGCAGGGCTGATGGGTGATGACCGGGGAGCATAAAGAGCCGAGGCCATGGAAAGCCGCAGTGCTATGGCTGGCCATCCTCGGGCCGTTATTTTTCCTTGTTTATGGCTTCACCAACTGGTTTACCGCGCAGCGTGACGATGTGCCATCGTTCTACTACGCCTGGGAACAGGGCATGCCGTTTGTACCGCAGCTAATGCTGCCGTATATGTCCATCGATCTGTTTTTTGCCGCCTCGATGTTTCTTTTCTACACACGCCGGGAGCTGGACCAACACGCCCGGCGCATCATCGCCGCGATCATCATCTCCGCTATCGGTTTTCTGCTGTTTCCACTCCAGTTCGCCTTCGAGCGTCCGCCGGTGGACGGTTTCAACGGCTACTTGCTCGAGCTCCTCACCGGTTTTGACAAGCCATTCAATCAGGCCCCCTCACTCCACATCAGCCTGTTGATGCTCCTGTGGGTAGTCTACGCTCGCCACTTCAGCGGATTATGGCGGCAGCTGATGCATGTCTGGTTCGCCCTTATCGGCCTCTCCGTGGTGCTGGTATATCAACACCATGTGATCGACGTATTTACCGGATTTGCGGTGGGCATAGTCTGCCTGTACCTGTTTCCAAACGACGGATGGAAAATCACTGAGATCGAGATCACTGGTGACCCGCAACGAAGAAACATCGGTTGGCGTTATGCGTCAGCGGCAGGCCTCAGCCTGCTAGCGGCTGTTTATTGGCAGGGCTGGGTGTGGTTGCTGATGTGGCCGGCAGCAGCCCTGCTTGCCGTGGCTGCAGGTTACCTGCTTCTGGATGTAAGCGTTTTTCAAAAACACAGTGGCCGCCACAGTTTTGCCGCAAGCTGGCTACTCGCCCCTTACCTGTTCGGTGCCTGGTTGTCATACCGGTTATTTACCCGAGGTTATCCGGCATCAGTAGCCCTGACCGACGATCTCTTTATCGGCCGTCTGCCGCGTGCCGGTGAGTCTGAGCAAGCGCCCTGGCATTCAGTGGTCGACCTGACCGCCGAGTTTTCCTCTTCTGTTGCCGGGAAGCAATACCATAACCTGCCGTTGCTCGATCTGGTGGTACCCGATGCCAACACCCTTCGCCAATTGGCGAAGCTGATCGAACAGGCGCGCCTTGCCGGGCCAGTGCTGGTGCATTGCGCACTGGGCGCCTCACGCAGTACCGCCGCGGTGATCGCATGGATGGTGCAGCACGGTCACGCCACCGACATTGCTCACGCCGAGTCGATAATTGCCGGCCGGTGGCGAACCGTACTCACTCCGACCCATCGTGCTGTGCTTGCCGAGGCGGTGGGCTGAAGTGAAAAAAGAGAGCCCACAGAAAACCGGGCGGCAGGTTTTACCGGCTTTTCTGCGGGCCTGCCATGGCGTGGATGGGGCATCCACCGTCCTGTTGTTTGGTGCGACCCTGGTGCTGGCGATGAATTTCGATGCCATAGGCGGATGCAATGCCTGGCGTGGTGTCCTGGTTGGCGCTTCACTGCTGGCCGCTGTGATGGAAAAATATTATGCACTGCGCGTTCGCTTCGACGTGCGACTGTTTGAGGCCATTGCGGGGAGCCGGCTGGATCTGCAGTCCCTCGACGAGGAGCTTGCAGGCCTGTTCCCTCAGTCAACTCCGGCGAGCGGGCGTGATTGGGACGCACGGGTTGGTGGCGCAATGATACTCGCACGCCGTCAGTTGACGACATTTACCCTGCAGGCGATTCTCCTGGCGGTGGCTTCCCTGTCATTTGCGATTTGCTGATGACCGGAGAATAGATTTCACAACAGCAGGAAAAATCCGTAGAAGCCGGATTCTTTCAACGAACATTCGCCCTAATGACAGGGCTCCAACATGTCGACAAGCGGTGTTATCGGTGTTGATTCGCCTCAGCCGAAATAATCAGGCTCATTACCGGGTTTCCACTTGATATTACAGCCCAGACTTGGGGTCTGCTCCTCTGGGATTGGCAGGTTAGCCAGCAGCGCCTTGATGGCATCGGTGAGATCCGCGCCTGTTACCGGCTGGTCGTTGCCGGGTCGAGCGGCATCAAACTGTCCGCGATAAGCCAGCTTGTGATCCGCATCAAAGAGGTAGAAATCGGGGGTGCAGGCGGCGCGATAAGCTTTGGCGATGTCCTGTGATTCATCATACAGATAAGGAAAACGGATGCCGTACTCGCTGACGAATTCGACCATTTTTTCCGGGCTGTCATCCGGGTAATTGGCCACATCGTTGCTGTTGATCGCGACAAAGCCTACACCCTTTTTCTGAAACTCATCCCCAATCATCGCCAACTGTGCCGCAATAAGTTTAACGAAGGGGCAGTGATTGCAGATAAAGACAATGACGAGCGGTTTGCCGACGAAATCACTCAGGCTGATAGTATTACCTGTTACAGGTTCCGGCAGCGAAAATGTCGGTGCCGGGGTTCCAAGCTCAAGCATGGTCGATGGTGTACGTGCCATGGTTTACTCCACTAATCCAGGTTAATGGTGTCAAAATCAGAAACCTGCGGGTGAGCGGCGTTGGGATCAATCACCTCGGCATCCCTCACCAGCCAACGAGTCTGCATTCCCGCGCAACGGGCGGCATCCAGTTCCTCGCGTATATCGGACAAAAACAAAATATCTCCGGCCCGTACCCCGATCTCCGAGGCGATGATCTCGTATGAGGAAGTCTCACGCTTGTGCCCGATATGGGTGTCGAAATAACCGTTAACCAGCGGTGTGAGATCTCCAAAATCGCTAAAGCCGAAAAGCAGCTTTTGCGCATGAACAGAGCCGGATGAATAAATATAGAGACGGATCCCCTTTTCGTGCCAGCTACGCAAATTACGCACGGCATCCTCATAGAAATGGCCGGTAAAGTCTCCCGATCGATAGCCCTCCTCCCAAATCATTCCTTGCAGGGTTTTCAGCGGGGTGATTTTTTTATCCTCATCGATCCAGCGGAGCAATTGTTGCACTGCCTCCTCGGTGGAAAGATTCCTCCCCGCCTCTTTTTCAACGGCTTCAAGCTGCTCCCTGACTGCAGGCTCTTCGGCATGTGCAAACACATAAGCGGCGAGATGTTCACTGGCGTATGGAAACAGCACATCCTTAACGAAGGAGAGCGAAGAGGTGGTCCCCTCAATGTCGGTCACAATCGCCTTAATCATGCGCTCTGCCCCACAAACTGATCAAAGCCGGGGAAGCGGTCAGCGATCTCACTACCGGTAAACTCTCCGACCCAGCCATCGGGGATAACGAACAGACGGATGCATTTGAAGTCGGGATCCTCACCCATATCGAACCAATGAGTGACATTGGCCGGCACGCTGATCAGGTCGCCCTGCTCGCACAACACCAAATAGACCTTATCCCCGACGTGCAGGTAAAACAGCCCCTTGCCGTCGACAAAGAATCGCACCTCGAAATCGCCGTGTGTGTGCTCGGCAAGGAACTTCCGGCGCATTTCCGCTTTTTGCGGATGTGTCGGCCCCAGGCTGACCACGTCGACGGACTGAAAGCCGTACTCATCGGTAAGCCGCTTTACATCCTCAGCATAGGCGGCAAGTACATCATCCTGACCGGCTTCCGCTGAGAGTGGTGCTGAGGCCTCCCAGCGTTCAAAACGTACCCCGAGTGTGGCCAGTTTTTCGCTAATGGCATGATGATCGCTCTCGCTTTCACCCATCGGCGTCCCTGTTTCATCGTAAATCGCGAGACGGCTCATGATCGACTCAACCCCTGCATGGTCAGTTCACATTGAAAAAGAAATTCGAAGGCCTCGATATGACGCAATGCCTCGGCCATGGATTCACCCCAAGTATAAAGTCCGTGGCCGGCGATGAGGTAGCCATGGATGATCGGATGACTGTCCATATAGGCATCGACTTTGGCGGCAAGACGGGGGATGTTCTGGTCATTGCGGAAGATCGGCACAATGATCGAGGTCTCGTGCGTTTCCACACCGGCAAAGGCCTTGAGTAGTTCAAAGTCCTGAAAGACCAGTTGCCCTTCAGCAAGGCGTGACAGCACTGTGGCATTGACCGAATGGGTGTGCAGGACGGCACCGACCTCCTCGAAGCGTTTATAGAGAGCGGTATGAAGCAGCGTCTCGGCGGACGGGCGCTGACGCGCATCGATAGCCTGCCCTTCCCCATTGATGCGCATGATCGCTTCGGGGCTCAACTCCCCCTTGTGATAACCGGAGGCGGTGATGGCGATCTGCCCGTCGGCAAGCCGCGCAGAAAAATTACTGCTGGTGGCGGGAACCCACCCCCTACTGTTGAGAAAACTGCCTGCCTTGATGATCTCGGCCGCCTTTCGCTCAAATTCATTGTTGTTGCCATGCTCTGCGGTGCTCACATAAATCCCCATTAAAATATTGCTTACTAGAGTGAGATTTTCTTTCACGTTTTGGAAAGCCGCTTCCTTGGCAGAATATGAAGGCGGACAATCTCTTTGTGTACCGCCTGGAAACAAGCGTTCGGTCCCTTGGCCGAATCTTCGCCGAGAGGACTGGCTCCGAGTCCTTGTTTGTGTGCGTCTACCTTTTACTCTTTACACTGGCGGTATAGTCTTCGAGGCCATTTCCTCATTACGATAACCTCATCGTTAACGATTTCGCGAATATTAACGGGCAGTACCAGCGGGAACAAGCTCCGAGCGAGGCTCACAGTCTTGCGAAAAAATCAGCCATCCCCGGAACGAAACGTTCCCCGTCGACCAGGAAGGCATCCTGCCCCTGCAGAAAAAGTAAGGTACGAAAGGTCACACCGAGTCCTCTCTCTGTCAACAGCGAAGCAACCGTTTGTTGCTGATGCAGAGAGAACAGCACATCCGTCTCCACACAAACCACCAGTTCCTTTTTGCCTGCAGCCTGTTTAGAGGGGGCGATCAATCGTTCAGTGTGCTACCGACGAATTTCTGTGCATTCCCCTCAAGGATCTATGCTATAGGCAGTTCGCCACCACGGTATATCACCAGTGGCCCCTCCAGTTTCACAAAACGGGTTGCTCCTCGACGCCTGAACTCATCGGCCTGGCTGATCGGAATTGCATGCTCTACTGACCGCAACACGGTATTTTCTTTCCTGTTTTTTTCTTGCCGCAAAGCCGCCTATTCTCCCAAACACCTGAGCGAAAGTGTAGTCGTCCAAAAATTCACACTCAATCATGAGGTTATAGTCATCTCCTATGATATGCTCGGTGCATGCGCATGATCGAAGTCATAGCCGACATCGGACACCGGGAGTCCATTATCCGCCTCTCCAGGCAGCATGAGGCACTGGATATCTGGACAGGGCATGAAGACGAACACGGCCGCCAGGCTGTCAGGATTCTTATCCCGGCCAACCACTATCCCGCTCTGCTTGATGCCCTGGAGGGACGTCTCCATACCAGCAGTAATGCCCGCATCGTTGTATTTCCGGTTGATGCGACTCTTCCGCGTATAGAAGAAAAAACCGGTGAGGAGAAAGAAAAGAATCCAATCACCACTTCTCGCGAGGAGCTTTACAAGGATGTCTCCCAAGGGGCACGTCTTGATGGCAACTTTTTGCTACTGGTGGCGCTCTCAACGATTGTCGCGGCCATAGGCCTGCTGGAAGACAATGTAGCGGTGGTGATCGGCGCGATGGTTATCGCCCCCCTTCTCGGCCCCAACATGGCCTTGGCCCTCGGCACAGCACTGGGTGACACGGAGCTGATGTGGAAGGCATTTAAAACCAACCTATCGGGCATACTGCTCGCCTTTGCAATGTCCTTACTAATCGGCCTGTTCTGGCCAATACAGGAATTGAGCAGTGAGCTGCTCGCCCGTACCGATGTCGGCATCGCCGGTATCGTATTGGCGCTGGCCTCCGGAGCGGCCGCCGTACTGTCACTGACCACCCGGATATCCAGCGTACTGGTGGGGGTCATGGTGGCTGTGGCCCTGTTACCGCCGACCACAACGATGGGCTTGATGACAGGCAGCGGCAGATTTGATCTGGCCACCGGGGCCGCCCTGTTGCTGGCAACGAATGTCGTCTGCATTAACCTGGCCGCTAAATTGGTATTCCTGTTCAAATCCGTTAAACCACGCACATGGCTGGAGCAGAAGAAGGCCCGTCAATCAATGACCGCCTACATCGTCCTCTGGCTGATTACGCTGTCGATCCTTATTGCCATCATCACCATCCGCCACGCCCTCTAGTCAGAGCTCAGCCATAAGCCTCGTCTTCACGCGTTTCTTTGAGTTCAATTTTCCCCTCCGCCAGGAGGCCTGCACGATAAAGGTTGTGTGCCAGCACCTGAGGCGCTGCCACGATCTGCAACAACGGGACACGAGAGCATAACAGGCGTACGGCATTGACCGCATGTGTGGCCGCCACACCATCCTCAATGTCAAACTCGGCCAAATCCAGAACAGAGATGGCATGCAGACTTTGCAGCCATTGCTCCAGCACGGCTCCGCTGACGCTATTCAAGTCGCCGGCGATGACCAGAATCTCGCCGGTTACAGTCACTTCCAGCCCTGCGCTTAAGGAAAAAAATCTCATTTAACAGAACTGGGGGTTGGCGAGCGGAACAGCAAGGGGGAATGACTTGGACCACGGAACACACGGGATGACGAATGACTTCCTGATGACCGTTTTACCTACGGCTAGCGTTAGCCTGTGAGTTAACCAGCGGTTATACAGGATAGACGGCTCAAATAGTGGATTAACATAAAGGGTACAATTAAAAAACCGTGAATTCATAGAATAACTGCAACGCTTGGATAGAGGCAGTGAGAGCCAGCTGCCGGTAAAATCGTAAGCTCTCACCCAAACGATTCAAGCGAGCATGAGGATGCCCTACCAACAACTG
>JBFEYJ010000097.1:0-10448 GCA_041562215.1 Thiohalomonadaceae bacterium | reverse complement strand
TCTCAGCCACTGTTGTGAACAGCCCGCCGTCAGAACGGTCATGGTAGGCGAGCAGTTTTCCCTCCTGGTTGAGCTCCTGCACCAGGTTGAAAAACTGCTTGAACGCCTGCGCATCGTCCAGATCCGGGGCGTGATGCCCAACCTGCTGGTAGACCTGTGCCAGACAGGAGCCGCCGAGACGATTACGTTTTTTGCCCAGGTCAATGAGAATGAGATCGGTATCGCCAAGGTCGCCACGCAGCTCCGGGGTGAGGGTCTTGCGGACATCAAGCACCGGGGCAAAGGCCGTAGTGATCAGCGATAGCGGTGCGGTAACGGATTTTTCCTCACCATTCTCCTGCCATACGGTCTTCATCGACATGGAGTCCTTGCCCACAGGGATCGCAATACCCAGCGCCGGACAGAGCTCCATGCCCACGGCCTTGACCGCCTCGTAGAGACCCGCGTCCTCGCCAGGGTGGCCCGCCGGGGCCATCCAGTTGGCAGAGAGCACAATACGGGAGATATCGTCAATACGTGCAGCAGCGATATTGGTCAGTGACTCTCCTACGGCCATGCGGGCGCTGGCCGCGTGATCGATCAATGCCAAGGGAGTGCGCTCGCCCATTGCCATCGCCTCACCGGTGTAGCTGTCGTAACTGCTGGCGGTAACACCGCAGTCGGCCACCGGCACCTGCCACGGACCGACCATCTGGTCACGATTAACCAGGCCGGTGACGGTGCGATCACCGATGGTGATGAGGAAGGTCTTGTCGGCAATGGTCGGCAGATGCATCAGACGGTAAGCCGCCTCGCGCACATCGATCTTCGACGTATCGAAGTCAGGCTTGTGGAACGGCTTGTGCTGGGCTTCGCGTAGCATCTTTGGCGGCTTGCCCAGCAGCACCTCCAGTGGCATATCAATAGGGCTGTTATCGAAGTGACCGTCGCCGAGCACCAGTTGCTGCTCTTCGGTAGCCTCGCCGATCACCGCGAAGGGTGCGCGCTCACGCTCGCAGATGGCGGCAAAGCGCTCCATATCCTCGGGTTTGATCGCCATGACGTAGCGCTCCTGCGCTTCGTTGCACCAGATCTCCATCGGCGACATCCCCGGCTCGTCATTAGGAATGGCGCGCAGCTCAAAGCGCGCACCACGGCCCGCATCGTTGACCAGCTCCGGCATGGCGTTGGAGAGGCCACCGGCGCCGACGTCGTGGATGGAGACGATGGGGTTGGCATCACCCAACTGCCAGCAGCGGTCGATCACCTCCTGGCATCGGCGCTCGATCTCCGGATTGCCTCGCTGCACCGAGGCGAAGTCGAGATTCTCCGCCGACTCACCACTGGTCATGGAGGAGGCGGCGCCACCGCCAAGGCCAATCAACATCGCCGGTCCGCCAAGCACCACCAGCTGCGCGCCGGGTGGAATAATGTCCTTCTCCACGTGCTCGACACGGATGTTGCCGAGGCCACCGGCGAGCATGATCGGCTTGTGATAGCCACGCACCTCCTCCCCAGCGGAAGCGGGCACCTTCTCTTCAAAGGTACGGAAGTATCCGTTGATCGCGGGACGGCCGAATTCATTATTGAATGCGGCGGCACCGAGAGGGCCGTCAGTCATGACTTCCAGCGCGGAGACGATGCGTCCGGGTTTGCCGTGATCGCTCTCCCATGGCTGCTCGAAACCGGGGATACGCAGATTGGAAACAGAAAACCCGGAGAGGCCCGCCTTGGGTTTGGAGCCGCGCCCGGTGGCGCCCTCATCGCGAATCTCACCACCGGAGCCGGTGGCCGCGCCAGGGAAGGGGGCGATGGCGGTGGGGTGATTGTGGGTCTCCACTTTCATCAAAATTGCCATCGGCTCAGTATGATAGCGATACTCGTTGCTGCCGGGTTCCGGGAAGAAGCGGCCTGCCTCGTAGCCCTCGATCACGGCGGAGTTGTCCTTGTAGGCGGAGAGGGTCTTACCCGGATTCTTCTGGTGAGTATTGCGGATCATCGCAAACAGGGATTTCTCTTCCGCCTGGCCATCAATGATCCAGTCAGCATTGAAAATCTTGTGACGACAGTGTTCGGAGTTGGCTTGGGCGAACATCATCAGTTCGGCATCCGATGGATTGCGGCCGAGTGCCGTGAAATTTTCCACCAGATAGTCGATCTCATCAGAGGCCAACGCCAGGCCCCACTCACTGTTCGCCCGTTCCAGTTCAGTCTTACCGCCGCCCAGGATATTCACCTGGCGCATCGGCCCCGGCTCCTGGGTGAGAAACAGCCCCTCGGCCTCTTCGGTGCTCTCCAGCACCTGCTCAATCATACGGTCATGCAGCAGCGCCGCGATCTGCTTGAGCTCATGGTCGGTCAGCGCACCGTCTGCGCGGGTGAGGTAGTAGGCGATGCCGCGTTCAAGACGCTTTACCGAGAGCAGTCCGCAATTGTGGGCGATATCCGTCGCCTTGGAGGCCCACGGCGAGATGGTGCCGATTCGCGGGATCACCAATAGCAGTTGACCTTGCGGCTCCTCACTGACCGCGCTCGGCCCGTAGCTGAGCAGTTGCGCCAGGGTCTCTTTTTCCGACTCGTTGAGATTACGCTCAACATCGGCAAAGTGAACGTATTCAGCATAGAGGTGAGCGATGTCCGGAACGTGCTCACGCAAAGTGCTCATCAGTTTGTCCAGACGGAACGGAGACAGGGCCGGGCTTCCACGCAGGATCAGCATGTCGGTAGAGCCTTATAAATTCAGGTTAACGGGAGCCGCTTTCGGCATCCTGCCTATCGCGACATTAGTACGTCCCTGTGCGTCGTCGCTCTCGGCGTCCTGCCTCCTGCGACATTAGCACGTCAATGTGCGTCGTCGCTCTCGGCGTCCTGCCTCCCGCGACATTAGCACGTCCATGTGCGTCGTCGCTCTCGGCGTCCTGCCTCCCGCGACATTAGCACGTCCATGTGCGTCAAAGGCGGCATGATACTGGAAGCGGGCAAGGACATAAATAAGCAGGGACGAAATGCAAAAACAAGATCCGGGATATCACTGACAGGATTCGAAGATTCAAAGCTTTGAGTGCACTTCCCGCACGCTGTATTAACAGCACAAGCATAACGAAGAGCAATCCTCGTATCTCGCTCCCTGCCCCTTTTGTTATACTTCGCGCTACCAAACAAGCTGCGAGTTCCCATGAACCAGGAAAACACCCTCCTCCCCCATTGTGGCCTGATGCGACGACTTGCCGCTATTCTCTATGATAGTCTGCTGCTGGCGGCGATCCTTTTTCTCGCCGGTCTGCCGGCAGCACCGATATTAGGCGAAGCCCCGTCTTTCGTTGCGATCTTGTTATTTCGCTTCTATCTGCTGCTGATTATCTTCGCCTTCTTTGCCTGGTTCTGGTCCCATGGCGGCCAGACACTTGGAATGCGCGCCTGGCGCATCCGCCTGCAGAACCGCAACCCCGGCCCGGTCAGCCTGTGGCAACTGATGCTGCGCTTCATCGTCGCCACCTTTTCCTGGCTGGCCTTTGGCCTGGGCTTTCTCTGGTCACTCATCGATAAAGAAAAACTCACCTGGCACGATCGCTACTCGATGACCGAACTGGTCGTGTTGCCGAAAGAGAAAAAGAGGTAATAAAGGTTTCAGGTCTCACCGTAGTATTTACCTGTCACCTGCAACCTTCATCGAATCCGCCGCATCAACCCATACCAGGCCAGATAAACCAGCACGGTGGGGGTTATCGCACTGAGCACTGGTGGCAGATTGTAGACCAGGCCCACGCGGCCGAAGATACCGTTGAAGAGGTAAAAACCGATGCCGATCAACGCGCCGATGACGATGCGCTGCCCCACCCCCGTTGCACGAAGCGAGCCGAAAACAAACGGGATCGCCAGCAGAATCATCCCGGCAGTGGCAAACGGGGCGGCGATACGTGTCCACAGCGAGAGCTCATAGGGCTTCGCCTCAAGTTCGTTGTCGTGAAGATAGCTGAGGTAATCCAGCAGATCACGAATCGAGAGATTATCCGGTGGGATCGCCACCACATCGATGACCTCCGGACCAACGCCGCTTTTCCAACCCATGCTCTTCTCAAACTGGCGCGTGATCTGTTGCTCCCCAAAGAAAGTGTGCTCCACCTGCATTAACTGCCATTCTTCTTCCTGATACATACCCCGCTTGGCCGAGGTAGTCTGCAAAAGCTTCCCATCCGGAGAAAAACGGTAAAGGTGGATCCCGCTGGCTTGGCCATTAATCAGCAAGCGTTCGATATTGATAAAGGTATCGCCCTCTCGCGCCCACAGGCCGCTCTTGACGTTGAGGCTGATATTTTCCGACATCGCTCGGGCACGCTGATTGCGTGCCTCCCTCTCCAGAGGTGGGGCAATCATTTCGCCGAGAATGACAGCAATCAGCACAAGCACCGCGCCGACCTTGAGGATCTCGCGCATGACCTGTCCCACGGAGATCCCGGATGCCTGCATCACGGTCAACTCACTGGTGTTGGCCATCGCGCCAAGTCCGAGCATCGTCCCCATCAGTGCGACCAGGGGAAACAGCTCATAGACCTGTCGTGGAAGCAGCATGAGACTGTACTGCAGGGCATCGATGATCTGATACTTCCCCTTGCCCACATCGGTAACTTCGGTAACGAAGGTGCTAAAGAAATAGAGCGCGAGCAGTACCAGCATTACCGCGAGAATATGCACGGCAATGGTCTTGCCGATGTAATTACCCAGCAATCTCATGCCGTTGCCCTCGCCGGGCCGCGCATTCGCAGCTGCTGTCGATAGAGAAAAAATACCAGCACCGCCAGCAGCACATGCACCCACCACATCCCTATCCAAGGGGAAACTTCGCCCTTAGACAGTGCGCTACGCCCGACCGAGAGCAGGTTGTTGTAGATCACGACAACCATAATGCCGACAAATAAACGGCCAAAGCGACCCTGGCGCGGATTGGTCTTGCTCAGGGGCACCGCCAGCAGCGCTAACAACAGGGCACTGATGGGGGTGGCGAACCGCCATTGCAGCTCGGCGACATCGGATAGATCGTTAGATGCCCACAAGGTTTCTGAAGGAATGGCGTTGCGACGGCGCTTGCCTGCCACCACTTCCCGTGTCTGGAGCAAAATACCGTGCTCGGCAAAATGAATGGTGCGGTATTCAGAGGTACCCGGTTTTCCCTCATAACGATAACCGTTGCGCAACAGCAGATAGCGGTGACCGGTTTTCCTGTCCACGTAGGTTGTCGCGGATTCAGCCGTCAGCAGAATAAGCTCACCATCCTTGCGCTGATGGGCGAACACCCCTTGCAGCTCGTCATTGTCAGGGCCGGCCGAGGCGGCATAGATCAACTCATCGCCACTTTCACTCTGGGTAAAACGCCCGGGGACGATACCCTCGATTTCAACCCTGGCCTGGGCCTCGTCTAAAAGGCGGTGTCCCATCTCCTCGGCCCAGGGGCCCACATAAAGGGCCAGGGCGGCGACAAGCAGCGCAATGATTACGCCGATTTTCGCTACACTGCCCAACACATGGTCAGGGCCAACGGCGCAGGCGGTCATCGCCACCATCTCACTATCCTTGTAGAGTCGCCCGAGTGCCAGCATTACCCCGAGAAACAGCGAGATCGGCAGGATGAGAACCATATTGCCCACCGCCTTGAGAGTGAACAGACCCAGCACGATTCCAGCCGGGTAATCACCCTCTGCCGCCTCGGCGAGAATGCGCACAAAAGTACCGCTGAGAAAAATCAGCAGTAGCAAAAGTGTGACCCCGAGAAAGGTCAGGCCAATCTCTTTTAGCAGATAACGGTGGATTATCAGACCCACACCCGATTGCCCCCATCAAAAATCAGCAGAACAATGCGATAATGGTAAACGCATTGAATAAAGCAACCAGTTTACGCTATAGATAGTCACGACAAAACCATTCCCGCATCCAGGAGTTCAAATGGAATTTTCTACCAGCACCGGTTCCATCACCAGCACCCGCACCGCTTGTCTTATCGTCGGTATTTACGATGCCCGCAAGCTCACCCCCAGTGCACAGGCGCTGGATGAGGCCGCCGATGGCTTTATCAAAACCCTGCTGAAAAACGGTGATTTACAGGGCACGGTCGGCCAAACCATGCTTATCCCCTCTCCGCAGGGACTGCCATGTGAGCGTCTGTTGCTGGTAGGTTGCGGCAAGGAAAAGGAGCTCAAGGACCGCAGCTATCGCCAGGTGGTGCAGGCCGCCGCCAAGGCTGTTCTCAGCACCAAGGCGAAGGATGCGCTCAGTACCCTGGCCGAGTTGCCGCTGGCCGAGCGCGACCTGGACTGGAAGGTGCGCCAGGCCATCGAGGCCTTCGGCCACGCAAGCTACCGCTTCGATCAACTCAAAAGCGAGAAGAAAGAAGAAGATAAGCCGGTGTTGCGCAAAATCAGCTTCCCCTACACCACCCGCGGCGAAGGGGCCCTTATCAAACTGGGGATCCTTCAGGGCCGAGCCATCAATGACGGTATCGACATGACCAAGGATCTGGCCAACCTTCCGGGCAACATCTGTACCCCCAACTATCTGGCCGATCAGGCACGTGAGCTCGCCCGCCTGCACAAAAACATCAAGACCACCATCCTCGATGAAAAACAGATGGAAAAGCTCGGCATGGGCGCCCTGCTCTCGGTCGCACGCGGCTCGCGCCAGCCCCCCCGACTGATTGTGATGGAATACCGTGGTACTGAGGCAAAAAACAAGCAAAAACCGGTGGTGCTGGTGGGCAAGGGCCTGACCTTTGACGCCGGCGGCATTTCACTCAAACCCGCCGCCGGCATGGACGAGATGAAATATGACATGTGCGGTGGCGCCAGCGTATTTGGCACAATGAAGACCATCGCCGAGATGGAACTCTCGATCAATGTCGTCGGCATCGTGCCGAGTTCCGAGAACCTGCCCGATGGTGACGCCAACAAACCCGGCGATGTCGTAACCTCCAAGTCCGGCCAAACCATCGAGATCCTCAACACCGACGCCGAGGGACGACTCATTCTCTGCGATGCGCTCACCTATTCGAAGAAATTCGACCCGGCCATCGTCATCGACATCGCCACCCTCACCGGCGCCTGCGTCATTGCCCTCGGCAACCACGCCGCCGGCCTGCTGTCCAATGACGACGAGCTGGCAGAGAAACTACTCGAAAGCGGGCAAAAGAGTGGTGACCGCGCCTGGCGTCTGCCACTGTGGGAGGAGTATGACGAACAACTCAAGAGCCCGTTTGCCGATATGGCCAATATCGGCGGCAGGGAGGCGGGCACCATTACCGCCGCCTGTTTCCTCTCCCGTTACACTAAAGAGTACAAGTGGGCGCACCTGGATATCGCCGGCACCGCATGGAAGAGCGGCGCTGACAAGGGGGCAACCGGTCGCCCGGTGCCGCTGCTTGCGCAATACCTAATCGACAGGTCAAAGGGAAATTGAGCGCTCTGTTCTCAAGCATAACCAGCACGATTCCCCCTCTCCTCAGGGAGAGGGAATTTCCGGGCAACCTTGGCAGTCAAACAGGCTTGAGAACCAAGCGACAATGAGGAAATAAAGACCATGCCGTCTGAAAAAAGCACTACCACGAAGCCTACGCGCTTTACGAAAGTGAAACCTGGATTCTTCGTAAACTTCGTGCTTAACACTTTTCACCACCACAAGGCCGAAAAATGACCCGGGTCGACTTTTACATCCTTGAAGAGGGGGATGCGGCGGCGCGGCGGCACTTCGTCTGCCGCCTGGCGGAAAAAGCCTGGCAACAGGGGCACAAGGTCTACATCCACACTGACGATGCCGCCGACAGCAGCCAGTTGGATGACCTGTTGTGGAGCTTCCGTGCCGAAAGCTTTCTGCCCCATAGCCTGGACAACGCTGCAGACGCCGACAGCGTCAATGTACACATTGGCCACAGCGATGAACCGCTGCACCACGATGATGTTTTAATTAACCTGGGCCGTGAAGTACCACTGTTTTTCAGTCGCTTCCAACGGGTTGCCGAGGTGATCGCCGGGGACGACAAAGTTAGGCAGGCGGGGCGCGAACGGTACCGCTTTTACCGAGAGAGAGGCTATCCTTTGGAATCACACAGCATTAAAACGGCATAGGCGACGATGAGCAACACCAACAAGCGGAAACGTTCGGCTAGCCCTACAGATCAGAAGAGCAAGTTGCTCGACGAGCTGGACTCGCTCAAGGATCTGCTCATTGAACAAAAGCGGCAACTCGACAGCATGGAGACCGAAATCCCAATGCTCAGCGAGGTGGTCGAGCCCGCCCCTGGCGAAACAGACATCAACATCCCGGTTCTGGAAGATGTCGCTTTCCCACCTGAAGAGGAGGCCGACGCGACGAGTGGCATACAACCATCCCAAGACGCCGAAAGCAAAACTGCTGCCTTTACGCAAAACGAAACGGAACTCAGAAAACTTATCGACATGCTGGTTGTTCACCGCCTGCGTCAACTCAAACCAAAGATAAGAGAAGAGATCATCGAAGAGCTGCAACGGCTCAAGCCGGAATTGTTCCGACACTAATAAAATCCGACCGACACCTCTCACCCGCTACATTAAATCAGCCATAGGTGCGGTTATCTTGCCACGACAGAGGCGAGCACTCAGGCAAATCACGGCCGGAACCCGTTCCTGTACCTTGAACCTCCCACCACCCACCCGTCATACGCTATAATCCTTCGTTTTCATACAACCGGACCCGACCGCCAGAACCATGGACAAAAGCTATAACCCCCACGCCATAGAGCAACGCTGGTACCAGACCTGGGAAGAGAACGGCTACTTCGCCCCGCAAGGTGGCGAGCAGAGCTACTGCATTATGATCCCGCCACCCAACGTTACCGGCAGCCTGCACATGGGCCACGGTTTTAACAACACGGTGATGGATACCCTGACTCGCTACCACCGCATGAAGGGTGACAACACCCTGTGGCAGCCGGGCACCGACCACGCCGGTATCGCCACCCAGATGGTAGTGGAGCGCCAGCTCGGCGCCGAGGGTAAGTCGCGCCACGACCTGGGTCGCGAGTCCTTCATCGAGCGGGTATGGGAGTGGAAGGCCGAGTCCGGCGGCAACATCACCCGCCAGTTGCGCCGCCTCGGCTCCTCGCTCGACTGGAGCCATGAGCGCTTCACCATGGACGAGGGACTTTCCGATGCAGTCAAAGAGGTCTTCGTCCGCCTCCACGAGGAAGGGCTCATTTACCGAGGCCAGCGTCTGGTCAACTGGGATCCGGTGCTGCACACCGCCGTCTCCGACCTTGAGGTTATCTCGGAAGAAGAACAGGGCCACCTGTGGCACTTCCGCTACCCGCTGAGCGATGGTTCCGGTCACCTAGTAGTCGCCACCACCCGTCCCGAGACCATGCTCGGCGACACCGCCGTGGCAGTCCACCCGGAAGATGAGCGCTACAAGGCACTCATCGGCAAAACCATTACCCTGCCGCTGGTCGGCCGCGAGATCCCGATCATCGCCGACGACTACGTCGATCCTGAGTTCGGTACCGGCTGCGTGAAGATCACCCCGGCCCACGACTTCAACGACTATCAGATGGGCCAGCGCCACAACCTGCCGATGATCAACATCCTCACCGTGGATGCCAGGATCAACGACAACGCCCCGGAGAAGTACCGCGGCCTGGAACGTTACGAGGCGCGCGACGAGATCGTTCACGATCTGAATGCACTGGAACTGCTGGAAAAGATCGACGACCACAAGCTGATGGTCCCACGCGGCGATCGTTCCGGCTCCGTTATCGAGCCCTATCTCACCGATCAATGGTTCGTGGATCTTACCCGCGAAGTGCAGCCCGATGGCCGCCCAGGCGGCAAGACCGCGATCACCGACCCGGCAATCCAGGCGGTGCGCGGCGGCGACATCACCTTCACCCCGAAGAACTGGGAAAACACCTACTTCCAGTGGCTGGAGAACATCCAGGACTGGTGCATCAGCCGGCAGATCTGGTGGGGCCACCGCATCCCAGCCTGGTATGACGAAAGCGGCAACATCTACGTCGGCCGCAGTGAGGCCGAAGTGCGCGACAAACACAATCTCGGCTTCGAGATCGCCCTGAGCCAGGACAACGACGTGCTCGACACCTGGTTCTCCTCCGCCCTCTGGCCCTTCTCCACCCTGGGCTGGCCGGAGCAGACCGAGCGCCTCGCACAGTTCTACCCCACCAGCGTCCTGGTCACCGGCTTCGATATCATCTTCTTCTGGGTCGCCCGCATGATCATGTTCGGCAAGAAGTTCATGAACGGCGCCATCCCCTTCAAGGACATCTACATCCACGGCCTGGTGCGCGACTCCCATGGACAGAAGATGTCCAAGTCCAAGGGTAACGTGCTCGACCCCATCGACCTGATCGACGGTATCGAGCTGGAAGCCCTGGTGGAAAAACGCACCAAGGGCATGATGCAGCCCCAACTGGCCAAGAAGATCGAGAAGCAAACCCG
>JBFEYJ010000096.1:0-10501 GCA_041562215.1 Thiohalomonadaceae bacterium | reverse complement strand
GCCACCTCGACAGACATCACCATACCGCGCTGTGAAGCGCGCAGCCTGAGTGCGGTGGCCTTGCCTTCATCGTCGAGGACCTGCAACTGATATACCGGCCCCCAACTCAAGCGCGATACCAGATCGGGCAAAGAGAGACCCAGGGATGAGGGCGATGAGCTTCCGGCCACAACCAGGCGCTTGCCGCTGTCCCGCACCCTGTTGTAAAGGTGGAACAGGGCCTGCTCCCACGATGTGTCGCCGACGATCCTGTCCACATCGTCGATGCACACCAATGCCATCAGCTCCATACCTTCGAGCAATTGTGGTGACATCGCCGACAATTCACCCATCGGCAGGTAGACCGAGCCCTCTCCCCTCTCACTCACCGCATGACAAGCCGCCTGCAGCAAATGGGTCTTACCGCTACCGCGCGCCCCCCAAAGGTAGATAAAGGGTTCTCTCAGTTGCTGAAGTGCATGAGATGGCGCGGCGTTGCCGCCGGGAAAGAAATTGACAAACGTTGCACTGTCCCTCAGGCCGATGCGCAAAGGGAGTTGCTTGCCAAGCTTGTCACTCATAACTGTCCCGTCCGCTCCTCGGCGTAAAGACGGCTGTCGACATAGCGCTCATGTGTGTAACGCAGCAGGACCATCACCACCGCCGCCACCGGCAGGGCAAGGAGGACACCGAAAAAACCAAACAACTGGCCACCCGCCAGCACGGCGAAGATCACCGCAACCGGGTGCAGGCCAATTTTCTCACCAACCAATAACGGGGTGAGCAACATACCCTCGATGGACTGCCCAATCATGAAAACAATCACCACATAGACCAGCGGCATGAGCTCCTGAAACTGCATTACCGTAGCGATCCCTGCCGCCAGAATACCGACAATAAATCCCAGATAGGGAACGAAACTAAGCAGACCGGCCAGCATCCCCAGCAACAGCGCCAACTCCAGGCCGACGATCCACAAACCTACCGTGTAGATCGTTCCAAGGGCGAGCATCACGATCAACTGTCCGCGCAGGAAGGCGCCGAGTACCTCATCCGAGGCTCTGGTCAGACGTGCCACAGTCGCTTCGTAACGACGCGGGATAAGTTCATGGACTCGCTCGACCAAAATATCCCAGTCGCGCAGCATATAGAAAGCGACGACCGGAATCAGCACCAGATTGGCCATCCAGGCCAGAAGAGTCATACCGGAACGAGAAATCGCACCAAGTAGTCCCTTAACCGTTCCCCCCGTCTGTAACCACTGCTCCCGCACCACCTGCTTGAGTTCCGCCAGGTCGAAGCTCGATGCCTCCATACCGAGAAAGCCACTCAGCGCGGGTAGTCCCTTGTTTTGCAGCCAATCCAGATACTGAGGTAACTTGCCTATCAGCAACGCGATCTGTCGCTCCAGCATTGGCACCAGGATCAGGAGCAGGATCAAGGCCACAAGAATCAGGCAAAGGAAGACAGTGGTAACCGCCATGGTGCGCGAAAAACGCCGAGCCTCAAGCCGATCCACCAGAGGGTCGCCAATATATGCCAGGACTGCGGCGATCAGGAAGGGGGTCAGTACCGGCGCCAATAAATAGAGCAGTACCGCTCCACCACTCACTGCGACTAAGACAAACCACTTTTGCGACTCGGTCATTTCCCCTCTCTCACTATGTGTCCCTACCCCTGCCAGATACAGCCAACCGATCTGTCGCCTATTTGATAACCGTTTTTACCCAAAACTACACAGCCTCACTCTGACCGTGAGGCTTTACGTAGGCGGCAATCACGGGCTCGCTGCCCCCAACACCAGACATAATCGGCACCGCTCCAGACGGTACTTACCGCCACCACAAAAATAAGCCCACTGATAGACCAGGACGGCAAGGTCAGACCCGCCGCCTCGACGATCACGCCAAGCCCTAACAGGATCTGCAGCAGGGTGTTGATCTTGCTGACAAGAGTAGGTTCAATGGAAAGGTCAGTGCAAAGCCGATTGTAGGCCAATGCCCCTCCGATAATAAGCACGTCACGCAAGATCACCAGCAACATCAACCAGAAAGGAACCAGCCCGCTCCAGCCCAAAACCAAGTAAACTCCGACCAACAAAAACTTATCAGCCAGCGGATCGAGTATGGCCCCCAACTCGGTGCGCCAGTTGTAACGTCGAGCAAGAAAACCATCAACGCCATCGCTCAGCCCGGCAATAGCAAAAAACACGAGCACCGTCCGGTACTCCTCCCGGCTCAGCAACACCATAATTGGGATGACCAGCAGGATCCGCAGGAAAGTAATTATATTTGGAATATAACTCGGCTTCACGGCATTAGGCGATAAACCAGATCCGGTTGTGGTGGCTCTTCTCTCCCTATCAGCATCGGCTCGGGCAATTCCGGAACATCGGCGCCAATTGAATATTTGCCCTCCCCCTTATCCCCGTCACCACTGAGTGATGTCGGCTCCGCCTGCATCATTGTCAAGACCCTCGGTGGTAGCGGCTGAGACACCATCGCAAGGGTTTTGCCAAGGGAAATCGTATGCTGCAAAGCGTCCATGCCTCCGTCAGCGACAATGCGCAAGCGTATCGTAGGAATGCTCATCGACTCAGCCACAACCTGATTCACCCCGCGTGTACCCTTCAGGTAATTGATCACCCGACGGTAATCCCTGAGGTTGCGCACGCCCTCTACCTTCATCAATATCTCGCCACTGCCGTTGGCGGAACTCTCAGTTAATTTGGAAACAACATGATCGGTTACCCGGTCGATCGCCTCCGCAATCAGTGGAGCTACCTCCCCTGAGCCTGACTGCCAGCGTAGAATTTCACCGCGATAGTCCAGCGACCAGCGGGCTTCCCAGCGGCTACCGGAGACAGGATAAGCTCTTCCCACCAGAATCGCCTGTGGGGCATAGCGCTGTGACGCGCCCTTAATCGTTTCAAGAAACTCACCCCATACATCCGCCGGACGAACATTATCCAGATCAGTCTGGTCCAGTCCCGGCAGCTTGACCGGCAGGGCGCGCCTCGTCGCTTCACGTTCGATGAGTTCTCGAACCAGGCCACGATCATTGTCACCGACAAGCACTCGCTTGCCGCCGTCCTCAACGCCCAACCAAATCAGCGTCTTCGGGCGCGCATCACCCCAGATGTTAAAACCGGACTGACGCAACAGCTCATCGATACCGTGTGGATCGAAACGTACCTGCAGCACCAGCCGCCTATCCTTCCCCTCATTGCGGTAGCTGTACTGCTGAACATAGCTTGCGGGCTTCTCCACCGCAGCTGCCAGCGCGGCATCCTCAGCAACACGCCCACTACCGCTGACCTTGAGCAATACTGCCATCATCGTCGTGCGCATGCCTTCGGCACGGGTCCCGGCCCCCTGATCCGTTACCTCGACCTCGGCCTCGTACAGCGCCGGCAGGGCAGCCGCCTGAAGCGGCAGGGATATGAGCAAAGTAAATAGTGAAACAATCGTTAGGTATCTCATGTCGTCGCAAGCTATGTCAGCAGTCCGTTCAAGTCAAGAACACTTCTAATAATCAAATCCGGATCACATTGTACCCACAATCACTGAAAACAAGGCAGCCTGCGCAGCCAATGGCCCGACCCTTGCAGGCTCCGGCCGTATTGCCCCCTGTCGGGGACAGCTCACCTATCCACAGACTACAGGTCACCCGCCAAGCTTTACCAGGAAGAAAACTCTCATGAGCGCAATCGGCTTCGAATATTGGAAGTACGCCCAGTATGATAACAAGACGAGCGGCCAATGCGCTGCTAGAATACGCACTTTTCCAGTCCGGGATGTCATGAGTTCGCATAATGGCCGTACCGGCACCGCTGTGTGCCTGCGTAAATAAGACATCCTGGAAACCATCAGCGTCTTTGGGAGACACCCTCTGTGAGCGACAAGCAGCAATCCTCCGATTCCGGCCTCAGCTATCGTGATGCCGGTGTGGACATCGACGCGGGCAACAGCCTGGTCGAACGCATCAAGCCCCACGCCAAACGCACCCTTCGCCCTGAAGTCATCGGCGGGTTGGGCGGCTTCGGCGCCCTGTTCGAGGTGCCGCTTGATCGCTACAAACAACCGGTGCTGGTCTCCGGTACCGACGGCGTCGGTACCAAGCTCAAGCTGGCGATGCAGATGAACAAACACGACACCATCGGTATCGACCTTGTAGCAATGTGCGTCAACGACCTCATCGTTGGCGGCGCCGAGCCCCTGTTCTTCCTCGATTACTACGCCACCGGCCACCTCAACGTCGATGCCGCGGCTGATGTCGTCAAGGGGATCGCTGATGGTTGCGAACTGGCCGGCTGTGCACTGACCGGTGGCGAGACCGCCGAGATGCCCGGCATGTATGAGGGAGACGATTACGACCTGGCAGGCTTCTGTGTCGGCGTGGTGGAAAAGAGCAAGATCATCGACGGCAGCAAGGTCGCCGATGGTGACGCAATCATCGGCATCGCCTCCTCCGGTCCCCACTCCAACGGCTACTCACTGGTGCGTAAGGTTCTGGAGGTCAGCGGCGCCGGCCTGAATGATGATTTCCACGGCCATCCGCTGGGCGAGGTGCTGCTTGAGCCAACCCGGATCTATGTCAAACCGCTGCTGAGCCTTTTCGACAAAGTAGATGTCCATTCACTGGCCCACATCACCGGAGGCGGCCTCCCGGAGAACCTGCCACGCGTGCTGCCGGCAGGTACCCGCGCTGTCATCGACAGCAAGGCCTGGCAGCGTCCGGCCATCTTCGACTGGCTGCAGCAGCAGGGCAATATCGCCGACAGCGAAATGTACCGCACCTTCAACTGCGGCATCGGCATGGTGGTGGTAGTGGCAAGCGAACAGGCCGATAAGGCTATCGACGCACTCACCGAGACGGGTGAGCAGGCCTTTCTCATCGGCCGGATCGAAAAGCATGAAGGTGGCGAGCAGGTCAAGATCAACTGATGCCGGTGAGAGAGAGACTTCCAATAGTCATCCTTATCTCCGGCAGCGGCTCGAACCTGCAGGCGATCATTGATGCCGACCTTCCGGTCACGATCCGCGCGGTGATAAGCAACCGGGCAGACGCTTACGGCCTGACCCGTGCCGAAGCTGCCGGGATTCCTACCGCCGTGCTGAACCACAAGTCTTTTCCGGATAGGGAAACCTACGATGCAGCGCTGCAGTCGCTGATTGACAGCTACCATCCCGGCTTACTGGTATTGGCCGGATTCATGCGCATCCTCAGCGACGGTTTTGTGCGCCATTACGAGGGACGGATGATAAATATCCACCCCTCGCTGCTTCCCAAGTATCGAGGACTACATACCCACACCCGCGCCATTGAGGCCGGTGACAAGGAAGCCGGTTGTTCTGTCCACTTCGTCACCCCGGAGCTGGACGCCGGTCCCATCATCATCCAGGCACATGTGCCGATCCTTGAAGACGATACCCCCGAAACACTCGCCGCCCGGGTACTGGAGCAGGAGCATCGGATCTACCCTGAGGCGATCCGCCGCTTCGCCGAAGGCGAACTGTAGGAGCTACTAAAGCCACAGAAAACACCGATGGATGATGTGCCCTTCTGTGCGATGTTCGCTGCCACGTTCATGCTCTTACCCTTATCCGGGCCCTGGATTCGTTTGTCCTTCCATGCAAATCCAGGGCATTCCAGACACCATAAAACACACACAGGCAACCTAAGAGAGCATTTCTACCCTGACATTACCAAGGAGGCGGATCTGTAGCAGCTATCATTCCGTGTGTTCCGTGGCCACTGACGATACCTGAAAGGATGCCGCTAGCCCCGCATCTCCTCCAGCACTTCCCAGCGTTCATATGCCTGAACAAGCTCCTGTTCCACCGCCTCCAGCTGTTCGCGTGTTTCGGTAATAGCTGCCCCATCCTGCTGGTAAAAAGCAGGCTCGGCCATAGTGGCATGCAGCCCTTCAACCTTTGCTTCCAACTCCTCGATGCGCTTTGGCAGGGTATCCAGCTCACGCTGATCCTTGTAGCTAAGCTTATTACTCTTGGCTGCAGGCTTTTTCTCCTCCTTCGCAGCTGACGGAGCAGCCTTCGGCAGCTCCACTCCAGAGCTTGCTGCCTTTGGACCGCACTGGCGCAGCCAATCGTCATACCCGCCGACATACTCCTGCAAGCGACCCTCACCCTCATAGGCGATGGTACTGGTCACCACGTTATTGATAAAAGCACGATCGTGACTGACCAGCAGAAGTGTGCCCGGGTAATCCAGCAGCAGCTCTTCCAGCAGATCGAGAGTCTCGACATCGAGGTCGTTGGTCGGTTCGTCCATCACCAACAGATTGGACGGCTTGGTGAACAGCTTCGCCAGCAACAGGCGATTGCGCTCACCGCCGGAGAGAGAGCGCACCGGACTGCGCGCCCGCTCAGGGGTAAAAAGGAAATCCTGCAGGTAGCCCATAATGTGCTTGCTCTGCCCGTTGACTTCGACCCTGTCGCTGCCCTCGGCGACGTTATCCAGCACTGAGGCCTCTTCATCGAGCTGCGCCCGATGCTGGTCGAAGTAGGCGATCTCCAGTTTTGTACCCAGCTTTACCGTGCCCTGTTGCGGTGCCAGCTTGCCCAGCAGCACCTGCAGGAGGGTAGTTTTGCCCGAGCCATTGGGACCAAGGATGCCAATCTTGTCACCACGCAGGATGGTCGTGGAGAAATCACGAAATAGCGGTTTGTCGGAATACTCAAAACCGATACCGGATGCCTCGATCACCACCTTACCGGAGCGTTCCGCCCCGTGAGCGGTTATCCTGGCCGCGCCGGTGCGCTCACGCCGATCGCCACGCTCGGCTCGCATCGCCTTAAGGGCACGCACTCGCCCCTCATTGCGGGTCCGCCGCGCCTTGATCCCCTGGCGAATCCATGCTTCCTCCTGCGCCAGGCGCTTGTCGAACAGAGCGTTCTGCTGCGCCTCGGCATCCAACGCCTCCTGCTTGCGCTGGAGGTAGGTTTCATAATCACCCGGCCAGGAAGTCAGCCGGCCACGGTCGAGTTCAATAATGCGGGTCGCCAGCTTCTGCAAAAACATGCGGTCATGAGTGATAAACAGCAGGGTCCCGCCCCAGCCGAGCAGGAACTCTTCCAACCAGGCGATGGCCTCGATATCAAGATGGTTGGTCGGCTCATCGAGCAGCAGCAGGTTCGGCTCGCGCACCAGTTCGCGAGCCAACAGTACGCGGCGTTTGAGCCCGCCTGAGAGGGCGGCAAAATCAGTTTCAGCCGGCAGGTTGAGGCGTGAGATCACCGCCTCCACCTTCTGGTTCAATTGCCAGCCATCTACCGCTTCAAGCTCATGCTGAATGCGCTCAAGCTTGCCCATCAGCTTGTCATCACCGTCGGCAAGTTGTTGCACTATGTGGTGATACTCTGCAAGCAGGGCACCGGCTTTGCCCAGTCCCTCGGCAACCACATCGAACACCGCCCCAGAAATGTCATGCGGCACTTCCTGCGTCAATCTGGCCACCCGCAGGCCTTGCTCAAGTAACACCTCACCGCTATCGGCCTGTAATTCACCGTTAAGCAGCTTCATCAGGGTCGATTTACCGGTGCCGTTACGCCCGACCAGACAGAGTCGCTCGCCCGGCTCGATTTGCAGGTCGATTCCATCAAGAAGCGGTGGACCACCGAAAGCCAGTATTACATTTCGCAGCGTCATCAACGCCATGGAGGAACCTCAAAGTAAAAAATCAGGATAGTGTAACCTGCCGAAACACCATTATCGGCAATTGCGTTGTCGAATGGCAAAGGGATCGTTCAAGCACCTGTATCGGTCATCCCTCCTCACTAAAGGGGGAAAAGGAAACACAGGGAATCTGGCAGAGGCATGTGCCGGGGCATGGCAAAATCCAGCCAGGGGCAGGATCCCAATCGGCGAAGAAGGTAACAGAAGATTTTGCGCTTACCGAGCCGACACTCATCCGCGGATGTTGCTTTGCGGCATGGACTTGCCTTTTGGCAGAAAAAACAAAGGGTCACGCCGTTAAGCGTAACCCTCTGCAATGTATGGTGGGCCGTGCGGGATTCGAACCTGCGACCAACTGATTAAAAGTCAGCTGCTCTACCGACTGAGCTAACGGCCCGAGAGAGCGGCATATCCTACCTGAAATGCCGAAAATGGCAACCCCCTAATAACAAAAATTTATATCTTTTCGAGACGACGCATGCCGTTGGGCAACAATCTCAAATCACACAAGCCTGCGATTAGCGCCTTGACAAAGCCCGCCTCCTCTTCATAAACCAGTTTGTAGTACTGAACTTTCATAGTCAAAGCGCTACCGAGAACGATGGCGAACAAGGTAATGAAAGAGCCGACTGCCAGGGAAGAGACGCCGGTGATCCCCTGCCCTATCGTACAACCCATTGCCAGCACACCGCCTATGCCCATCATGATAGCGCCAATAAAATGGCTGAAAAAATCCCCGGCAGAGCTGAACCACTCGACACGGAATCCCCTGGTAACGACGGACCAGAGGAAGGAGCCGGCAATAACCCCGAACAGGGCCATCACACCGGCGGTGAGCAGGGCGCTGCTGAAACCGGAGGCGACATAACCGAGCGTCTGCCCCATGGGGTTGATGAAGGTAAAGGACTGAGTTGCCAAAGGAGCACCGGTGGCAGGTTTACCGTCATCTGACTCGGCCAGGAAGTCCCACTGGCTGTAATAGCTGCTCAAGTTCATCATCTCTCCGTCAATGTCGAGCTTCAGATTACTGCTGACATACCAGAAGGTCAGTACGGCCAGACCGACCACAAGACCACCGAGGATGTTGTCGACGCTGCCACGGAAAGCGGCGGATTTCCACACAAAGGCCAAAACGGCAATGGCGAGCACGGCACCGATCCAGATCCTGGCACTGGCCGCGCCATCGGCGCTGACCAATACGCTACCCAGATCCTGACCGGACACAAGATTAATCGCCATTGGGTTAGTCCAACCATAAAACAGCAGCGAATAGAGGGTGTTATCCGAGCCTGGTAAGGGGTTAGTCATAAAGTAGGCAATCACGGCGATAATCGCCAGCACCATGACCGACTTGATGTTGCCACCACCGATACGTATCAGGCACTTGTTGCCACAACCGGAGGCCAGGGTCATGCCGACGCCGAAAATCAGCCCGCCGAGCAGGTTCTCGACCCAGGCAAGGGAACCACCGCGATATGGGGGAAAGGTCTGGCTGAGAGTGAGCATTCCGCTCGCCTCGAGTACCGTGACACCCAGCAAGGCCACGGCAATGGCGAACAACCAGGCGCGCATGCGGCCCCAATCCCCCATATTTACCACGTCGGATACCGCACCCATGGTGCAGAAATTGGTCTTGTTCACGGCGGCACCCATCACCAGTGCAATGGCGAATGTCGCCCACAGCAGCAGGGAATTTGCTTCGATAAAGCTCTCGAATACCATCATCCAAACCTCTTTTGGTAGTGTATTTTGTGCAATCGCCCAAGGGGGCGATCCGACTTTGCTCGCTGGCGGGACGTTCTACCCTGATTGCCCAAGAATATTCTGCATTGACACCAAGAGTACAAAGAAAAACATGGGATCACGACCCTCATGCAACGGCATGAACTGACAGGCTGAAAGTCTGCGAACGAGTCTTACAGAACCGGCCCCGCTCCTTACCCTTCGCACTCGACAATATATCTCCGACATCGTCTACCGCCGTCATCCATGGCGGCGTCTGTGCCTCTGCGAGAATAATTCGTACTAACTCAATGACCAAGAATATCGCAACTGAAACAGGGATCCTATCCGGGTTTTCCCTGATAACGGGTGGGATCCGGCAGACCGGCGGCGGCAAAACCCTCAGCACGGAGACGACATGAATCGCAGCGGCCACAGGCCAGGCCTTCGGCCGTGGGGTTGTAACAGGAAAGCGTCTGCGCGTAGTCGACTCCGAGCCCGCTCCCGGTCTTAATGATCTCCGCCTTGCTCAGCTCGATGAGCGGTGCGTGGATGGTTACCGGATGGCCTTCCACCCCGGCCTTCGTGGCAAGATTGGCCATGCGCTCGAAGGCAGCGATAAATTCGGGACGACAGTCAGGATAACCGGAATAATCAACGGCATTGACCCCGATGAAAATATCGCGCGCCTCCAGCACCTCCGCCCAAGCCAATGCCAGCGAGAGAAATACCGTATTGCGCGCCGGGACGTAGGTGACCGGGATCCCCTCACCTCCGGCCTCAGGCACATCGATAGCATCATCGGTCAGTGCCGAACCACCGAACTGACGCAGATCTAAAGTAAAGGTGCGGTGCTCTACCGCACCCAGGTTATCGGCTACCGCAGCAGAAGCGGCCAGCTCACATCGATGTCGCTGGCCATAATCAAAACTCAGGGCATAGCATTCAAATCCCCGGTCGCGTGCGATCGCCAGAGTGGTAGCCGAATCCAGCCCACCTGATACCAGTACCACCGCCCGCTTTGTATTCATTACGACTTCTCGACTACATCAAAAAACGGAATCTTACCGCAAAGGACGCAAAGGACGCGAAAGGAAATGAG
>JBFEYJ010000095.1:0-10612 GCA_041562215.1 Thiohalomonadaceae bacterium | reverse complement strand
GATTTATATGAACACTATCACAAAAAATTCAAGGAATGGAAGCCCCTCCGAATACTGACACACTCTTCCTAATAATCGCGCCGCCTAAAAAGCATCATGCCGGGCAATGACCTATCATTCACTATTTTCGAGACATTTAGCAAAATTCAGGCAATTACGCCGCAGAAGTCTCTAGTTTGCCTACAATACGATGGTTTTTATCCTCTTTAATAGTCATCTCCTGTGCCGGTTCCACGAGTGCTCCCGATAAAAAGGTCGCCTCGCCAAGGAATGAATTCGAGTCTCCTGTAGGTATTCACTCCTGTGAGCGAAACATTCAGCGCGGAGACTCGGCTTAGCGGATAAACTTCTTACAAGAGTTTTACAGAGCAGCCGAATTTCCCACCACGTCTTCTCAAGCATTTTTCCTTCAGATCTACTAAAATAACGCCCCTTTTTTCTCCGACCGAGGTGTTCTGGTGGACGATTTCATTCCTGGCCAACGCTGGATCAGCGATGCAGAGTTGCAAATGGGACTCGGCACCGTGCTCAGCCTGGAGCACCGCACAGTGACCGTTCTCTTCCTCGCCACCGGCGAGACCCGCACTTATGCCAGGCAGAGTGCGCCGCTGACACGGGTGGCCTTCGGTCCGGGGGATAGTGTCCGAGCCCACGAGGGCTGGACCCTGCGCATCGAATCGGTGAGCGAGGATGCCGGGCTGCTGACTTATGTGGGGACGAAAGAGGATGGAAGCCGAGCGCAATTGCCTGAAGGGCAACTGGATAATCTGATCCGGCTCAACCGACCGGCTGAACGCCTCTTTACCGGCCAGATCGACGCCGATAAATGGTTCGAACTGCGCCATCAGACACTGCACCATTCCGCCCGACTCGCCCGCTCCGATCTGCGCGGCCTCACCGGTGGACGAACCAGCCTGATCCCGCATCAGCTCTACATTGCCCACGAGGTAGCCGGTCGTTACGCCCCTCGCGTTTTGCTGGCCGACGAGGTGGGCCTCGGCAAAACCATCGAGGCGGGACTCATCCTGCACCAGCAGTTACTCACCGAGCGTGCGCGACGCGTGCTTATCGTGGTGCCGGAGAGCCTGCTCCACCAGTGGCTGGTTGAGATGCTGCGCCGCTTCAACCTCCTCTTCAGTGTGTTTGATGAGGAGCGCTGCCTCGCCATCGAGGAGAGTAGCGGACAGGACAACCCCTTCCAGGCTGAGCAACTGGTGCTCACCACACTGGAGTTTCTAGCGGCAAAACCACAGCGCCACACCCAGGCCTTGGCCGGTGAGTGGGACTTGCTTGTGGTGGACGAGGCCCATCATCTGGTCTGGTCGCCGGAGCAGCCGAGTCATGAATACCTTTTGGTTGACCAACTGGCCGCCGCCACCAAAGGGGTGCTGTTGCTTACCGCTACCCCGGAGCAGTTGGGCAAGGCGAGCCACTTTGCCCGCCTTCGCCTGCTTGACCCGGATCGCTTCACCGATTTTGACGCATTCATCGCTGAGGAGGCCGCCTACGAACCGGTAGCCCAGGCGGTGGAGGCACTGCTTGGTGAGGCGCCACTGGATGAGGCGGCCAGCCGTACCCTGGCCACCACCCTCGACGAGGGAGACAATCGGCAACTGCTGGAAACGCTCAACGACCCGGCCGCCGAAATCGAAGCGCAACGCGCGGCACGACTCGGGCTGGTCGAGCATCTGCTGGATCGTCACGGCACAGGCCGCGTGCTCTACCGCAACACCCGCGCCGCCGTGAAAGGATTTCCCGAACGTCACCTGCATGCCTGGCCTTTATCACTGCCAGAGGGTTATGCCGACTGCCTGGCGGGTTTTCACCACAGCGGCGTCTCCGAAGCACAGCTGCTTCTCAGCCCGGAGCTGCTGTATCAGTCGAGCGGCGGCAGGGGACAACCACACTGGAGTACCATCGATCCCAGGGTCGAGTGGCTCGGTGACAAACTCAGGGAGCTGCGACCGGCTAAGGTGCTGGTGATCTGTGCCAGCGCCGACACCGCCATTGATCTTGCCGAGGTACTGCGCACCCGCACCGGTATCCATGCCGCCCTGTTTCATGAAGGGCTGAGCCTGGTAGAGCGCGACCGCGCCGCGGCCTGGTTTGCCGATCCGGAGTATGGCAGCCAGGCGCTGATTTGTTCGGAGATCGGTAGCGAAGGACGCAACTTCCAGTTCGCCCACCACCTGGTGCTGTTTGACCTGCCGCTCAACCCGGACCTGCTGGAGCAGCGTATCGGCCGCCTCGATCGTATCGGCCAGACAGACACTATCGCGATCCATGTGCCCTACCTGGAACAGAGTGCACAAGCGGTAATGCTGCAGTGGTATCACGAAGGCCTCGGCGCTTTCGAGCACACCTGCCCGGCAGGTCACAGCGTGTTCGTTCAGATCCGGGAAACACTCATAGAGGCGCTGCATCAGGAGGATGAGGGCCTCGCCGACTTGCCTGCGCTCATCGACACGACCCGCCGCCTGCATCATGAACTGAACGAAGCGCTGCAGCGCGGCCGTGATCGCCTGCTCGAATATAACTCCTGCCGCCCGGATATAGCCGAGACACTTCGAGCAAACGCCGCCGCCGAAGATGCCGCCTCGATACTCCCTGAGTATCTGGAACAGGTGTTTGACTGCTACGGCGTCGACACAGAATTGCACAGTGAAAAGGCGCTCATCCTGCGCCCCGGTGAACAGATGCAGACCAGCCACTTTCCCGGCCTGCATGAAGAGGGCATGACCGTCACCCTGGACCGCACCACGGCACTCGCTAACGAGGACATCCATTTCCTCACCTGGGAGCATCCGCTGGTGCGCGGTGCGATGGAGATGGTGCTTGATAACGAACTCGGAAACAGCGCGGTCACCGCGATCAAGCTCCCGGGAATGAAGGCGGGTACCTTGTTGCTCGAATGCCTCTTTATCCTTGAGAGCGCCTCCAGCGAGATCCTTCAAGGCAGCCGCTACCTACCGCCGACCGTCCTGCGAATAATCGTTGATATGGATGGCCGCGATCACGCCACTAAACTCGATGCCGAGACCATAAGCCGCGTCAGTTCACTGGTCGACAGCGAAACCGCAGTAAGAATTATCAAGGCCTACGGTGAAGAGCTACGCCAAATGATAAAAACATCAGAGCGCATCGCCCGCGAACAAACCCCTGCCTTTCTCGCCGAAGCTCATGCCCACACCCGGCAGACACTGCAGCGTGAACTCGACCGTCTGCGGGCGCTACAGCAGGTCAATCCCAATGTACGTGAGGAAGAGATCCTCTTTTTTGATCAGCAATACCAGGCACTGGTGCAAGTCCTTGATTCAGCCACACCACGCCTGGATGCGCAACGGGTGATCGTGACAACGTGAGTGACAGGTTATTTCCCTTCAGTGTGGTGGTCCACCAATTACCCGGAACACGCATACACTGTTAGGGCACTACCAGTGACCTGAGCTCTGTCATTATTGCTCACGCCCGCGACATGTACTCACCGGTTTCGGTGTTCACTTTGATCACTTCACCCGGCGCGAGGTATTCAGGTACTTGTACCACAAGGCCGGTGCTCAAAGTGGCGGGTTTGGTGCGTGCGGCGGCGGAGGCACCCTTGATGCCGGGTGAACAATCGGTGATCGTGAGGGTAACTGTAGAGGGCAGGTCGATGCCGAGCAATACGCCATCGGCAATGAGCGCCGTCATCCCTTCCAGTCCCTCACTGATGTAGGGCAACTCCTCTTCCAGACTCTCCTCAGACACGACAAACTGGTCGTAACTTTCACTGTCCATAAAAGTACAGCCGTCACCGTCACGATAGAGAAGCTGGACCGGGCGGCGCATGAAATCGACCTCACCGACAGATTCGTCGCCCTTGAAGCTGCGCTCGAATTTCTGGCGGGTCACTACATTCTGGCCCTTGACCTTATACAGGGTACTGCCACTGCGTGATGAGGGCGACTGCACGGTCACCTGTTTAATCACCACTTTTTGGCCCTCGACCTCGATCACGGCCCCCTTCTTTATTTCATTGGCTTTCATGGCTTCCTCATCACCGGGTATGAAGTTGCGAATTCTACTGTGCCGCACGGCGTGGGGATACTGCCGCCGCTTCGAAATTTCTATCAACCTGTTCCTGTTCGCCAAGGATTTGACATGGAACCAATGAAACGCAATGCATTGATTATTGGTCTCACCTGCCCTCAGTCACAGTCTCAGCACATTTGTGCAAGCAACATTTGGACAAATTGACTATATTGCAAGTAACATTAATACCTTTACAAGCAGGTTGCATCCGTCCGCACACTCTCTGCTTATCGTCATTATCTTGCGCAGAACCGGGCAAGCCGGTTATCTTGTGGACGGGCCCGAGCGTGGTGCATGATGCGTCGATCTACCGCACCTCGTCTCAGTACTATCCGTGCTGAACCAACCATTCAACACATCACCGGCCAACCCAATCGTCGGTATGGTATTTATTGCCTCCCGCAGGAGATCTGATGCAGGACAAGTCCGCAGCCGCGACCGAAAACGCCCCGCTCCGCCAGCGCATCCATGCCGAAACGATTGACCAGCTTTACCGCCAGTCCAGGCTTATGCAACTGCTCACCCTGCTCAATTCCGGGTTTCTGGTCTATCTGTTATGGGAGGTAATCGCCCATGAGATACTCCTCACCTGGCTGACACTACTCGTCACCCTTACACTGGCGAGAAGCCTGCTAGGCTACCGTTACTTCAACCGCAACCAGCGGGGCAACGAGTCCCTTTGGGCTGCCCGGTACACACTCGGCGCGCTGATCGCAGGCATTAGCTGGGGCAGCGCGGGCATCCTACTCTACCCTCCGGATGAAACCGCTTACCAAGCGATCCTCTTCTTTCTGCTCACCGGCATGGGTGCCGGAGCCTATGTCGCAAACACCAGTTATCTCACTGCCTTTTATGCCTTTTTCATCCCCACCCTGGTCCCGGTAATCATCAGGTTCTTCCTTGATAGCGACAAGCTCCACATCACCATCGGCTTGTGGGGGATCGTCTTTTTCCTTTCCTTCCTGTACTTCGCAAGGAAAGCCCATTATGAGCAGATTGAGGCGTTTCGATTGCGCCTGCACAACCAGCTCCTGCTTGATGAGTTGGTGCTCAGGCACAACGCCGCCGAGCAGGCCAACCTCTCAAAAACAAAATTTCTCGCTGCCGCCAGCCATGACCTCCGACAGCCGCTGTTCGCCCTGGGCTTGTATACAGAGATGCTGGAAAGTGAAACCGACATCAACAAAATCCGCGAGATCTCCACACTCATCAAGCAGTCTTTTTTTTCACTCAAAGGCCTGCTCGATGCGCTGCTTGATATCTCCAGACTCGATGCCGGCGTGGTCAAAGTACACAAAGAGTCATTTCATCTACAGGAAGTATTCGATCGCATTCTGGTCGACTATGCACCCATGGCCATCGACAAAAATATCACGCTACGCATTGTCCCGACCACCGCCGTTGTCTACAGTGACCCGACGCTGGTCGAACGAATCCTGCGCAATCTGGTATCAAACGCCATTAACTACACCGAGGAAGGCGCCGTGCTTGTCGGTCTCAAGCGCACCGGCAATCATTACACAGTACGAGTCTGTGATAGCGGGATCGGTATCCCACAGAGTGAGCTGGGAAACATCTTTCAGGAATTCCACCAGCTTGCCAATCCGGAACGAGATCGCGAAAAAGGTATCGGTCTTGGCCTTTCGATCGTGAAGCGCTTGCTTGAACTACTTGAAGAAAATATCGTGGTGAACTCTGCACCCGGTCAGGGAACGTCCGTCTTTGTTTCCCTGCAGCAGAGTAATAAATCGGTCCCTGCCGCCATCATCAGCGAACAAGCACCCGAAGTGATTGGTGGTGCGTCCATCCTGATCATTGAGGATGACCACGAAGTGTGCCGCAGCATGCATGCCTTTCTTGAGGGGCTGGGTCATAGGGTGCTCAGCGCCGACTCCGAGGATGAAGCGCTACGGTTGTTGCTCAGGGAGAGAGTGGAACCCGATTTGATTATCAGCGACTACCGATTGCGCAATGATCAGAACGGCGTAGCAGCGGCGGAGGCCGTGATTACTTATCTCGATAAAAAGCTGCCGGTGATGATCATCACCGGCGATACCGCTCCGGAGAGGATCCGGGAAGCCAACTCTCATGGCTACCGGCTGCTGCACAAACCCATCGCTCCGCAAGAATTAAAACTTGCCGTCGCACAAATGCTCACTGGCGACAAAGCGTCCTGAGAGACTCGGCTCAGTCCCGGCGCCGTGCCGAGATAAGAATGTTGCGTGGGGTTAGTGCTCGGTCACAGAAACTGCCGACTTGTATCTCGTAGCCGTGCTTTTCGAGAAAGGTTGCCAAATCAAGCACCAGCCACAGCTCAATAGCCCGGCGAAAGGCATGGCGCGGCAACGACAGGCGCATAGTGTCACGTTGTCGCTGCCAACCGGCGGCTTCGGCGGCTTGCCAGTCCACTGTCGAGGGCAAGGTTTCTCCCTCGCGTTCGGACAGAGCGCGGCAAAAACCATCAAAGCCCTGTTTTAGCCAGGCCTTGTCGATGGGTTTCATCGGTCGATAGCCATTATCAGGATGAAGCCGACGACGCAGCAGTTCGAAACCAAGCTTCCATGCCATCTCACGATCGCGCAAACGCACTTCACGACCCACGGCAGTAACGGTCTCGGTCACCGCCAGGCGCAAGTCATCCCGCTCCAGGCGCAATCGGACATTTTGGTTAAAGGGCCGGTAACAGCCCTCGGTCAACAGGTGATAACAACAGGGAGCGATGTCCAGCGCGGCCGCCTTGGACTCCACAAACAGACGCACCAGACGGCGGTGAAGTTCTCCGCAGGCATGCAGCGCTACCGCATGGCGATCCGCTACCGCACCTGCCGCAGAAGGTGCCAGCGCATCCTCGAGGCTAAAGTCCTGCTCCACATGGGCATGCCGCGCCAGTTGCCGCCCTTGCTCACACAACGCAGGATCGTGCTCCAAAGTGAGTACAGGATGCCGCCATTGCGCCGCCAGCAGCCGTCCGAGATGTCCCTTGCCGCCGCACCATTCCAGCAGCGGCGCCTGCACCTCACCAATCACTGCAGCGAAGGCCGTCACCTGACGCCACTTGCGACCGGGTATACCGCTGGCGAAGTGAGGACCGAGATCTGTCAGCGTTGTCGTGCTACGCCTGGAGAGCCGGATCAATTCACTGATGTTTTCCAGGGAGGGGAGATGTTCGGCAAGTAACGCGTTCAAGGCGACAGCATCATCGGTCAGCCATGCCAACGCCTCATCGGAGAGACTAAGCAAAGTCTCGCATAATCCGGGCAGCCGACGACACCAGTCCGGGCGTGCCTCCTTAAACGGCTGCGGCCGCCACAGCCAGGCATGATCCACCAGGAAGATATCGAGTTGCTGGAAACGCTGTGCAAGGTTCATTACTCGCAAAACCTGTATCAACGCAAACAAAACAACTGTGTTGCGTTAGGTGTGCAGCGGAGGAGAACAGTCATAGTTCAGCAGCCGCTGCACGCCATCAGCCAATCATGAACAGAAAAGTAGATCGTGTCGGATCACGCTGTATCTAACCTGTTCATCTTTTAAAACTTCACGCCCTATGCATACTTGGGTGAAAGTTTACACCGGCGTACGGGTACGACTACGCGACTGGCCGTTGCTTGAACGGCGCTGGCCCTGTCCCTGGCCACCTTCGGTCCGGGCACGGTTGCCGTTGACGGAAGGATGTGAGCTTTTGCTGCGCTGGTTGCCGTTACCGCTGCGTCCGGCACCGCCGGGTTTCGGGCCGCTGCGTGCACCGCGGGCTTTCTGGATCGGCTCGGGCTTGATGCTCGGATCAGGCTCGTAGCCGGAGATCACAACCTTGGGCAGGTCACGCTTGATCAAACGTTCAATGTCGCGAAGCAGCTTGTGCTCGTCAACGCAAACCAGTGACATTGCTTCGCCCTCGTTACCGGCACGCCCGGTACGACCGATGCGGTGTACGTAATCCTCCGGCACGTTCGGCAGCTCAAAGTTGACTACGTGAGGCAACTGACTGATATCGAGACCACGGGCGGCGATATCAGTGGCTACCAGCACACGCACCGCACCTGATTTGAAATCGGCCAACGCACGAGTACGCGCACCCTGGCTCTTGTTACCGTGGATCGCCGCAGCGGTGATGCCGTCACGCCCAAGCTGTTCTGCCAGACGGTTGGCGCCGTGCTTTGTGCGGGTAAACACCAGCACCTGCCGCCAGTTTTGAGAGCCGATGAGGAAAGAGAGCAGTTCACCCTTGCGCACGCGATCCACCGGGTGAACTACCTGGTTGACCAGCTCAGAGGAGGTGTTGCGCCGAGCCACCTCGATAAGGGCGGGATTGTGCAGCAGGCCATCGGCCAGCTTCTTGATCTCGTCGGAGAAAGTGGCGGAGAAGAGCAGGTTCTGGCGCTGCTTGGGCAGCACCGCGAGCACCTTGCGGATATCACGGATAAAGCCCATATCGAGCATGCGATCGGCCTCGTCCAGCACCAGCACCTCGACGCGGGAGAGGTCCACCGTCTTCTGCGACAAATGATCCAGCAGGCGACCTGGGGTAGCGACCAGTATATCCACGCCCCGGCGCAGTTTTTCGATCTGCGGGTTGATCTTCACCCCGCCGAATATCACGACGGATTTCAACGGCAAGTACTTACCGTAAGTCACCACGCTCTCCTCAACCTGGGCAGCAAGCTCGCGGGTGGGGGTAAGGATAAGCGCGCGCACCGGCCGCGGTCCGTTAGCACGGCGATCACGGTTCAGGCGCTCGAGCAGAGGCAGGGTAAAACCGGCGGTCTTGCCGGTACCGGTTTGCGCACCGGCCATGATATCACCGCCCTCAAGGACGACCGGGATAGCCTGGCGCTGGATCGGCGTCGGCTCGCTATAGCCTTTTTCTTTTACAGCACGAAGAATATCGGCCGACAGGCCGAGGGTATCAAATGACATAGTATGGATGACTCCTGGGTTCTAACCGCCGCAGCCCGTTGAAGGGGCCGGTCCAGGCAGGGATAGAGGGGGTTTGATTCGAGGCTTACCGAGAGGACATTCCGCGAAGCAGGAGACGCAAGACCGGATGCGTCAGAATGGGCGCAAGTATACGCGAACTTCTGCCACAGAAGTAAAATATCTCACTTGCCCCATCCCCCTTCCACCAGTGCTAGAATTCCCCCTCGCACCACCTCAGCCACAACGGGGCACACCATGCTGAAAATCTCCGGCCAGGTCTCGATTCCGGATGAAGAGATCGAACTTGTCGCCATCCGCGCCCAGGGCGCCGGTGGCCAAAACGTCAACAAGGTCTCCAGCGCCATTCATTTGCGCTTCGATGTGCGCGCCTCTTCCTTGCCTGAATTCTACAAGGAGAGACTGCTGGCGTTACACGACCAACGCCTGACCAGGGATGGCGTTATCGTGATCAAGGCACAGTGCTACCGCACCCAGGAAAAAAATCGTGAAGAGGCGCTGCAACGACTTCAGCAACTGATCCGAAGCGTGGCGCTGGTGCAGAAAAAACGCACGCCGACGAAACCGACAAAGAACTCGCAAAAACGCCGTCTCGACAGCAAGACTAAACACAGCCGCCAAAAGTCACTACGCGGTAAAATTATAGAACATTAAAAAATGCCCTCCAAGACCAGGGACTTGGACGTTTTCTATTGAAACTTTGGTTTGTGGAACAGGAGCGGTATCTTGCGGCAATTGACTAATGCACCGCTGTTCTTTCGCGACTGAAAGTCGCCCCCTCCCTTTTCTTCTCTTTTTAAAGGGCGCAGTATTACACCTCGATCAACGCTGTATTCCCGAAGCCTTTCTCGTAATCCAGCATGGAGATTACTTTTGGCGTAAGCCTCAGGATCGTCACCTCTTCCGGGTCAGGCATCATCTCCCTGATCTGGGGAAACTTTCCCAGCATCAGCCGTGTAACGTGTTCTGTTTCCTCAGGTGCGTTCACCACTTCCGCCATTGCCGCCATCGACAAGCCCTTGATCTTTCCCCAGTCTTCTTCGGCGCTATCAATGGTTAGGGAGACACGCGGGTCGCGCTCAATGTTTCGCACCTTCTGTGCCTGGGGGAAAGTCATCACGTAGATCAGCAGGCCATCATTGACATACCCCACTGTGGTGGCTTGCGGCCATCCATCCTCACGGTTGGTGGCGAGGGTGAGTATGGGATGCCTGGCAAGCATGTCGAGAATAAAGCGTTCGCTCTCTTGCTCCATCGGACGGACTCCTTTGACGGATTAAGGAAGGGCTTGTTCCTTACATTCCGCAAAGTATAGTCAGTGATCGTTCGATGGGTTGCGGTCAGTGAACCGCTTTCGCTTGGCCTCTTGCCTGCGTCAGCCGAAGCCGCCGAAGGTGTCACCGCAATTGACACAGGGCTTGTTGCGTTTGGCGGCACGGCGGATGGGCCACTCTTCGATGCCGGCACGCCAGTCATTGACAAAGATTTCCAGCGAGTCAACAAAATCCCGATCATGGTCGGGACGGTTGATGGTGCAGTGAATCATCACCTCAGCGAAATTGGCCGGATTGGGGGTAAGGGTCCACTGAAGCCCGTTTTTGCAGTT
>JBFEYJ010000094.1:0-10708 GCA_041562215.1 Thiohalomonadaceae bacterium | reverse complement strand
CCCTTTTTCAATAGAGGAAATTCAGGCAAGGCCACTGCGTGTGTCTTAAGTTCTTGCAGGCTGATAGTGCGCTTTAGTCGCCGGACGAATTTCACATCGACCATGAACCAGGTCGGCTTATCCTGTGTACTTTTCGGATCGAAGTATTTTGATTCCGGATCGAAGGCGGTGTAGTCCGGATAAGCCTCTCGTACCACCTCTGCGATACCGACGATACCGGGCTCTTTACAGTTGGAGTGATAGAAAAACACCAGATCACCCGTTTTCATGCCATCGCGCATGTAGTTGCGTGCCTGGTAGTTTCGTACGCCATCCCAGTGCTCGGTCTGCTTAGGGCAGAGCGCAAGGTGTTCGATGCCGAAGACATCCGGTTCCGATTTCATCAGCCAATAGGCCATTGCCGCCTCCATTTTTTGTGATTCGGATCAAAGATAAACCTTTGTTATTATGTGTAAATAGGGTGGCGAGAGCTTAGAGATATTTTGCTCCCTTGATTCAACCGTTACATTCACAGGGTTGGGGGAGTGGTTGGAGGAGATCAAAAATGAAAAAGAAACCTGATTTGTTGGCGCTGCTTGTAGTAGTCATTGGCGCTGGAGTCCTGTTCACCGAGCTGGCTTACGGATTTTTTGGTGACGGGCAACGGCCTGAGCAGACGCAGACGAGCTATTACAGGCAATAAACTTGTAGCCATCTCATTGAAAACCCGCCGTTGGCGGGTTTTTTCGTTTCACTACCGCCGGTTACCAGGCAGCAACAGTGACGATTCGGTAACGATACCATGTAGGGGGACGTCCCATGGCTCATGAGGAAGGCGCTCGACCTGTTGAAAGTCATAGGCGGTGCCAAGCAGCTGGGGCTTGCGCCAGTATCGACGACGGGCCAGGTAAGCAAGTGTGCGGTCGTAGTAGCCGCCGCCCATGCCCAGACGGTTGCCGGCACTATCGAAGGCCACCAGTGGAGTGAGAACCAGATCGAGCGTCCAGGCTGGACGCATATCGGCCCAGTTAGCGATAGGCTCGGGGATCCCGAAGCGATTCTGTACCAGTTTACTATTGTGGTGGTAGGAGGCGAACCAGAGTCGGTTATGGTAGAGCGGAGAGAGTACAGGCAGGTAGCAATGCTTGCCCATCGCCTGGGCGCGGTGGATGAGTGGGGTCAGGTCCATCTCCCCGTCGTTTGGCAGGTAAAAGGCGATGTGGCGGCTGCGCAGAAATAGAGGGTGGCTACCCAGACGCCTCTCGAGCGCTGCTGCTGCATTGCGGCGTTGCTGTGGCGATAGGGCGCGCCGTTGCTGTCTGAGTTCGCGGCGAAGCGTATTTCGTTGTTGTTGATTGAGCATTATCGAGTGGACACCACGAAGCGCACGAAGGTGCGTGAACTATTCACAGGGCTCTTGAGGCTTATTGATTACTATCCATAAGGTGTTTTTCCGCAGATTGCTAAGCTATCACAAAAGCGTTCTGTGGCTTGTTAATGTCCTGTTGGTATGCAGGCGCTTGTGAGAAGAGACCCGTCCCCGTTTTTTCAATGCATGAGGAATTGCCCCCAGTATGGCAACCTCAAAAACACCACTTTTTTTGCCGGGCGTTTCCAGTTGCATGATCCGGAGTACTTAAGGAAAGAGGATACCCCCCACCTGTGCCGCCGACGCTTTCGTTCTTGAACCAGAGGTTCAAGTGGGGACGGCAGCCGCTACATTAGGCTTTCCGCAAGGCGGACATGCACACAGTAGCGACGTATGACCCCTGGGTAAAGATTAGGCTCAAGAAAATACCCAGCGTACATAGCGGGCACCGCAGGGGATACCCTATAAACAGTTTACAACGTTAGCTGCCGATCTTCCTGTTCCAGCGCTGATTCAATCTTATCCTGTATCAGGCGAAGACGCACTTCAATATCACGAGTGGTGGTGTGGTTGCCGTCTTTCCCCTGGAGTAACTCATGAACGACATTGAGAGCGGCCATCACAACGATGCGTTCAGTACCTACGATCTTGCCGCGGCTTCGGATCTCACGCATCTTGGTATCAAGCCTGCGGGCAGACTCAAGCAGCCCCTCTCGCTCTTCAGGTGGGCACGCGACAGTATACTCTTTGTCCAGGAGTCGTATCTGCTCCTGACGAATTTCGTCGCTCATGATTCCTGCTCCATCGCACGAAGGCGCGATATGATGGCTTCAACCCGGCTTCGGGCCAGTTCCGTTTTTTCGATAAGACGGGCCCGTTCCGCGATCAGGGCCGACTGGCTTGCGCGCAGTGATCGGTTTTCGCCCTTTAGCGAAGAGAGCCGCTGGAGCAGTTCGTCCACACGGTGCTCGAGGTGTTTGAGCTCCATTTCATCCATCGTCGTTGTTTTTTCTTCAGTATCAGTCGCAGTTGGCCATCGTTCGTCTGAATCGGTCGTTTGCGGCCCACTATAGAGCGGAGGTGAAAACCGGTCAATCTCGTCCGCCCCAAGATGTTTCGCCACAGCTACAGTGTACTATATCGTATTGACTGCAGATATCAGAGAGAGACTTGGTGACCGGTGATGGACTCTGATATGTACATTGATGCGATGTACACTAGCATTTTGACAGTAGTAAATTCAAAGCGTGCGTTTTGATCGTGATCTCACTTTTGAAATCACTTCCGGACGATCTCGCTGTACAGACAATGGGAACTGATTAGGATGAGCAAAACTTCCGAGATGATGGCCAGGGTTGATTCGGCACTGGAGCAGGTGGAGACCGAGATGGAGGCGGAGGAGTGCCATGGCACGCTCACCGGGCTGTTTGCCGCAAAGGGTGACCTTAAATTAGAGGAATGGCTGGAGTACATTGCTCATGCCCTCGACCCCGCCAACTTGTTGGCCAGGGAGGCGATTGAGACTTTTGGGGTATTGTATGAGGACACGCGCAAAGGGCTCAATGACACGGTGCTTGATTTTCATCCACTCCTGCCGGGGGACGACACCTCGGTGGAGGAGCGTATCGAGTCGCTTGGAGAGTGGTGCCAAGGCTATCTGCTAGGTCTTAGTGCGGGAGGGGTGACCGAACTGGAGAAGATGCCCGGCGACAGCGGAGAGATCCTGCGCGATTTGGTGGAGATCGCTCGTGCCGGAAGCTATGAACTGGATGGGGATGAGGAGGATGAGAGTTCCTTCAATGAGTTATTGGAATACGTCCGTACCGGAGTGCTGCTGATCAACGAGGAGATGCACCCGAGCAAGGCTCCTCCTCGCACCGATGTAACGGTGCATTGAGCATTCTCGTCAAGCGGTGCTCCTGCAACAGGGCGCCGGGATAGGAGCGGATCTCGGCCCAGGTGAGACGATAAGCGTAAAGGTAAAGATTTTTCCCTGAAGATCTCTGGCATAATTATCCTATGAATAAGACTGAATTTGCCCGGCGTCGCAAACGCCTGATGCATGCAATGGGTCGTGACAGTATTGCGATCCTGCCGAGCTCCCCGGTGCGCCAGCGCAATCGGGATGTGGATTATTCCTATCGTCCTGATAGTGATTTTTTCTATGTCACGGGTTTCCCTGAGCAAGAGTCGGTAGCCGTGTTGGTCCCTGGGCGTCCGCATGGCGAGTTTATTCTCTTCTGCCGGGAGCGCGACCCTGAGATGGAGACTTGGCATGGTCGCCGTGCCGGGCTGGACGGGGCGACAGAGCAATACGGGGCTGATGATGCCTTTCCCATCAGTGATATCGACGACATCCTGCCCGGCCTGCTGGAGAACCGCGAGCGGGTTTACTATGCGATGGGCTGCAATCCCGAGTTCGACCGCCAAGTGATGGAGTGGATTAACCTCCTGCGCAAGAAATCCCGGTCCGGGGTCCACACCCCGGGCGAGTTCATCGCCCTGGACCACCAGTTGCACGATATGCGCCTGTACAAGAGCACGGCGGAGATCAAGGTCATGCACAAGGCGGCGCAGTTATCCGCCAGGGCCCATGTACGAGCCATGCAGGTGTGCAAACCCGGGATGATGGAGTACCAGATCGAGGCGGAGCTGCGGCATGAGTTCATGCACGGCGGTGCCCGCTTCCAGGCCTACCCGGCTATCGTCGGCGGCGGCGCCAATGGCTGTATTCTCCACTACACAGAGAACGAAGCACCACTCAGGGATGGTGATCTGCTGCTCATCGACGCAGGTTGCGAACTCGAGTGCTATGCCTCTGACATCACTCGCACCTTTCCGGTTAACGGCACCTTCAGTAAGGAGCAGCGTGCCCTTTACGAGCTGGTGCTGGAGGCGAACTATGCCGCCATCGAGCAGGTACGTCCGGGCAATCACTGGAATCATCCCCATGAGGCAGCGTTGAAAGTGCTGACCCGTGGCCTGGTCAGGTTGGGACTGCTCAAGGGCAGCGTCGCTGCCCTGATTAAGAGCGAGGCTTACCGTAAATTCTTCATGCACCGCACCGGGCACTGGCTGGGGATGGATGTCCATGATGTGGGTGACTACAAGGTGGGGGATGCGTGGCGCGTGCTGGAGCCCGGCATGGTCCTGACCATTGAGCCTGGACTTTATGTCGCTGAGGGGACCAGGGGAGTGGCAAAAAAATGGTGGAATATCGGTATCCGTATCGAGGATGACGTGCTGGTGACCCGCGACGGTTACGAGGTGTTGAGTCATGACGCGCCAAAGGAACCGGATGAAATTGAGGCGATCATGGCCGGCAGGGAGATGAGGAAGAAACGGCTATGAACAGCGAATTCGACCTGCTGATCATCGGTGGCGGCATGGTGGGCGCCAGCTTGGCCCATGCGTTGAATCACAGCGGCTTGCGCGTGGGGCTGATCGAGGCGGTACCGCTGCATGACGGGAGTCAGCCAAGTTACGACGCACGCGCCATCGCTCTCTCCTGGGGCTCCCGGCGAATTTTCGAGGGGATAGGGCTTTGGGAGGCGATGCTGCAAGAGGGGATAACGCCCATCCGCACTATCCGGGTCTCCGATAGGGGGCATTTTGGTGCTGCCCGGATGGAGGCGGCTGAAGAGGGTGTGGAGGCTTTGGGCTATGTGGCCGAGGCGGCTGTCATTGGCCGAGCCGTGGCCCCTGGTCTGGCAGAGCTACCCAATACGGAACTGTTCTGCCCGGCGAGATTGACCGATATCATCATCGATGAGACGGCAGCACGGGTCAGCATCGAACACGAGGGAAGTGTTCGTGAGCTTACTGCCCGTCTCGTGGTGGCTGCCGACGGTGGCCGCTCCACGGTGCGTGAACGCCTCGGTGCCCGTACCTTCAGCCTGGGTTACGGCCAAACCGCGGTGATCGCCAGTGTGGAGACTGAGCGTCCACACGCGAATGTCGCCTATGAGCGCTTTACCGAAAGCGGCCCACTGGCGCTGCTCCCCAATACGGCACCAGCATGGATGGCCGGCGCGGAAGCCGGCGATCGACGCTGGTCCCTGGTCTGGACCGTGCGCGACCATGAAGTGGAGGAGCATCTGGCACTGGAGGATGCGGCGTTTATCGAGCGGTTGCAGCAACGCCTTGGCCGCCGAGCGGGCAAAGTGATTTCGGTCTCTCCGCGCAGCACCTATCCGCTGGGCCTGCAGTATGTGCGCGATCATGTGCGCCCGCGGCTGGCTTTTATCGGGAACGCAGCACACCTCATTCATCCTGTTGGTGGCCAAGGCTTCAACCTGGGGCTGCGCGATGTGGCGGTGTTGGCCGAGGTGCTGGCAGGTGCGGCCCGCCAGGGAGCTGACCCGGGTAGCATGGAGACCTTGCGCGGCTATGCCAGGTGGCGTCGCTCCGATTACCTGCGGGTGATGGGTTTTACCGATGGCTTGGCGCGCATCTTCTCCAATGATTTCCTTCCGCTGGTGGTGGCGCGTAATATCGGCATGGTGGCGATGGACCTTCTGCCGCCTGCACGCAGGCTGTTTACCCGTCAGGCGATGGGAGTCAATGGCCGCCAGCCGCGCCTTGCGCTGGGTCTGCCGCTGGTGACTAACGAATAAGCACAAGGGAGAACCCGTGGACTTTGATATCCTGATCGTCGGCGGCGGCATGGTCGGCGCAACACTTGCCTGTGCTCTGGGTAATACCACGCAGCGCATCGGAGTGATCGAGAGTGCTGAGGCGCCTGTAGAGTGGCCGGATGAGGAGTTCGACATCCGTGTCAGTGCTATCACCCGCGCCACAGAGAAGGTGTTTGCCGGCATCGGCGCCTGGGAGGGGATGGTGCGACGCCGGGTTGAGGCCTACAGCCGGATGCATGTGTGGGACGCTACCGGTTCCGGTTCAATCCACTTCGACAGCGCTGATATCGGCGAACCCAATCTGGGGCATATCATTGAAAACAGGGTGATCCTTGCCGCTCTGCTGGAGCGTATGGCTGAGTTCGACAACATCGAGTTGATCTGTCCTGCGCAAGTAGCGACGCTCGAGCGCAGCACCGACAGCGCGGTGCTTATGCTGGAGGACGGCCGCCGGTTAAAGTCGCGACTGGTTGTTGGTGCGGATGGCGCCAATTCCTGGGTACGCGAGCAGGCCGGAATTTCCACCACCGGCTGGGCCTATGAGCAGACCGCCGTGGTGGCTACCATCAAGACCTCGAAGCACCATCAAGACGCTTGCTGGCAGCGTTTTATGCCAAGTGGACCGCTAGCCTTCCTGCCGCTACCCCGTGGCTTGAGCTCCATTGTTTGGTCTACCTCCCCGGAACGCGCTGCCGAACTGGTGAAGATGCCCGAGAGCCAATTCCTCGATGAGCTGCAGCAGGCTTTCGGCGACCGGCTCGGCAGGATGGAGTCGACCGGTCCTCGTGGAGCATTCCCTCTGCTCCTGCGCCATGCCGACAAATACTGCGCTGAGCGATTGGTGCTGGTGGGGAATGCCGCACATGCCATTCATCCGCTGGCCGGACAGGGACTTAACCTCGGTGTCTCCGACGCTGCCGCTCTTGCCGAGGTGCTGCTGAAGGCGCATGCCGACAAGCAGGATATCGGTGAACTGGCCGTGCTTCGCCGCTATGAGCGCTGGCGTAAGGCCGACAACCTGGCGGTGATGGCGGCGATGGATGGTTTCAAGCGCCTGTTTAGCAATGATAACGGTGCGCTCAAACTCCTGCGCAACCTCGGACTCGCCCTTGCTGATCGTGGCGGCCCGGCCAAACACCTGATGATCCGCCGTGCCATGGGCCTCAGCGGTGATTTGCCACGGCTCTCGCGTGGTCTCCAACTATAAAAATATCAATAAGGGATAACGAAAATGGATGTAGTGCAAATTACGGCGCTATTGCTCAGCTTGGCGGCGGTGTTCAGTTATATCAATTACCGTTACGTGCGCCTGCCCACCACCATCGGCCTGATGCTTATCTCCCTGCTGGTTTCCCTGGCCCTGCTGGTTTTGGATTACGCGGGCCTGGCGTTTCCGGCAAACTGGGCGCGTAGTATCCTGCACAGTATCGATTTCAACGAGACACTGTTGCGTGGAATGCTTAGTTTCCTCCTCTTTGCCGGGGCACTCCATGTCAATCTCGGTGACCTGGCCAGGCAGAAATGGGTTATCGCCATCCTTGCCAGTGTTGGGGTGCTGACCTCCACCTTCCTCGTTGGTGGATTTACCTGGTGGTTGCTTGGGCTGATCGGCATCAACATCGATTTTATCTATTGTCTGTTATTCGGTGCCCTGATTTCTCCCACAGACCCCATCGCCGTTCTGGGCATCCTCAAGACCAGTGGAGCCCCCAAAAGCCTGGAAACCAAGATTGCCGGTGAATCCTTGTTCAACGATGGGGTTGGTGTGGTGATTTTCCTGGCCTTGCTCGGCATTGCCACGAGCGGCGAAGTCAGTACTGGTGAAGTGGCGCTGTTGTTTGCCGAGGAGGCTATCGGTGGGGTGTTGTTTGGTCTGGTCATTGGCTGGATCGCTTATCGGATGTTGGCCACGGTGGATAAATATCAGGTCGAGATCCTTCTAACCCTGGCACTGGTGATGGGGGGGTATGCTCTTGCAGAGTCTATCCATGTTTCAGCCCCCATCGCCATCGTCGTCGCGGGCCTACTGATCGGCAATCATGGTAGAACAATGGCCATGTCGGAGAGAACTCGCGAACACCTGGATAATTTTTGGGAACTGGTTGATGAGATCCTGAATGCGGTGCTGTTCGTGCTGATCGGTCTTGAGGTGCTTGCACTGAGCTTCCAGGGAGAGCATCTGGTGGCGGCATTAATGCTGATCCCATTAGTCCTGTTGGCACGTTTTATCAGTGTCGGCGTCCCGGTAAGTCTGCTTCGCAAAATGCATCCTTTTACGCCCCATGCGGTGAAAGTTCTCACTTGGGGTGGTTTGCGCGGTGGTATTTCCGTCGCCCTGGCACTGTCGGTGCCCGCTGGTGCCGAACGTGATGTGATCCTCGCCATTACCTATGTCGTGGTGGTCTTTTCCATACTGGTACAGGGGCTGAGCATCGGCCACCTGCTGCGTAAAACCTCTCCATAAACTCCAACGCTGAAAATGCACCCGCTTCACCGGCGGGTGCGCCGCAACAATGCAGAGTGGGTCCTTGGCGATTTCCCGCAGTCTCTACGACATTTTAAAAGAGATACTGAATTAAATAGTCTCTTTCCTTCCCCGTGCTGTTAATAATGACCTGAAAGAAAAAACCTCATTTTTGTTATGGACATAACAGTCAACCTCATTCATCACGACGATGTTCGGGATCACTGCACTAAGGTTGTATATCTGTTTTGGGTCATCTATGGTTAGAACCGCTTTGCACGGGAAGACTGTAAGATGTAAAGAGACTTGCGTTCACCTATCCGGACTTGGGGATGAGCACGAAATTATAACGTGTCTCATCCTGTCTCCAGGCAGTTTCCAGTTGGATTTTCCCGTCCGCAGCGGTATAGTTTGCACTTAACCATGGCCCCAGTGGGAGAGAGTGGTACCGCGCGAGCGGACTGACCACCGCCGAAGGCGCAACCCGCCCGGAATCGCTCAGGCAAAAGGACCACCGGGATCGGTTGACTCTGGAGAGAGACTACGGGTAGTCCACCGAAGGGGCGAAGCTCTCAGGTGCCAGGACAGAGGGGCGACGAAAGACAGACAGGCCTTTCGTCGCCCTTTTTTTATGCCTGGAATGGACAGGGAAGACTCTGCCTATCCTTAGAGAACATACCAATTATGGAGGTCCGCCGGCGAGTATGGCGAAGGAAAGAGTTATTCCGGTCTTTGACCACTCGGCTGAGCCCAATGCGGGACGCATGCCATCATGGGTGCGCCAGTCACTCGGCGGTGGCAGTTATAGCGATACCGCGCAATTAGTGCACGTCAACCGCCTGACGACTGTTTGCGAGGAGGCGCGTTGCCCCAATCGCGGTGAGTGCTGGGGACGTGGGACGGCTACTTTCATGCTCCTTGGCGACACTTGCACTCGTGCCTGTGGCTTTTGCGCTGTCAAGACAGGGCGACCGGATGGCGTGGACGAGGACGAACCCCGACGGCTTGTCGAGGCGGTGAAGGCGATGTCGCTGGACTACATTGTCCTGACCTCGGTCAATCGGGATGACCTGCCTGATGGCGGAGCAGGCATCTATGCAGCAACCCTGAGCGGTTTGCGCACGGAACTACCGGAGTTGGGGCTTGAGGTGCTTACCCCCGATTTTCGCAATTGCCAGCAGCCGGCACTGCAGCAAATGAGCGACGCGCTGGGTAGTGAAGGGGGCCTGGTGTGGGGGCACAATGTTGAGACGGTCCCGTCGCTCTACAAGACGGTGCGCAAGGGGGCCAAATATGAGCGTTCGCTGCGCATGCTGGAGTTAGCGGCAGATCATCCACAGGTGGAGGCTAAATCGGCGCTGATGCTGGGGCTGGGTGAGACCTTCAAGGAAGTCGAAGCGGTAATGCGTGATTTGCGCGAAGCAGGGGTAAAGCGCCTGGCACTGGGTCAATACCTGCGGCCCACCCGTTTTCACCTCCCAGTCAGGGAATACGTCGAGCCTGCACTCTTCGCGGCGTATGAAGCCTCGGCAAAGGACCTGGGCTTCACCTGGGTCAAGTCCGGTGCGATGGTGCGCAGCTCATATCACGCGGAAGAGTGAAGATATTTTTAAGACTTGCACAGAGTATTAACCAGAATGGTTGGAGCGCTCGTCAAACGGCCGAAATCCGAAGGCATTGATCCGTTAATGTCCTCCGTGCCTCGTCACCCTTTGGGTTCAATTTAGGAGAAGGGAATTGGGTAACAGAACACCGCTGTATGAGGCGCATGTGGCACAGGGTGCCAAAATGGTCGATTTTTCCGGCTGGGAGATGCCCATCCATTACGGCTCGCAGATCGAGGAGCACCATCAGGTGCGTCGTGCTGCCGGGATGTTCGATGTCTCGCACATGTGTGTCGTCGATCTACGCGGCGCCAGGGTACGTGACTTGCTGCGTTATCTCATGGCCAACGATGTCGCCAGACTGGACGGTCAGCCGGGTAAGGCGCTTTACACCTGCATGCTTAACGCCAATGGTGGCGTGATCGATGACCTAATCATCTACCATATGGACAACGTCTGGTATCGGGTGGTGGTCAATGCCGGGACGCGGGAGAAGGATATTGCCTGGATGCGTCAGCATGCTCCTTCCTTCGATGTTGATCTCGAGGTGCGTAGTGATCTGGCGATGATCGCAGTGCAGGGCCCTGAGGCGCGGGACAAAGTTCATCAGGTAATGGGTAAGCGTGCCGCAGAGGTCGCCGCTCTGCTCCGATTT
>JBFEYJ010000093.1:0-10807 GCA_041562215.1 Thiohalomonadaceae bacterium | reverse complement strand
GTTGCCCAGCTCCATGGCGCCCAGCTTCAGCCCCAGCCACGGAAAATAGGAAAGCGAGATATCACCGTCGATCTTCAACTCACGCCCGGTGTGCTTTTGCACCTGTGCACCGATCTCATTACGGTAGTCGTTGGGATCGACCAGCAGGGTAAGGGCGATCACCGCCACCACCACCAGCCCGAAGGCAACGCCCAGGCCGGCCAGGATCCACTTCAGAAAGCTTTTTATACTCATTACCTGTTCCCTTTAGCCATAAAAACAGCTGCATTTATTAACAATTGTCACAATTCCTTAACAAGTACATTAGGAAATGCTAATATCCCTTACTCAATTAGCGTTACTTTCCTCATCAGCTTGTGTGCGTTTTGAACACGCCCGTTGAAGTCTTGCTGATTACCATATCAACTGTTTTGGGAAGCCACCATGCCTATTACCCTTTTTGATAATGGCCACCATAAATGTATCGCTTTCCCCGACCTCGTCAAATGCGAGGGCGACAAGGAAGACAAGGACGCCAAAACCTGTGATAGCGTGCAAGCCAACCAGTTCCTTATCGTCAACAATGAACACGCCGCCCTCATCGATCCCGGTGGTAACCTGACCTACAGCCGCCTTTTTATGGGCATTAGCCAATACGTCGTTCCCAAGAACCTGGACTTCGTCATTGCCTCACACCAGGACCCGGACATCGTCGCATCTCTAAATAAGTGGTTGGTTGGTACCAGCGCCAAAGTCCTCGTGCCGGAGCTGTGGAAACGCTTCGTCCCCCACTTCTGCTCACCCGGCGCCACCAAAGGACGCCTCGTGGGGATCCCTGACTATGGCATGGATATCGAGATCGGCGGCGCCGCCTTCAAGGCCGTACCGGCCCACTTTCTCCACTCCGAGGGTAATTTCCACTTCTACGACCCAATCAGCAAAATCCTCTTCACCGGCGATGTAGGCACCTCAGCCGTACCCGACGAGCAGTGTGGCCTCCCGGTTGCCGATTTTGAGGCACACATTCCGAAAATGCTCGGCTTCCATCGGCGTTACATGAACTCAAACAAGGTCTGCCGCCTCTGGGTGAACATGATCAGGACCCTTGATGTGGAAATGATCGTTCCCCAGCACGGCGCCAGTTTCGCGGGCAAGGCGTCAATCGAAAAGTTCCTCAACTGGTTCGAAAACCTGGCGTGTGGAGTCGATTTGATGAGTCAAAGCGACTTCCGTGTGCCGGGCTATGCCGCCTGATTGTGCGGTCGCACCGGAAAAGAGAAAGCCCACCATCACGGTGGGCTTTTTTCTTATCTGCCTGAACAACTGGCTTCAACGCAGCGGAAAAGTATCTCTGTCCTGACGACGAACACCCAGACCTATATTTACATCCCGACTCCATCCCTACCCGGACACCCATCCCATTATTTCAACTTGGATCCATTTATTCCCCCTGCCTAACCCGGACACCCACCTCAATGCCGCTCACTTATCTGACTGAAATAATCCCCCGCCTTGTTGAGGTAATACCGATTAGATCAGCGATTCACCTGGCAGATAGGGCTGTGACAGTGAAATTATTCGTAGAGTGATCAGGAAAAGCATGGGAGCGCGTAGACACCCAAAGAGTGGACGCCATGGACGGCGGACATCAACCCTCGAAGGGGTTCTGCTTGATGATGCACGTTGGCTGACATGGAAAGTTGGAGCGGGTGAAGGGAATCGAACCCTCGTATGCAGCTTGGGAAGCTGCCGTTCTACCATTGAACTACACCCGCAAGGTGCGCCGATTCTAGCACCGGCCACATCTATTCCACAATCCTGTCGTTGAAATCATGCCATTGACCCCGAAGTGTGCTGCGGATAGTCTTTGCGCCCATGAATATCTATCTCAACGGCGAGGCACGCGAAGTGCCCGATAACTGGACTGCTGCAAAGCTGGTGGAAAGTCTCGGCCTGACCGGTCGGCGCATAGCCATGGAGGTCAATCTGGAGATCCTCCCTCGCAGCGACCACGACAGCTACATTCTCAAAGCCGGGGACAAGGTCGAGATCGTCCACGCCATTGGCGGTGGCTAAGCGGATACCTTTCGCCGCCGGGCAAAGGCCGGTTAGTCCCGGCAGCCACAGCGCGTTATAATCCCCTAATCTCCCGTGTGACCACCTTGTCGCCACCCATACCGACCCGCAGGAACTGACTATGTCACTGAACAACGATCCGCTGATCATCGCCGGCGTGCAATACCAATCACGCCTGCTTACCGGCACCGGCAAATACAAGGACCTGGAAGAGACCCGACTGGCGACCGAAGCCGCCGGTGCCGAGATCGTCACGGTGGCGATCCGCCGCTCCAACATCGGCCAGGATCCGAGCCAGCCCAACCTCCTTGATGTGCTGCCGCCGGAGAAATACACCATCCTGCCCAATACCGCCGGATGCTACACCGCTGCCGATGCGGTTCGCACCTGCCGCCTGGCGCGTGAACTGCTCGACGGCCACAAGCTGGTTAAGCTGGAGGTGCTGGGTGACGAAAAAACCCTCTACCCGGACGTTTCCGCCACTCTGGAAGCCGCCGAGACCCTGGTGAAGGACGGCTTCGATGTGATGGTCTACACCTCCGACGATCCAATCTTGGCAAAACGCCTGGAGGAGATCGGCTGCTGCGCGGTAATGCCGCTGGCCGCGCCCATTGGCTCGGGACTCGGGGTGCAGAACCCTTACAACATCCTCACCATCGTCGAGAACGCCAATGTGCCGATCCTGGTCGATGCCGGCGTCGGCACTGCTTCAGATGCGGCCTTTGCAATGGAGCTGGGCGTCGACGGTGTACTGATGAACACCGCCATCGCCGGCGCCAAAAATCCCGTGCTCATGGCCTCGGCGATGAAAAAAGCGGTTGAGGCCGGACGCGAAGCCCTCCTCGCCGGGCGGATCCCGCGCAAACGCTATGCCTCCGCCTCCAGTCCCATTGACGGAACTTTTTTCTAAAGGCACTTAACCGCGGGCGCAATGTTTGCCATAGATACCCACAATTTCACATCAAACAATTTCCCGTCCTTTGCGGTAAAAAAATCAGTGAACGAGAAAACGACCTACCTGCGCCGCATCCGTTCCTTTGTCCGTCGCGAGGGCCGGCTCACCCCGGGCCAGCAACGGGCAATGGATGTGCTGTTTCCGAAATTCGGCATTGATGAGGGAAGCAAACCGCTGGCCCTCGACACCGTGTTCGGCCGTCATGCCCCGCGCATCCTCGAAATCGGCTTCGGCAACGGTGAGTCGCTGGCCGAGATTGCACGTCACCACCCCGACAATGATTATCTCGGTATCGAGGTGCACCGTCCCGGCGTAGGTCACCTGCTGATAAAGATTGAAGAGTTCGGCCTCACCAATGTGCGCGTCATGTGCGGTGACGCCGTGGAGATACTGGAAAAGCAGATCCCGGACGGCTCCCTCGACGCCCTCTATCTCTTCTTCCCCGATCCCTGGCACAAAAAAAAGCACCACAAACGCCGTCAGGTCCAACCGGCCTGGGCGCAACTGGTGAGGAAGAAGCTCAAAACCGGCGGCCATCTTCACATGGCCACCGATTGGCAGAACTATGCCGAACAAATGCTGGCGGTGCTCAGCGCCGCAGAGGGTTTCAGAAACACCTCAGGGGAGGGCGCCTACGCTCCAAAACCTGACTACCGTCCAGAGACCAAGTTCGAACGCCGAGGCCACCGCCTCGGACACGGGGTATGGGATCTGCTGTTCGAAAAAACCGGCTGAGTCCCACACATCTCCCTCTCGATGTCATCTGCCCGCCCGGTTCGGTGGTGCCGGAAAACGTGCAACCACGCCGACTAGAGATCGCACCATGCTGCCCATGAGCAAGGAATCGAGCAATCCCATCAAAATCGCTTATTTGCGCTATAATGGGCCGTTTTTAACCTAATAGAAATGGCGACAGATGAGTACAGAACAAGCACTCCACGCGCGTAGCGGGTCCAAATGTGAGCTGTGCGGTGCCACCGCCAACCTGGGCGTCTACGAGATCCCCCCCGATTCAGACGGCAGCACCGACAAATCTGTGCTTCTCTGTGACACTTGCCGCGAGCAAATCGAAAAGCCTGAAACAGTGGATATCAACCACTGGCGCTGCCTCAACGACAGCATGTGGAGCCAGGTACCGGCGGTACAAGTGATGGCATGGCGCATGCTCACCCGGTTGAGCGCTGAAGGGTGGCCGCAGGAGCTGCTCGATATGCTCTATCTGGATGACGACACCCTGACATGGGCTAAAGCTAGCGGTGAAGGTCAGAGTACTGAGGAGGCGGTCAGGCATCTCGATTGCAACGGTGCGGTGCTCGAAGCAGGCGATACGGTGACCCTGATCAAAGACCTCAATGTCAAAGGCGCCAACTTCACGGCCAAGCGCGGTACCGCTGTGCGCGGTATTTCACTGGTGCCCGGCAACCCTGAACAAATAGAAGGCCGGGTAAACGGCCAACAGATCGTGATCCTGACCCAGTTTGTAAAAAAATCGAACTGATCCAGTTCTGTCGACCGCGCCATGTGTGTCTACTTAAGGGTAGATCGCAAATTCAATGTGGCTTAAGTAAGCCTTATTAGCGGCCGGATGTGCTTTGGCTCATCCGGCCTACCATGATAAACGGCTTAACTGATCACGAATGGGCGGCACGCCATTCTCGCAAGTGCTCCGCCGGACGTATCACTCCTCATTGTCCAAAAGCTCCCGACAGGGAAGGGAGGTACCAGGCAAGCCCGTCTAAATCCATCATCCGCTGCTCCTGCAGCGACGTGCTCGCTCCAACGACGACATCATTCCGTACACGCTTCTTTCAGTTTCGCACTGACTCCCTCGCCCGCCATTCGACCGGTTTAAAACCCTTCACCAGCGTTTCCACCCGACTCCCGGCCGCCGATTGAACGCAGTTTCCCCCTAACCCTGATCAAGATCTATGATTAGTGTGAGATAGTACGGAAAAACAGGGGAGATCATTAATGGATACAACAAAATCACTACTACTGCTTTGCATTGTTGTTTCACTAACGGCCTGTACCCGGGCATGGCACGAACTGGCCGGCGAACGCAGCCGTGGCGGCGTTTCCAGCAGCCTCGTCGACTACCTCTACCCCGACGGTGAAGAACCACCCCCTTACGATGAAACCGTACCGCAACTGAACCTGCCGCTACGCGTGGGACTGGCTTTTGTCCCCGGCACCAGCCGACAAACAGAGGGACTTTCCGAAGCGCACAAGCTGATTCTACTCAACCGGGTAAAGGAGGCATTCCGGCAACGGGAGTTTATCCAGAGTATCAGCATCATCCCCGATACCTATCTGCGCTCATCCCGAGGGTTTAAGACCATTGACCAGATCGCACGCATCTACGGACTCGATACCATCGCCCTGGTCTCTTACGATCAAGTAGCGCATACCGATGACACCAAGGCGTCCATCCTTTACTGGACCATCGTTGGCGCCTACTTCATCAAGGGCAGCAGGAACGATGTGCAAACCTTTGTCGATACCTCTGTGTTTGATGTGAAAACGCACAAGCTGCTGTTTCGCGCACCCGGTGTAGATGAGAGAAAAGCCACCACCACCTTGATCAACACCCTCGAGGAAAGTCGCCGGCAACGTGCCGAAAGTTTCGACATGGCAATGGAAAATATGACCGCCAACCTCGATAACGAACTGAATGTTTTCATCGAGCGGGTTAAGCAGGAGAAGGTAGCAACGGTTGTGCACCGCCCCGGCTATAGCGGGGGAGGGGCGGTTGATGGGTTCCTTCTGCTGGCGATAATGTTCGGCTGGCGCCTGTTAACGCCTCGTCGATGCTAATCACCCGATCCGTCTCCCATTAGTTTGCCGGGCTGTAAGCCTGGTAGGGAACACATGAGAAACTCCTACGCCATATTTGTGACGCTACAGCCGTTTTCACTCACCAGATTCACATGATCGTCCGGGACATCCACCATAGGCAGACTAGCGGCCTGGGCCGGCAGAATGCTGAAGCAGAGCAGCACCGCCAGCACGAGAAAAACCACCTGCCATAAACTACTGTCGTTCTTTCTACCGTTCATATCTGTCTCCTTAGACTGTTCGAAATATTCGCTTTCGTGCACAAAATAAAACATTGTTCAATTCGTCTTCCTAAAAAAGGACCCTCTTGATGTGGCCCACCCAGACAGAAATAAACAATGTTCAATTTATTTATAGCAAAGTATTGAACATTGTTCAATACCTCGTTACACTCGATCCCCTAGTTGACTGATAAAGGTTCCAGACCATGGCAAGACGCAGCGACCATAGCCGCGTAGAGATTAAGGAGATGGCACTGAATGCTGCCGCGACCATCGTCGACGAAGAGGGGAGCAAAAAGCTCACCGCCCGTCACGTGGCCACCACCATCGGCTATACGGTGGGTACACTCTATCTGGTGTTCAAGAACCTCGATGACATGGTTCTGCACCTCAACGCCCGCACCCTGGATGACCTCCACCAGTGGCTTCTGGATCGGCGTATCGCAGACGCCACACCACAACAACAGCTACAGGTCCTGGCCGACGCTTATATCGATTATGCTGCCGCCTACACCGCCCGTTGGAATATGTTGTTCGAGTCCCTCGTCAGCGTCGACAACGAACTGCCTGATTGGTACTTACAGCGCCTGAGCAAGGTATTCGGCCTGATTGAGTCAGCGCTTACTCCCCTCACAAACCGCCAGGGACAAGAGGCTATCGTTCAGGCGGCGAGAGTACTGTGGGCCGGAGTGCAAGGGATCTGCACCCTCAAAATCGGCCAACAGCTTGATCTTGCCGGCGGGCAAAGCACCAAAGAGATGGCCAGGATGCTAATCGACAACTTTCTCAAGGGATTCAGTGGCGAATGCCAATAAGGAAAACAAGGACGATGCTCACACGAAGACTATTTCTCTTTGACGGCACTGCACAGGGGAACGCTGGCCTCGCAGGGCTATCTCGACAAGTCGCTGGTGGCACCCATCTCAGCGTTACGCCACCACAACCCGTTGCTGTTCGATTTCGTTCTCAAACGACATCTCAGGTTGGAGAATAAGCGTTTTAGCCATCGCGTTTTTGAAACAGGAAGAACCTTCAACCGGTTCGGAAACAACGACAACAAAAGGATGATTGCATCATGAACCCGATAAAATCCCTCTTGCGCCTAATCTTGAAAACCCTCTACAAGGTCGAGGTCAGTGGGCTCGAAAATCTTGAAAAAGCAGGCGAACGCGTGCTTATCGTCGCTAATCACACCTCTTTCCTTGATGCAGTACTGCTCGCCGTCTTCCTCCCGGGCAACATCACTTTTGCGGTCAACACCTTTGTCGCCAGGAACAAACTGTTCAAACCCTTCCTTGCGCTGACCCGCATCTTCCCCATGGACCCGACAAATCCGCTCTCCACCAAATCGCTGATCAAGTTCATCAAGGAAGACAACCGGGCAGTGCTCTTCCCCGAAGGACGCATCACCGTCACCGGCTCGTTGATGAAGATCTACGACGGCACCGGCCTGGTGGCTGATCGCTCCGGCGCACAGGTGCTGCCGATCCGCATCGACGGCGCCCAGTACACCCCCTTCTCACGTCTGCGCGGCCGCCTGCGCCTGCGCTGGTTTCCCAAAATTCACCTCACTCTGCTGCCGCCGCGTCGGCTCAGCCCACCCAAAGAGATCCGGGGACGCGCCCGCCGCAAAGCCGCCGGACGCGAGCTGGCCGATGTGATGACACAGATGATGTTCGCCACCAGCAATTACCGCCGCACTTTGTTCCAGGCGCTGCTCGACGCGCGCCGGGTACACGGTGGCAAGCACATGGTGGTCGAGGACATCCAGCGCAAACCACTGAACTATGATCGCCTGGTCACCGCAGCCATCGTGCTCGGCAAGAAACTCAGCGCTGAGTGTGAGCCAGGCGAGCGTATCGGCATGCTGATGCCGAGCATGAGCACCACCGTGGTCACCTTCATGGGGCTGCACGCCTATCGCCTGGTACCGGCGATGCTCAATTTCACCATCGGCGCCCACGGCATGATCGCCGCCTGCGAAACCGCACAGATCCGTCGCGTGATCACCTCTCGCCGCTTTATCGAGCAGGCCAAGCTGACTGAAGTCGCCGAACGGCTCGAAAAACATGTCGAGCTGGTCTATCTCGAAGACGTTGCCACCACCATCGGCCTGCTTGATAAACTCGGCGGCTGGTTCGCCGCACGCTTCCCCGGCCGATATGCACGAGGGAATGCGGACAGCCCGGCCGTGGTCCTGTTCACCTCAGGCTCCGAGGGCACGCCCAAGGGGGTGGTTCTCTCCCACGCCAACCTGCTCGCCAATCGTGAACAGCTGGCCGCCCGGGTCGACTTCTCGGCACAGGACACCATCCTCAACGCCCTGCCGCTGTTCCACTCCTTCGGCCTCACCGCCGGTACCCTGTTACCGCTGTTCTCCGGCATGAAAACCTTCTTCTACCCCTCACCGTTGCACTATCGCATCGTGCCTGAGATGGCCTATGACGTGAACGCCACCGTGCTCTTCGGCACCAACACCTTCCTTGCAGGCTACGCCCGCTTCGCCCACCCCTACGACTTCTACTCCGTACGCTACGTTTTTGCCGGAGCGGAGAAACTGCAGGATGAGACCCGCCGGGTATGGTCGGAGAAGTTCGGCGTGCGTATCTTCGAAGGTTACGGCGCCACCGAAACCGCGCCGGTCCTCACCGCCAACACACCGATGGACTATGCCATCGGCAGCGTCGGTCGGCTGATGCCCGGCATCGAGCATAAGCTGGAACCGGTCCCCGGCGTTAGCGATGGGGGCCGCCTCTACGTGAAAGGGCCGAACGTCATGCTCGGCTATCTGCTGCACGACAATCCCGGAGAGCTGGTAACACCCGCCACAGAACACGGCCCCGGCTGGTACGACACCGGCGACATTGTCAGCATCGACGAAGCGGGCTTCGTCCGCATCCAGGGACGCGCCAAGCGCTTTGCCAAGATCGGCGGCGAGATGGTCTCCTTGGCCGCAGTGGAGGAGCTGGCCGCCGCCGTTTGGCCCGAGGCCCTGCATGCCGTTACCACCCTGCCCGATGCCCAGAAAGGGGAGTTGCTGGTCCTGATCACAGAAACAGAAGGGGCAGAGCGGAGCGCCTTGCTACAGCACGCCAAAGCGGAGGGGATCGGCGAGCTCAACGTACCGAAAAAGATCTTATCCGTGCGTCGGCTGCCGCTACTCGGCACCGGCAAAATCGACTACCCGGCCATCAAAAGTATGGCCGAAGAACACTTCGGCAAAGGAGCCGCCGCATGAACCGCAACCTCTACATCCTGCTGTTGGCGCAGTTCCTTACCGCCTTCGCCGATAACGCGATCCTGTTCGTCGCCTTCGCCCTGATCACCCAGGAATTAAGTCGCGGCGACTGGTACCAGCCGGCATTGCAGGCCAGTTTCCTGCTCGCCTTCGTTTTTCTTGCCCCATGGGTAGGCCGCTTCGCCGACCGTCGCCCCAAATCGACAGTACTGGTGCTGGGCAATGTGCTCAAGGCATTCGGCGCGCTGATGCTCCTCGCCGGCGTCGAACCGCTTATCGCCTATGCAGTAGTGGGCATCGGCGCCGCCGTCTACGGCCCGGCCAAATACGGCATCCTGCCGGAACTGATCAAGCACGACAGGCTGGTCAAAGCCAACGGCCTGGTGGAAGGCTCGACCATCGTCGCCATCGTGCTTGGCGCGGTGATCGGTGCACGCGTCGCCGATGCCAGCATCACCGCCGCACTATTGCTGGTGTTTTCCTCGTATGTGGTGTCACTCATCGCCGCGCTCTTCATACCGCGAGTGGCAGGGCGTGCCGCGGAGCAGGGTGCCGCGCTGCCGCATTTCACACAGATGATGCGCAGCTTCTTCACCACCAGCCGCGCCCGCTTCTCCATGCTCGGCGCCTCCATCTTCTGGGCGGCCGCCGTGGTATTGCGAGTGATGATGGTCGCCTGGGCACCGGCGGTGCTGTTCACCACTACCACCACGGAGATCGCCTCCCTCACCGTCTACATCGCCATCGGCATCGCCATCGGCGCCTTTGTCGTGCCGTGGCTCATACCCATCGAGTTCCTGCGACGCGCACGACTTGCCGCCTATGCCATGGGTGCCTTCATCATCCTGCTAGGCACCACCGACGATCCGCTGCTGGCCAAAGTCCTGATGTTCAGCATCGGCATGGCCGGCGGTATCTTTGTGGTGCCGATCAACGCCGCACTGCAGGAGATCGGACACCGATCCATCGGCGCCGGTGGTGCAGTGGCAATACAGAATTTCTTCGAAAACGTAGCCATGCTTCTTGGCACCGGACTCTACACCGTTGCACGCGGCAGCGGAGTCGACCCAGTGGTCGCCGTCTCCACCCTCGGCCTTTTCGTCATCATCGCCACCACCATTGTGGCCTGGCACCTGCCCAAAGACCCGGAGCCTTTGACGCCCGCCGTTGAAGAACAATCCTCATGAATCGATGGCAGCTGATTCTCTCCATGCTCATTAGCACACCCCTCGCCGCACAAAGCACCTGCTACGGCACCACCGCGAAAGGACGACTGGAAAACGGGGTCAAACTGCCGACATCCGGCGAAAACTTCGTCTCCTACAGTTACCTCGCCGGAACGCTGGGCCGCACCTACCTGCACACCACCGTAAGGGACATCGTCATCAGCGCCTACACCGCGCTTAAAAAAAGCCATCCCAACAAAGTCTTCAAATACGCCGAAACCGGCTTTCCGGAAGGCGGCCCCTTTAAACCCCACAAAACCCACCAAAACGGCCTCTC
>JBFEYJ010000092.1:0-10883 GCA_041562215.1 Thiohalomonadaceae bacterium | reverse complement strand
TGATATACTTTCCGACAATTTTCACGAACTAACCGGCGAGAGACCATGAGCAACGAAAAAACCGTCGAAAAACCCTGGACCGGCCGCTTCTCCGAACCCACCGACGCCTTTGTCGAGGCCTTCGGCGCCTCGGTCGGCTTCGACCAGCGCATGTACAAGCAGGACATTCAGGGTTCCATCGCCCATGCCCGCATGCTCACCAAGATCGGCGTGCTCACCGAGGAGGAGCGCGATGCCATCATCCGCGGCCTCACCCAGATCGAGGCGGAGATCCAGGCCGGCGACTTCCCCTGGTCCATCGCGCTGGAAGATGTGCACATGAACATCGAAAAGCGCCTCACCGATATGATCGGCGACGCCGGCAAGAAGCTGCACACCGGCCGTTCGCGCAACGACCAGGTCGCTACCGACGTGCGCCTCTACCTGCGTGACGAGATCGACGCCGCCATCACCCCGGAACTCAAGCGCTTGCAGGCCGCGCTCATCGACCTGGCCGAACGCGAGGCCGACACCATCATGCCCGGTTTCACCCACCTGCAGACCGCCCAGCCCATCACCTTCGGCCACCACATGTTGGCCTGGAACGAGATGCTGCAACGTGATGCTGAGCGCCTTGCCGATTGCCGCAAGCGGGTTAACATCATGCCGCTCGGCTCCGCCGCCCTGGCCGGTACCACCTATCCGATTGAGCGCGAGTTCACCGCGCAGGAACTCGGTTTTGACATGGTGGGGCGCAACTCGCTGGACGGCGTCTCTGATCGCGACTTCGCTATCGAATTCCTCAGCTGGGCCTCCCTGCTGCTGATGCACATGTCCCGCTTCTCGGAGGAACTCATCCTCTGGACCTCCAGCCAGTTCGACTGGGTGGACCTCGGCGATGCCTTCTGCACCGGCTCATCCATCATGCCGCAGAAGAAAAATCCCGACGTGCCTGAACTGGTGCGAGGTAAGACCGGTCGCATCTTCGGCGACCTCACCGCCATGCTCACCATCATGAAAGGCCAGCCGCTCGCCTATAACAAGGACAACCAGGAAGACAAGGAACCCCTGTTCGACGCCATCGACACTGTGCGCGGCTGCCTCAAGGTCTACGCCGATATGATGGCGCAAATCACACTGAAAAAAGCCAACATGCGCGAAGCGGCCCTGCGCGGCTTCTCCACCGCCACCGACCTTGCTGATTACTTAGTGCGCAACGGCGTGCCCTTTAGAGATGCCCACGAGATCGTCGGCAAGGCCGTCGCTCTTGGCGTGAAGACCGAGCGTGACCTTTCAGAGATGAAGCTCGAAGAGTTGCAGGAGTTCTCCGATGCGATCAAGGAAGATGTGTTTGACTATCTGACGTTGGAGGGATCGGTGGCGGCGCGGAAGCATATTGGGGGGACGGCGCCGGAGAGGGTGCGGGAAGCGGCGACGATGGCAAGGGATATGCTGAAGGGATAAGGTGTATTCGGGTTGGATACAAACGTCTACCCCTCTGGGTACACAACTTTAAGATGGATGGCCAATAAGTCTTGCTTGGCTACTCTTGGGACGAGCTGGGTCTGATAATCAAGCTTATGAATGTTGGCCCTTATGACAATTTCTCCATGAGTTTAGGGTGGATGTCCACGCTATCGATTTGGCGTCTCGCACCATGGACGAATAGTTAATATACGGTCGTATTGATATTTATAAAATGAAAGCTCACAGTTTATTATTGGCTATTATTTCATCCTGTGTAGTCACTCCGGTGCCGGCTGAAGGCGGCGGTGAAGAGTCGCATCAATTGGCAATCAGCTTGCGGGGCAGTGAAGCGAATGACGCCCTGCAGGGTGAGATTATGGGTGAGGGCGCCATCACAGAACACCTAACTGCAAGAGGTGGCCTCTCTTTCTTTCTAAGTGAAGATACCGGCCTGCACGGTGGTATCGAAGGCGGTCTGAGAGGTGAGCTACCGGGAAGAGTCGCTCCTTTCGCCGGTGCAGGTCTGTTTTTGGGTAGCTGGACCGATGACGAGCTGGCAGATAGTGATGGCATTGACAATGACAATGACAATGTTATCGACGAGCCGGGAGAAGAGAAAGAAGTGGCAGACTACCTCTCTGCGGTATACCCGGAACTAGGTATCCACTTATGGCTGATGGAGTCTGTAAGGGTTACCGTCAGCACTCGCTATTACATCACCAGCAAGGGACGCGATAGTGACCGTAGAATGACGGGCCTGGGTTTGGCGGTTCGCTTCTGAAGCTAAAGGGAGCAGTAACTGAATAACAGGGTACGGACCGGTTTGTGTAAAGCTGATCGAGTTTGGTTCAGATCCTCGTGGTCTCTCCCCTGACAATTCCTTATTACCGAATGTTTGGTGTCAGTGTGAAAACTGACAGTCAAATCGGGAACGATAAATACGAAAAATTTTACCCTGATAGCAGATATCAGGTTATCCATGTTAGGAAATAAAGGGGCTGGTAACAACAGAGAATCATACTAATCCACACCTGATCACCAACCCCATTTGTTAAAGTCCCCTATAAGCCAAGAAAGCCTCTGAAACCACCCTTGAGAAAGTAGTATTCATTGATCTCCAGCGACTCCAGCAGGTATTGCAGCCAGCGTACCTGTTGACCGGTATAGTCGTAAATCAGGACGGTTTTTCCTTCTGCGACGGCTTTCTTAATTGAGGACGGAAGTTCCGGATCATCCAAGGTGATATTGCGTTGATAAAGTGGATAAAGGCGTGTTGCCTCTCTTTGTGACTCATCTCGAACATCAATAACCAGGCTGTCCTTGCCAACTTTTTCGGAAAAATGCTCCGCATCGAGTAAGCGACTCATTAATGCTTCGCGAGACAACAGCTTATTGGGATCCACAGGGGATTTACCCATCAGCACTGCATCATCAGGATAGGTAATTGCCCAGGTAAAGACACCGGCATCGAAGGTTGCGGTATTTTTTATTCCGGCTTTTGCCGCGGCATCGTGTGCACGGAATGCCTTGATACAGGTAAGACCATTGCAGTAGAAGACCATTTTCCTGCTGTCGGTCTTTCTGATCTCCTTTAGCCGGTCAATATAGTCATCAGACTCAAGGTTGACATGGACAGCATCCTTGATGTGAATGGTGTTGTATTCAAAGTCCGAGCGCGCATCGATAATGATCATCTTGTCCCTGTTTTTGTAGAGGGCATCAATCTCGATGATCTCTTGTTCAGGAAACTCTGATCTGCCTGGGAATTCATCACCCATGACTGACTGAACCACAAGTAACGATAACAATAAAATAGGTAGGGGTAGGTTTTTCATCATTGTTTTTCCAGTACGGGGGGAGTTATCAGTTAAAAAATAAGGTTATTTTGCATGCAGAAACAACCACAGTGTGTAAATGAGGCAAGTTGGAAAGATTTCAAGCAAGGGCGGAAATCATATCCCGCAGGATGAGCCGCTTTTTTGAAAATGTGCAAAGGAGGCACACTGAGTGCCCTTCAATTATGTAGCAATGTGGAGAGGGGGATTAGTTTTTACCCGTAGATTTGTAGGTCTTTTATTCCATAAATATGGAATGGTAATTTGTCAGTCCTGTGCAGCATCAACCTGAATCGGCATTACGATTTGGGCACACTCCGCCCCACAAAACCATCGTATTCTTTATGTACCGCATCCAGTGTCTCATGACCATGGTTATAGTTGGTGCGGGTAACACCTGAGCATGTAAATTAAAGTGTTAGTGTCCTTTAATTAGGATAAGCGGTTGAAGATGACATATGTTGCTGAACCACACGATGTGGACGTGACAAAAAGGGTAATTGAGATGAATGATAATAGCGGAGTGATCTTTGCCTTAGTGCTGGACGGAACTGGCGGAGGCAGCAAAATCGATCTGGAGAGCGTAAGGAAATGGGACGCTGTCGACGGCATACTCTGGGTTCATCTGGATTACACGGGAGCCGATGCTAAACAGTGGCTTTTAGATGAAAGCGGGATCGACCCCATTATCGCGGAATCATTAACGACTACAGAAACACGACCAAGAAGTTTGCTACATAAAGGCGGAATGATGCTGATTCTCCGTGGCGTTAATCTTAACCCTGGTGCGGAGCCGGAAGACATGATTTCCATTCGACTCTGGATCGATGACACTCGAATCGTAACATTGCGACATCGTCGCGTTATGGCAATTGATGATCTCCGCCAGGCTGTTGAGTCTGGGAGTGGCCCCACGTGCTCTGGGGACTTCCTGGAAAAGCTGTCAGATCGGCTGGTCAATCGCATGGGCACAGTCATTTCTGACATAGATGATTCCGTTGACGCGCTGGAAGATGAGGTGATTACCAAACAGAGCGATGAACTCCGCCGCAAAATCGCTGAACTACGGCGAGCAGCGATTTCAATACGCCGCTATCTCGCTCCACAGCGGGATGTGATGGGACGCATATACAACGAGAACGTCAGCTGGCTTGGCGAAATGGAGCGTATGCGCCTAAGAGAAATCTCCGACCGAACAACTCGATATCTTGAAGATCTCGATTCAATTCGAGATCGGGCTGCTGTAACACAGGAAGAGCTCAACAATCGTATTGCAGAGCAAATGAACAAGACAATGTACGTCTTGTCTCTGGTTGCGGGCATCTTTCTGCCACTCGGTCTTTTAACCGGGCTGCTCGGCATTAATGTGGGTGGAATTCCTGGTACGGAAAACAAATGGGCTTTCACCATCTTTTGCATACTGTTACTTGTGATAGCGATTGTGCAGGTATGGTTTTTTAAACGAAAAAAGTGGATGTAATTAAAGAATAATTAGGGGAAAAGATGACCGACTTCATAAATTAAAAGGAAATATATTTGTCAGATCGAAAAATATTTTTGTTCGGAGAATTCCGGCATCCAGAGGATAATTAGCACAGCTATCACTCTGCTTCTTGTGGCAAGGTGAAATCAACGGCAGTAAAAACTACCGGGGTATAACGAGCCGCCGAACTTAATTTTCCCGTTTAACGACCTGCCGGATCCACATCTCCCACTGTTTCTCATGCGTTTCCAGTGTCTCACGGATCATCCCGGCGATGACCATCGCTGTCACGGAATGGCTGCAGGTCATACAACAGACGATGAAGAACCTCGCCGGGTTGTTGTATACTGGACGCAACCCTAAGGTCTGGTTAAATCAATCGTAGGGTTTGCCGGGCGGGTGATGCTGATAACATCCATTTCCGGTAGTGTATTGGGTTTCCTGATGTTGGTGGGTGTCTTATTAATTGCGGCAATAGGCTTTGCTGGAGTAACTGCTGATGATTTCATTCCGGATTTAGCGGAAAGTCGATCTTTGTTGATTTTATCGTTCTAGTTTCGCCCGGTATAATCGCAGGCAATAGTGACGATGTGCCAAGCTCATACCCGAGTTACTGAGGCATTCCACCATGCTAAGCCGCCCAAGTGACTTAGTGTGAACCGGCGCTTCAGGTCGGCCAGCCATCGCATCGCACCTTACGTCGCTATGCGTCAGCGGTCGCTTCAGTTGGGACGATACAAGTCGTTAGATGTGATATGAAAATAAAGTATATATTTAAGGAATGGGAAAAGTTACGTCTTGTATATAATCTTGTCTTATTAATCGTATTTTCGGTAATGTCTGTTGATGCATATTATTTTAGTGAATGGGGAGAACCTCAGGCTTCATTCATGGAAATAGTTGTTCATTCATTGGTTTATGCATTCATTGCCAACACCCTATATTTAGCCGGCCCTGCACTAGATAGTTATTTATGTTGGTTAGAAGTAACGTTTAAGTACAAACGTTACATTATATTTACTGTAGGCCTACTACTGTCCGTTGTACTTGAAATTGGAATTTTAGGTGTAGAGTTAACGCCATTTTGAAAAAATTCACAATCTGTTAACTCGGCGATGCCATCGTGACGTAAGTCTTGTGCAGAATCGCATAAAGTGTACACCTCTACGGTATGCCGGCTAATATAACGTTATGTTTTTGCATGCGGAACGAGCCGCGCCAATCCAGAACGGAGTCGCCATATTATGAGTGAGAACAACAGTATTCAGTACCAAGGTTCATGCTTGTGCGGTTCAATTAAATATGAAGTAAAAAAAATAGAGCCTCATATGGCGCACTGCCATTGTTCCATGTGTCGTAAATTTCATGGCTCCGCGTTTGCCACATTTGCTGAAGCAAAAAAGGAGAACTTTCGTTGGTTACAAGGGGAGGAACTCCTTTCAACATATGTGGCAAGTAATGGGACATCAAGAATGTTTTGTTCAACATGTGGCTCAAGCATGATATTTAAGGCAGCCGTTGGGCATGAGGCTGTGGTGGAGTTCTCACTCGGTACCCTTGACAGCGACATCGAAAAACGCCCGGACGCCCATATTTATGTCGCATTCAAGGCTAATTGGGTGGAGCTGCAAGATGAACTACCAAAATATAGTGAAGGGCGAGATAGCAGGTTAGGAACATAAACAAGCTGTCCAAGGGACACTCCGTTTTGATGTGACTTTTAAAGCAACGATGTCTGTGATGAGAGATTTTCTATTCACTGTATGTATATCTATAAGTATTAATGTGAGTTTATTTGCTACGGAAAACCAAATGAACGAGATTGATGAATATATACTTGAATCCATAAAGAACCGTGTATGGAGTGGCTTTGACTCACCGGAACAAATACAAGCAATGGTTACGGACATTCTGGAAGAAGAGGCAAATGAGGAAATGCTTCGAGAAGCGGTTACTCTTGAATTTGCAAAAAAACTAAGGGAAGAAGAAAACTGGCCTAATATTACAGATTTTGACAGGTTGAATGACGTATTTGCTAATTTAAAAAAGAGAGGTGTTCTTTGTCTTCATGATGCTGGCTACACAATGTCAGATGGCCATGAGGATGCACATGAACTAATACAGAGTTATCCTGCTGGAACATTCTTTGGGTACTGTTTCTATCATGGACAGGATATTGAGCGAGCTCTAACAGGCTCGGGCCTGATGCTTGCGTTTGATCATGTGGAGGGTGATGTCCCAGACAAAAGTACAGTAGGTCTGGCGGTGCAAGAAGAGCTGGAAAAGGTTGGGTTTTCAGTGGACTGGGATCAAACCATAAACCGAAGAATCAATATCCCCAAGTTTGATTGGAAGCATCGTTGTGAAAATTGCGGATAACAACGCGAACGAAATTGAGACTAATCAGCAACACTCCTTTTCCGTCCTATAGCTTAGTTGTCAAGGTTAGTACAGGGGGCGCTTATGTGGACAAAATATTGCGTATCTATTCTTCTTTTTCTTCCGCGCATTACTTTTTCCGTGGGACGGATGCCGTGTGAATCTGTCATGTCTATCTAAAGAAACGTCACTAGCAAATAAAAGGGATCTCTATGACCTTATTCAGAAAAATTCGAACCAGTGTAGTGGTAGTTATGCTATGTTGGATTTACCCTGTACCTGCTGAAACATACCAGACGGCAGAACTATCCAGTGACGAGATTTACCAACGGATCCCTCATCGATGGGTGGAGTTGTATGAGGACAATAAAAGACTCGTGATCCAGGAATACTGTGATGCCGGGCTCACCTCACTTAGGTTTTATCGAGAAGGTGGACGTATCATGCTCGTTTACAACATGGGCCAGGAAGCCGCTTTGTACTCGGTAGTAAGTGGACAGGCACAAGGGTCTAAAATTGATATACAACTAACAAATGAGTATGAGTCTCCGAACTTCCGGGTGGTGTTTACAGAGCCTGATGAGAAACTTGCCACTTGGTCGCTTTTGGGGCGGGATGCTGTTTTCGTGCAGGGATTGGAGGATGGCGGCGTAACAGACAATGTACTGAATATTCCCGTCCAGGCACCGCTTGATGATTGTGAGGCATATCATTAACTGTATGAGTTCAGCTGAAGTAATTCAGAATTGTCCTGATAGGGACCTCCTTACAGATTGGTCATTATCTGTTCAATCGTATTGCTACAGTTGAACACCTTTAACCGTTGTCACTCGCTTCACCCTCCCGATGTTCCTCATTCATTCCATGGTTAGTGCTCTGCTGGTGTCGCTGTCCGGCTGAACGCTAACCCGTGCACCAGCGATCCCGTTTGTGGTGGCCGTGCGCCTCACCGAGACGGACCTTCCTTTTTCTCTCCTTTTTTGCTCATTAGTTAAACATGCTGCCCGCACTGTTTTGGTGCGGAGTCGCGACATTCCAGTGCTGCATGTGAACTCAATACGGGTCATAAAAACGATCGTGGCCCAACGATCGTGCTACAGCAGCAATGGCATGGGCCTTGCATTCTCTATGACAATAATAAAATCGGTAGAGAAATGGACGAGCCACTATATGCACTGTTGACCATGGCCTTTGGCTTCGGCTTGCTGCACGCCCTCGATGCGGATCACATCGCCGCGGTCTCCGGCCTCGCCTGCGGCCAGGAGGGAGAGGGCTGGTGTGCGGTGCGGCGCTTCTTCCTGCAGTGGGCGACGGGCCATGGCCTGGTGCTGCTGCTGATTGGCGTGACGGTACTGCTTCTCGACATGGCGATTCCTGAATCGCTTAGCCACCTGGCTGAGTCGCTGGTCGGGGTGGTGCTGTTGCTCATCGGCTTTTTCGTGCTGCGCGATCTGTGGCAGCGTCGCCTGCGCTTTCGCTTTCACCATCACATTGATTTACCACAACACGCCCATTGGCATGAGCCGACCACCGGCAATCCGTTTGTTGCAACTCGACACTCCCATGCGCCGCTGTTGGTAGGGATGATGCACGGTACCGCCGGCTCGGCCCCGCTCCTCGCCCTGTTCCCGCTGGCAGCACAGCACTCGCCGTGGTTGGGGATGGGCTATCTGTTGCTATTCGGGTTGGGTGTGCTCCTGGCGATGCTGCTGTTCGGAGGGGCGTTAGGCTGGCTGCTGCAGCGGCTGGCGGACCGGGCGGCCCGGCTGGTGGTCCTGTTGCGGGCGACGGTTGGGCTCTATGCCGTGGCTTTTGGCGGGTGGTTGCTGCATGGCCTTGCCTGAACCTTCTCTTGTCCAGGGGTGGGCTGCCCGGCTGGAGTTGAGCTATGAGCGCCGTGGTGAGCGCACGGTATTGGCGCGGCGTCAGCATTACGGGCCGCTGCTGGTACAGCGATCCTTCTACCCCGAGGGGGACGGGTGTTGCCACAACTATTTAATTCATCCGCCGGGAGGCGTGGTCGGCGGTGATCGTTTGGAATTGGTGGCCAATTTAGGGCTACAGACGCACGCCCTCATTACTACCCCGGCGGCAGGCAAGTTTTATCGCAGCGCCGGTTCGATGGCGACACAGATCCAGCATCTCAGGATAGAGGATGGGGCACTGCTGGAGTGGCTGCCGCAGGAGACGATCCTCTTCGCCGGTGCACGGGTTGATTCACTGACAAAGGTCGAACTTTCCGGCACTGCCGTCTTCATCGGTTGGGAGATTTTGTGTCTGGGTCGGCCCGCCAGTGGTGAGCTGTTTGATCACGGTTTGCTGCGTCAGCGCCTGGAGATCTGGCGCGGGGACGAACCACTACTGTTGGAACGCAGCAGCTGGCAGGGGGGGAGTGAGGCGCAGCGGGCTGCCTGGGGGCTCGCCGCAGAACCGGTATTTGCCACGATGGTGGCGACCGGAGATTTTTCCTCTCAGCTCGATGAGTTAAGAGAGGCGGTCGCCAACTATGGTGAGCGTATTGTCCTGTCCCAGCTGCCGCAAGTACTGATTGTCCGTTATCTGGGCGGTGATGCCCTGGAGGCGCGTCACGGTTTTACCCGGATTTGGCAGCAACTGCGTCCCCACCTGCGTGAGGGTTTGGCTGGTGGCGCCGGTTCATTGCCTCGGATCTGGAGTACCTGATTGGGTTATTCGAAGTACAAAATAAGCGAGAACAGACGATGGAACTGACACCACGGGAAAAAGACAAGCTGCTCCTCTTTACGGCGGGGCTGCTGGCTGAGCGGCGCAAGGAGCGGGGGGTAAAGCTCAACTATCCGGAGGCGGTCGCCTTTATCTCCTGCGCCATCATGGAGGGGGCGCGTGACGGACGTACCGTGGCTGAGCTGATGGGATATGGCGCTACCTTGCTGACACGGGATGATGTGATGGAGGGGATTGCCGAGATGATCCCCGAGGTGCAGGTCGAGGCCACCTTCCCTGACGGGACCAAACTGGTCACTGTCCACAACCCGATCATCTAGGGAGAGAGTAATGATTCCAGGAGAGTTGGAGGTCCAGCCGGGCGAGATCACGATCAATGTCGGGCGTGAAACGCTCACCATAACGGTGGCCAACAGCGGTGACCGGCCGATCCAGGTCGGTTCCCACTACCACTTCTACGAGACTAATGCCGCGCTTGAATTTGACCGTGAGGCAACACGTGGATTTCGCCTCAACATCGCCGCCGGTACCGCGGTGCGCTTCGAGCCGGGGCAGCGCCGTGAGGTGGAGCTGGTGGCGCTGGGCGGCAGACGTGAGGTCTATGGCTTCAACGGTAAGGTGATGGGCAAACTGGAGGCGACATCATGACCACAATCTCTCGTCAGGCCTATGTGGAGATGTATGGACCCACTGTCGGTGACCGGCTTCGGCTCGGTGACACCGAATTGTGGATTGAGGTGGAGAAGGACTACACGCTCTATGGCGAGGAGGTGAAGTTTGGCGGCGGCAAGGTGATCCGTGACGGTATGGGGCAGAGCCAGTGTGCGACGTTGGATGAAGGGGCCGAGGTGGTCGACACCGTGATCACCAACGCCCTGATCCTCGACCACTGGGGGATCGTCAAGGCGGACATCGGCCTGAAGGAAGGCCGAATCGCCGCCATCGGTAAGGCGGGCAATCCCGACATCCAGCCGGGGGTCGATATCATTATCGGCCCCGGCACCGAGGTGATCGCCGCCGAGGGGCAGATCGTCACC
>JBFEYJ010000091.1:0-10893 GCA_041562215.1 Thiohalomonadaceae bacterium | reverse complement strand
GCGTTTGTTGGTGCCGGAAGGCGTCGCTGAAGACTCCCCGTCACCGACATAACCGTATTCTTTTTCGAGAGAAAGATCCGCAATACGCCGAATGGCCTCAGGCGTCATCGCCGATTCCGGCGTCTCCTCAAGGAAACGCCGGTAACTTTCCATCGCTTTCTCCAGGCCATCCTCAACCTTCTCATCCTTGAGTTCCAGATTGACTTCCCGCAACTCCGCCAGGGTTCCCTGTTCGCTGTTCATTGCACAGGAAGCCAAGGCGATAGGTAGCAACAGAATGGAGAAACGGTAATACCTCATTATTCGTCCTGTCCTGCGCTCTGCGATTTTTCAGATCCGTTTTCGGCTGCCGGAGAGGTGGCGTCCGGTGCTTTTACCTCAGGCGGTTGTGACTGCGACATGGTTGCACGGTCATAACTTTCCGCCATGGCAAAGCGCGCCTTGACCTGGGACTCCTCAAGCCGCTGGCGACGCTGTACAAGTTGATTTACAGCCATCACTTCCAGCATATGCCCCTGCCTGGCCATTAATGTTTCCACCGTGCCCAGAGCGTTACGGGTTTTAATGCGCAGGCGACGGATCTGTTCGTCATAACCCTCATAGCTCTGGGTTGCTGCCTGACGGGTGCGCACAAATGATCCGTAGATTTCCTTCAGACGGACTATATCCTTGTCCAGGGCATAAAGATTCTGGAATGCCTGGGTGAAACGCTCATCGTATTCCGTGTGGATATTCCAGTGCAGATAGCCCTTGAGGCGATCAATCCGATGCGCCACGTCCGGTTTAGCGCGCAATTGCTCCTTGCCGATACGCTTTTCCAACTTGGCGATCGCTTCCCCGGCAATGCGCTCAGGGGCCGTTGCCAGAAACTCAGGGCGTGGTGCAACCAGCATGGATTGCAGGCGGGCATCCAGCCTGTCACGTTGCTCCAGGCGCAATCGAATTACCGAATCCAGTTTTCTGAACTGAGCATCGATACCGGGAAGCAAGGGTTCGTAATACTGACGTCGCAGAGCGATCATATCTTCATACGAATTGTAATTTTCATCCCAGGATTCCAGACGCTTCCTGAGCTGTTCCAGATCGAGATAATTCTGCAGCGAGGACTGGAAGTCGTGTGAAGCCATTAGCGACATTAGGTAATAGGTCTCTGGCGTATCCTCCAGTTCACGCAGCCTGATCACCCAATTGCGATCTTTCTTGATCTCCTCCCTGACCAGTGCCTTGAGGAACTTCCCTTCCTTAATACTTTTAACGGAACTATCCAGCTTGTCGAGTTCCGTGCCGATAGCGTCGAGCGCACGTCCGTAATTCAGTGCCGACTTACCATACAGACCTAATTTTCCATAGGAGTATGGAACGCCGAGCATCGCTTCCTGGACGGATTGATCAGTGACATTGCGCTTGGCCAGAATGCTCCACGGCACCAACGCCCGATCATAATGCTCCGTTTTGACTTCAGCCCAGCCCAAGCCCAGCAGTGCCCTGTTGGAGAACGGACCGTCAAGGCGGACCCGCTCAAGGTACTGAGTAGCCGCTTGCAGTTCACCTTTCTCCAGCAGGCGGCTACCTAGCGTTAAATTCGCTTTATCCTTGATCGCAAGGACCGCGCGGTCCTTGCCTGAGACCTGTCCGGCCTTGGCCAGACTGCTTATACCCTGCTCTTCTTTCTCCTGGGCAAGGCGGGAGACGCCCAGGTTGTAGGCGGCAAAACCTTCGTGGCTCTTTGCGTTTTCAAGGGATTGAAAAATTTTCTCGGCCTCGGCGAATTTGCCGTTAACCATGTAAATCTGACCCTTTAGGAAAGCGACATCATTAACGATATCCGAGGGAAGATCTCCTTCGATCCGTTCAATAGTGTGCAGGGCATTGACGTTCTGCTCTTTCTGGAAATAGATGCGTGCCAGCCTGAAGATGGCCTCATTGCGAACCGCCGGATCGACATTCCCTTCGATCACAGCCTGGATAGCGCGCCCGGCACGGCGATGCATGCGGTAGGACAACTCAAAATCGCCAACCGAGAACTCTGCCTCGTTAATATGGAAATAGAGCGAGTCGAGCTGAGGTTCATCAACCCCGTAGTACTGTTTCAGCTCGGTATCGAGGCGTGAGATCGCATCAAAGTGCTCCCCTTGGTAGGCATAATAAAGTGCTTCACCAAAGTAAGGATCTTTGAGTTCGAGCCGTTCTTTTTCGCCGGCAATCGCCGAATGCGTGACGAACAGAAGTACAGCCAATCGGAAAATTTTACCGTGCATGAACTACCAGTCTTTGAATTCGATACTTTTCGTATTGACTCCGGGACCCGACAGACGTATCTCGATGAGTCCCGGGGCGGCGCCTTTCCTGAAGCTGTAAGTGTCGACCTTGCGATGTTCATTTCCCGCAATCGACTGTCCGGCGAAGCCAACCTTTAGTTCATGCTCACCGGTCCTGACATTCCCGGTGTAGATTCGTTGCATGCCGCCAGCCTGCAATGCCTCCAGCTCCTTAAAGGAGTAGATGTGGTGCGCCACTGCCTTTCCATCGAGCTCGATCTCAACCGAATCCAGGCGAAATTTGTCCTTTTCCGACACGGAAACGAACAGGGAAATCTGTGTATTGGACGGATAAAGCAGCTTCTCTTCCAGCAGGTTAAGCTCGGCAGAGATGCCCAAAACATCCTTTTTGATGTCCTGAACCTGTTCATCCAAACCTTTAATCTGTTCTTTGGAGACTTCCTCGGCAATGCTGATAGCAGAGAAAGCTAAAATAACGAGAATCGAAATCCCTCTGAAAAACCGTGACATAGATGAAAACCTTGCGTGGAGTCCGTAACCGTTACAATAAAAGCACATCATCCGCGGAGAAACCTTGGATTCGTGCACAATTCATGCATTTTACAGGCACATAACCCTAAAATCACTACAAGAACTGCCAATTCCTTCACAAACATGCCTCTATAGCCACTCGCGGTACCCCTGTAACCGCATCGAAATGCCTTTAATGATGAGTTTATTGGTAAAATTAGGGCTAACTGTGACGATCAGTTCTCAGTTTGCTGCTAAATAAGCCAAGAGCTTCTGCTCATCCCACACCTCTATCCCCAGGGGCTCGGCCTTGGTGAGTTTCGAACCGGCCTCGGCGCCGGCAACCACCACACTGGTCTTCTTCGAGACACTGCCGCTAACCTTGGCCCCCAAAGCCTGGAGCTTCTCCTTAGCCTCATCACGACTCATCGAATCGAGGGCACCGGTCAGGACGAAGGTCTGACCGGCAAGCGGCTGTTCCCCGGCCTCTCTGACCTCGACATCCGGCCAGTGGACACCAGCCTTGATCAATTTTTCAACGACGTCGACATTGTGCTCCTGCCTGAAAAAGGTGTGGATGTGATGCGCAACGACAGGCCCCACATCCGCTACCGCCAGCAACGCCTCCTCACCGGCCTTTTCGATATTCTCCAGGCGGCCGAAATGTCCGGCCAGAGTGCGCGCGGTGCTTTCACCGACTTCGCGGATCCCAAGAGCGTAGAGAAAACGCGCCAGTGTGGTCGCTTTGCTCTTCTCCAGAGCTGTAACAAGATTGGAGGCTGATTTGTCACCCATTCGCTCAAGTCCGGCGATCTGCATTGGCGTCAGGGAGAAGAGATCGGCAACGTCGTGGATCAGCTCTTCATCGACAAGCTGTTCAACCAGCTTGTCACCGAGGCCGTCAATGTCCATTGCACGACGTGAGGCGAAGTGCTTGATCGCGTTTTTGCGCTGCGCCGAGCAGAAAAGGCCGCCACTACAGCGCGGGACCGCCTCACCTTCATCACGCACAACTTCGGAATCGCAGACCGGGCAATGCGTCGGCGTTTTAATCGTTTCAGCATTGTCGTGGCGTTTCGTCGGCACAACGCTGACCACCTCAGGGATCACATCGCCGGCACGTCGGATAATCACCGTATCGCCGATGCGGACATCCTTACGTGCGATCTCATCCGGGTTGTGAAGGGTTGCGTTACTGACGACAACACCCGCCACCTGTACCGGCTCGAGACGCGCTACAGGTGTCAGCGCACCGGTGCGCCCAACCTGCCACTCCACATCATTGAGCGTGGTCATCTCTTCCTGAGCTGGAAACTTATGCGCGGTGGCCCAACGCGGTGCTCGGGAGACAAAGCCCAGCTCTTGCTGCTGTGACAGTCTGTTGACCTTGTAAACCACACCGTCGATATCATAGGGCAAACTGTCACGCTTCTCGCCAATGGCGTGGAAATACGCCAGACAACCCTCCATCCCTTTCACCACCCGAAATTCTGGACAAACGCGCAGGCCCCAACGCTTCAGCTTTTCCATAATCGCGCTGTGGCTACCGGGAAGGTCTCCCCCCTCCACCACGCCGACCCCGTAGCAATACATCGTGAGCGGGCGGGTTGCGCTGATGCGGGGGTCAAGCTGACGTAGCGAACCGGCGGCGGCATTGCGCGGGTTGGCGAAAGTCTTCTCCCCCTTCTCTCGCTGTCTCTCGTTGAGGGCCTCAAACCCTGCTTTGGGCATATAGACCTCACCGCGCACTTCCAGCACTGCCGGCCATCCCTCGCCGTAGAGCCTGAGCGGCACGGCGTCAATGGTGCGCACATTCTGTGTCACATCCTCACCAGTGGCGCCATCCCCGCGGGTGGCGGCGCGCACCAGCATGCCATTCTCATAGCGAATGCTGATGGCCAGTCCATCAAGCTTTGGCTCAGCACTGTATTCGACTTCATCAATACCCAGCCCCTCTCGCACGCGCCTGTCGAAGTCGACCAACTCCTCCTCGGAAAATACATTACCCAGCGATAACATCGGGATCTCATGTCGAACCTCGGCAAAGCCCTTAAGCGGTTCGGCACCGACACGCTGAGTCGGCGAATCGGGGGTAACCAGTATCGGATACTGCGCTTCCAGAGCCTGCAGTTCACGGAACAGGCGGTCGTATTCGATATCCGGGATCTCCGGATTATCCAGCACATAATAACGATAATTATGGTAAGCGAGCTGGTCACGCAGTTCAGCGGCGCGCTGTTGTGCCTCGGCAGGAATGGATTGAGTCATGGTGTTATATGTTGTTATGTGATCCGGTTGAATTGGTGATCTGTTCTTATAGCCGCAAATTATGAACTAGCTTAAGGCGTAACGCCTGGCCTTTTGTTCCAGCCTTGCCAACTTATCCTCATCGAACCTCAGGCGCTGCTCATCACACAGCGAACCGCTAAGCTGAGCCGCTATCTGACGGGATTTCTGCAGCAGGTTTTGGAGCGCCAGCTCACCGGACACCGCAGCTGGCAGATGCATAAACAGGGCCAGGCCCGGCGTCTGAAGGGTGGCAATCTCGCTGAGCACGAAGCGGCCGGGTTCTAGTATATTGGCGACGCTGAACAGAGGCTCTTCACTCCCGGCAAGACAGTAGTTAAAAAGTCCCCTCTCGCCGTGCACGAATCCTGCCTCCTGCAGTACCTTTAGCAGCAGCGGCCCGCTGAAACGCTTATCCTCCCTGGCCATCACTGTCAACACGATTACCGATTCGGGCAGCACCCCCGGCGTAGAGAGCTGCCCTGAGGTCACGTTCGTCGCCTCGCTATCAGCGTTGATGCCGTTTATGCCCTTGACGGCATCGAGCTGGTCATCGGCCAAGGGCTGCTGGCGACGAGCGCTGATGGATGCCGCTTTGCCGACCCACTCAAAGGGAAGCGGCTCCTCCGCCGCGGTGAAGGATTCATCGACGTCAGGCAACATGCCTGGATCGACCTTATTCCGGCGATGGTTCAGCTTCGGCCGGCGCCCCTTGAAGCGATCGGCCAGGTAAATACCCACCACAAGCAGGATTCCGAAAATAATGAGAATGACGCGCAGGGTATCCATGCCAGCACCAGCCCTGGGCTATACCGCAGCCAATTCCACCGCTTTATCCACATCCACCGCGACGATGCGGGAGACACCGGGTTCGTGCATAGTGACACCGGTCAAGGTAGTGGCCAGCTCCATGGTCGCCTTGTTATGAGTGATGAAAATGAACTGCACCTGGGCGGACATCTCTTTTACCAGCTTACAGAAGCGACCGACATTGGCCTCATCCAGCGGGGCGTCAACCTCATCGAGCATACAGAACGGTGAAGGGTTAAGCTCGAATATGGAGAACACCAATGCGACGGCGGTCAGTGCCTTCTCCCCGCCGGAGAGCAGATGGATAGTGGAGTTACGTTTGCCCGGCGGTCGCGCCATGACAGTTACACCGGTGTCCAGCAGATCGTCGCCTGTCAGCTCCAGATAAGCGTGGCCGCCGCCAAACAGCAGCGGGAACTTCTCCTGCAACCCCTTGTTGACCTTGTCGAAGGTCTCCTTGAAGCGGGTGCGGGTCTCGCGGTCGATCTTGCGGATGGCGTTCTCCAGCGTCTCCAGCGATTCCGTCAGGTCGGCATTTTGCGCATCAAGGTAATTTTTGCGCTCGGACTGCTGCTCGTATTCCTCGATCGCCGCCAGGTTAATTGGACCGAGGCGCTGGATACGTTGGCCGATAGCCTCCAGCTCCTGCTCCCAGCCGCTGATATCGGCCTGCTCAGGCAGTTCCTGCAACAGTGCCTCAATCTCGAAACCCGCCTCGCCAACCTGCTCCTGAAGGGTCTGGCGACGCACCGACATCTCTTGCCAGCCCATGCGCATCCGCTCCAGGTTGCTGCGAATGTTCTGTGCCTGCTGCTCAGCGCTGTGACGCTCGGTCTCCAGCTCACGAATGGCATGATCGATATCGCCGACCGTGCGGCGCGCCTCGGTCAGGCGATTCTCCACCGCCATACGCTTCTCCAGCAGTCCCTCCAACTCCTCAGCTTTGAGCGTGATCGGGCTGTCGCCCTCGGCCAGGGCCATCCTGAGCTCTTCACGACGTTCCGCCAGCTGGCCAAGCTGTTGATTCATGCGCTCCAGTCCCTGACGGGTACTGTCGAGTTCTGTCCGCATGGTCTGGATGCGCACAGTGAGCTCCTGTGCCAACTCTCTATCTCTGCGCGCCCGCTCGCGTGACTGCTCCAGTGTGTCGCGCAGTACATCACGGCGGGAGGCAAGATCCTCGCGCTGCTGCGCCAACTCCTCCATTCGCTCCAGCGCGGTGTGAAGCGTAGCGCGCGAAGTGAACATCTGAGTCTCAGCCTGGCCCAGTTGCTCCTGCAGCTCATTGGCCTCACTCTGCAGCCGCGCCCGGCGGCCGGCGATCTGCTCCTGGCGCGCCTGCTTGGCACTGAGCTGCGACTTTTGTTCGGTGTGGTGTCGGTTGCTCTCATTGAGATCCGCCTGGATCGTCTCGCGCTCTTCCTCCAGTTCTCGCTGGCGCTGACGTCCCTGTTCCTGATGCTGTTGCAGCGACTCGACCTGCCCTTCAAGCAAGGCGATGTCCTCTACCAGTTCTTTGAGTTCCTGCTCGCGATGGAGTACCCCGGCGCGCTCATCCGCATCGCGAGCCACCCGCACCCAATTGTTACCGAGCCAGATCCCGTCGCGGGTGATGACCGATTCGTGGGCAGCCAGACGGCTCCGCCGGGTCAGCGCCGTAGGCAGATCCTCTGCCAGGTAGACCGAACCAAGCAGTGAGTCGAGCGGCCACTCGGAGCTTACCTGAGTGAGCAGCGTACTCCCATCAGTCTCTGCCGCGCCTGCCTCGGCGCGAGTATCGAAGAGCGCCAGGTTGCCGTGCTCAAGGCTGCCGAGGGTGCCAAGGATGGGATCCATACCCTCAACGCAAACCGCCTCGAGGTTATCGCCCAGTACGCACTCGACCGCCCGCTCCCAGCCGTCGATGACGGAGATGCCCTGTGCCAAACGTTGAGCCTCGGCCAGTCCCTGTTTTGTCAGCCACTCGGTCACCGCCCCCTGGCGCTTGCCGAGTGCTGCCTGTTGCAGCGCTTCGAGCGAGGCATGGCGACCGCGCTGACTCTGCAAACGGGTACGCAGCTGATCCAACTCCTTGGTGTCCTGATGATTCTGCTCACGCTGGCGGTTGATCTGTTCAAGACAACCGCTGAGGCGCTCCTGAAAGCCGGCGCTACGAATCTCGCCCTCGGCCAACTGCTCGCGCAGCATCTCCAGTTCCTCGTCGAGATTGGCAACAGAGAGATTCCCCTGCTCCTCTTCGATCCGTCCCAGGCGCTGCTGCAGTTGCCCGCTCTGTTGCTCCAGATGCTGGAGACGGGCGCGCTCGACCTGGGCCGTCTGCGAGGGCTCATTGGCCTCCTGATTAAAGCTGTCCCAGGTCGCCTGCCACTCCTGCATCGCCTGTTCGGCCTCTGCCAAGGCGGCGGCGGAGAGCGCTTCCGCTTCAACCGCCTGCTGGTGTTGCGGTTCAAGTTCCAGCAGTTTGCCCTGCAGCTCCTCGATCTTCCGGTGGTCACTATCCTGATGCACCTGCGCCTCGTTCCAGGAGCGCTCTAGCTGATCCAGATCCTGGCGCTGCTGCTGGTAGCGTTCGCGCGCATGCTGAATGGTCTGTTCCAGGCGGGCAATGTCGGCACCGATGCCGTAATACTCACTCTGTATCCGGTTGAAATGTTCGCTGGCCTCGACATGCGCCTCTCGCTTGCTCTCGATGCCTGCCTCGGCGCTGCGCTGGCGTGCAATCTGTGCTTCGAGGGCAGTCTCCTGCTCGTGGATATGGTGCTCCTGCTCTTGCGCGTCGCCATCGAGGCTGCGCCAGCGCAGCGCCTGCAATTGCCCTTTGAGTTCCCGCTCCTCCTGCTTGAGCTTTTTGTAGCGCTCTGCGGTAGCCGCCTGTCGCTGCAAATGATTGAGCTGCTTCTCGAGCTCCTCACGCAGGTCATTGAGACGATCGAGATTATCTCGAGTGTGGCGGATACGGGTCTCGGTCTCGCGACGGCGCTCCTTGTACTTGGAGATGCCGGCAGCCTCCTCCAGGAACACACGCAGCTCCTCCGGCCTCGCTTCGATGATGCGGGAGATGGTGCCCTGCTCAATGATGGCGTAGCTACGCGGACCCAGACCGGTACCGAGGAAAATATCGGTAATGTCACGACGGCGGCATCGGGTGCCGTTGAGGTGGTAAAGCGACTGAGCGTCACGAGTGACCGTGCGCTTGATGGAGATCTCACTGTAATGGGCGTACTGACCGCCGAGCGTGCCATCACTGTTATCAAAGGTCAACTCGATAGAAGCCTGGCCGACAGGCTTGCGTGAATTGGACCCGTTGAAGATGACATCGGTCATCGAGTCACCGCGCAGGTGTTTGGCCGAAGTCTCGCCCATCACCCAGCGGACCGCATCGATGGTGTTGGATTTTCCACAGCCGTTGGGGCCGACAATACCAGTCAGATTGGTGGGCAGGGGAATAGTCGTCGGATCAACAAAGGACTTGAAACCGGCGAGTTTGATCTTGCTCAGTCGCATATAGTAGTTAGTCTTTCACTCTAGCAGGTTAACCGGGTATCGGGATAAACAGGAAAGTAAACCCTTATTATTCAGTAAATTATACAGCAACACCGCTTCAGACCGGGGCATCTCGGCAGTCTGTCCGCATCCTTTTGCCTCCCCGGAACTTCTTCGTCTTCCGGCTGATTTCAGCTACAATTCCGGGCCGACAAACCTACCATGAAAGATAGCGTTATGCCTAGCCAACCCAGTAAGGAACTTGAAACCTTCGACAATCCGATGCCGAGTAGGGACTACACCATCCACATCGACATTCCTGAGTTCACCTGCCTGTGCCCCAAGACCGGCCAGCCGGATTTTGCCACCATCGCCATCGACTATGTGCCCGATCTAAAGTGCATCGAGCTCAAGGCCCTGAAAATGTACATGTGGTCATACCGGGACGAAGGTGCGTTCCATGAGAAGGTAACCAACACCATGCTGGACGACTTTGTCGCTGCCTGTAACCCACGCTTTATGCGCGTGACCGGCAAGTTCAACGTTCGTGGCGGTATCTACACGACAGTAGTTGCCGAGCACCGCGCCGCCGACTGGAATCCGCCGCAGCACGTGACGTTACCCTGAAGGATTGAGGGCGAGAAAGATGGTGCCTATCTCTCGCCCTGCCGCAACAATCAATATCCTGCCAAGCGTGGGTCGGGTTAGGCGATAGCCATGACCCGACATTATCGATTCAACGTTCAATGACCACCAGCGGATCACGTTTCGCTAATCCTGCAATCTATCCCTCACTATTCAGTAATCACCAGGTTCAAGGTAACAAGCTGACCCAGCGCCTGGCGAATCTCGCCGATACCCGGCGTTCGCGCATAGAACGGCAGGTCGAAACCTCCGTGGCAGGTCAGGTGCATTACCTCGGGCTGTCGCTCTGCATAGAGCCAATGACGGACGTAATAGACGATCTGATTGATCCCCCCTCCCCGACCACCATTTAGTTCAAGTCCCGCATACCGTTGCGGCTGTGGCAGGCCTACGACCTCCTCCTCATCCTCATCCACCTCGGTCACCAGGAAGGTATCCGGCTCAATCCTCAGGGTCCCGTCACTCACAGAACGCACCTCGAAATTGCAGTGAGGGCGGTATCGGTCGAGACGAATTTTGGGCACCATTTTTCCTCCTTGCAAGAATACCCTTGCATGGCCGAGCGGCACGATCAAAGCCTCATGCAAGACGAAGGTGCTTCCAACCCCAACCCTGGAGAGATAGGAGGCTTCGTCCCTTACCGGTGCCTGCTGGCAAGCTGTCACGACAAGCGTCATTACAACAATAACCATCATTTTCGACATCATGATCATTTCTCCCTCTCCAGCCTATGTACAAAATAGTGTAGCCCTTAATCATTAGAGGTAAGCTGAGACTGGTCCAACACATCAACAGGAAAATCCAGGCATTTGAACGTGACCGGGGATGGGGAAATGGGCATAAAGAACACAATTGCCATCGGTATCGACTTCGGCACCTC
>JBFEYJ010000090.1:0-11148 GCA_041562215.1 Thiohalomonadaceae bacterium | reverse complement strand
GTGTGCTCGGTGAGGTGGCGCCTGAAACCCTGCAAAAGCTGCAAGAGGGAGTGATGCTCGAGGACGGGACTGCCCGGTTTACTTCAATCGTCGATGGCGGCGGTGAAGGGGCCAACCATTGGTACCATGTGCTTCTCGACGAGGGCCGCAATCGTGAGGTGCGCCGCCTGTGGGATTCGCAGGGGGTGACTGTGAGCCGCTTGATCCGTGTACGTTACGGGCCCACCTCTCTGCCGCGACGGATACGTCCGGGGAAGTGGGAGGAACTTAAGGGGGGGGAGCTTTCACTGTTGCGGCAGAGTGTGGGCCTGGAAGAGGCGCCCAGGGTTTCTTCCAAGAAGGGCAGCAAGAAACCGATACCGCGCAAGACCGCGCATGGCACACGTCAAAGCAGGGAGAATCATAACCCTCGTCGGCGCCGCAGAACCTGAACAAGTGTTCCAAACCGTGCTACAGCGTTTTCCCGGGAGACTGGCATTGCGAGCCGAAGCTGCCAGGAAACGACGCAGGCAGCGAAGCAATCTGTTGCTACCATCATTAACAGATTGCTTCGTCATTTTCGTTCCTCGCAATGACAGAGTTCCCCAGCAATCTTATGGACAGGGATAACGGTTCAACTCATCGATGACATTGCAGTGGGTCTATGATCGCCTTTTTGAACGCTTCGGTCCCCAGCACTGGTGGCCGGGTGACACCCCATTTGAGGTGATGGTCGGGGCGATCCTTACCCAGAACACCGCCTGGACCAATGTCGACAAAGCTATCGCCAACCTCAATGACAATTGTGCCCTGAGTGCGGAAGTCATTGTCTCGACCCCTTTGCCCAAATTGGCGCAATGGTTGCGTCCCTCCGGTTATTTCAATATCAAGGCCGAGCGCCTGCAGACCTTCTGCCGCTGGTTGCTGGAACCCGGCAGGAAGGCGCGTCTGGAACAGCTATCAACTCACGACCTGCGTCATGCCCTTCTGTCGATTAAAGGGGTAGGGCCGGAGACCGCTGATGATATGGTGCTCTATGCTTTCAATCGTCCGGTCTTCGTCATTGATGCCTATACCCGACGCCTCTTTTCCAGGCTTGGCCTGATTGACGGCAGTGAAGGCTACGAGACGCTGCGTAGCATGGTAGAAGAGAATTTTGGTCGCACAGAGGAGCAGGTTGCTCTCTATAACGAGTTCCATGCTTTGATTGTGATCCACGCCAAGGATTTCTGCCGAAAACGTCCACAATGTCATGGCTGTCCTCTCGTCAGGCGCTGTCCCTCTCGGGAGCTGTGAAGACTAATCGTTCCCATGTATTGCGGTGGGATTTCGCTGTGACGATCCATGTCACGGTTAGCGCTAACGGTATCTGCAATACCGCACTCATTCTTTATGAGATGTTGCGGGATAATAAAGAAGCACTCACGATTTAGCACTTTACTTTGCTCTCTATCAGGTTGTAGCTCGGCTGAGCACACGTCATCTGACAGTAGACTCACACCCTTTACTCCCATGCTTCAGCCCCTCTATAGTGATGAAAAAAACGGGGATATCAGATGAAAGAGCACTTCTTACTGGAGGCTATCCGCCTCGCTGATGAGTCGATTGCCAATGGTGGTGGGCCGTTTGGTGCGGTGATTGTTAAAGACGGCGAGATCGTTGGACGCGGCAGCAATCAGGTCACACTGTTGAATGATCCAACAGCCCATGCCGAAGTGCAGGCGATACGCGATGCCTGCCGTGCACTGGCTGACTTTCAGTTAATCGGCTGCGAACTCTATGTGAACTGCGAGCCCTGCCCAATGTGCCTTGCGGCGGCGCACTGGGCACGCGTTGATGCCGTCTATTACGCTGCCAGCGCCGCTGATGCGGCAGAGGCTGGTTTTGATGACGTCGTGATCAAGGAAGAGATTTTGCGCCAGCCATCGGAGCGTCACTTGCCAATGCAGCAGGCACTTCGTGAGTCTGCACTGCCAACCTTTGCACGCTGGCGAGAGTTGGAAGACAAGGTGGAATATTGAGTTTATAAGATCTGGTTTAAGGCTGCATATACACTGTAGCAGACATAAGAAGCAATAATCCAAATAGAACGAAATTGGCCAATTGTCGACCATCTGACGACAACCACTGGCTATTCGAAGCTAATACGTTGCTGTCGGCAAGACGGAAAGTCGTTAATGCTGACCAAGGTGCTCACACAAAAAGCCGATGAAGCGATGGGTATTAGACGGTAGCGGGCGAGTTTCGGCAAGGGCATAAACGGAAACCAGCGTGCCCTGCCACTGTGGTAGTACGCGGCGCAGATCTCCGTTGGCCGGCTTCTCGGCGACAATTTCCTGGTCGGTGGCAACAGTGGTGGCGAAGTCAGCAGTGGTACCGCCCTCTTGCGCATGGTGCCGCAAGAGGAGCGCACCAAACGCCAGGCTTCCTGCTGCCATGGGTGTAGGTGCCGGAGCCGATACCAATGGTCCGCTGGCGATGGCGGTGATTGGCGGCATGATAAGTTCCACCCTGTTGACACTGGTGGTGCCGGCAGTTTACTCGTTGGTGGAGAATGGTTTGCTACAACTGGATGAGTGGCTTGCGGGTATCAAGCTCAAATTGAATCGAGGTAACAGTTGAACCCGCCATTCCACGTAAATTTTCGTTTTTGGTCGAAGGTGGAAGGCCAGCCTGAAACCGGGATTTTTTCGTATTTGTGTCGCGTCCCACTGACCGCTCAGGATTGCGCACAAAAATTCGCATAGCTTTTGTGGCGGGTACCCGCCATGCTTCATTATTGATAATGTGGAGGGACGAAGTCCCTCCGGTAATATCACTGTGCGTCGAACTGGCGTCCTGTTATGCCTTTGCTGTCCGGGCCGAGCAGGTAGAGATAAGTGGCCATAATCGCATCCGGATTAGGCAGGCTATTCGGGTCTTCACCCGGATAAGCGCGGGCGCGCATGGTAGTACGCACGGCGCCGGGATTGATGCTGTTGACCCGTACTTTGGTATTACTCTCCAGCTCGTCGGCCCAGATCTGCATCATGTTCTCATTCGCCGCTTTGGAAACGCCGTAGGCGCCCCAGTAGGCACGCCCTTTGCGGCCTACGCTGGAGCTGGTGAACAGTACCGAGGCATCGTCGGATTTTTTCAATAACTCCAGGCAGGCACGAGTCATCAGGAAAGGAGCGTTTAGATTGACTTGCATGACCTTTGACCACTGCGCCACATCATACTGGCCGAGGGGGGTGAGGGTACCGAGCAGGGAGGCGTTGTGTAACAGGCCGTCAAGACGACCGAACTCTTTCTCGATGGTGCCTGCCAGATCTTCATAATCCTTGGGGGCAGCGCCTTCCAGGTTCATCGGGTAGATGGCGGCCTGAGGCTGGCCCGCGGCTTCGATGGCGTCGTACACCGCTTCGAGTTTGCGCGTGGTGCGGCCCAGCAGGATCACTGTTGCGCCATGCGAGGCGCAGCTTTTGGCGGCGGCGGCGCCGATGCCGTCGCCGGCGCCGGTAATGAGAATAACGCGATCCTTAAGCAGGTCGGTTCCGGCCTGGTAATCTTTCTTGGTTTCGGACATGCAGGTTAACCCATGGGTTTTATTGGGAGGATGATTGTCGCTGTTCGATGACGCGATGTGCGCATTGTACCCCACTGCGCACCGCCCCTTCGAGTGTTGCGGGATATCCGGTGTCGGTATAGTCGCCTGCAAGCCACAGTCTGTCGACTGGGGTATCATTTCCAGGGCGCAACTGCTCGATACCGACGCGGCATTCGAAGGTCGCACGCTTTTCACGGATCACCATGGCGTGTTCGACTTCGGGCCATTGTGGGAATCGGCCACGCAGCTCTGCGGTGACCTGTCTGATCAGCCGTTCGTTGTCCCAAGCCATGTGTGGACCGTCTGCACTGATGACCACGGCGATCAGTCCCGCTTGGCCGCAAACTCGGCGGTCGAACAGCCATTGTGAAACGGTGCCGCTCATGCCGAACATGGTCTGCGACAGCCTGTGGGTTGCCGGATATTGCAGGTAGACGGTAATAATAGGTTGTGAGCCGAGCTCCGCAATGTCTCCAGCGAGAGGGCGCAGGGCTGGGTGAGGCGAGAGCAGGCGGGTAGCGGCCGTTGGTGATACCGCAAGAATGACATCCCGGGCGGTGTGCCGCCGGCAGTTTGTGTTCAGACCTTCTACCCGGTTATCGGTGATTTCGAGTTCTGTCACTCGCTCCTTCAACTGCACCGCACTGCGTTGTTGGCGGGATAGGTAAGCGGCGGCGGCATCCGGAAACAGGTTGCCGAGAGGCACACGCGGGATGAGCAGGTCAGCGTCATTCCGACGTTGGCTGAAACTCTCCTTGAGAACGCGAAGGAATACCTGGGCTGAAGCAAGTTCCGTTGGGGTGTTCAGGGTGGCGAGGCACAGTGGCTCCCAGAAGTCCCGAATCAAGGCGTTTCCCTGACGGTGGTGCTGCATCAGTTCTGCGACACTCATGTCTTCTAACAGCGAAAATCCGTTCAGGCTCAAGGCCAGGCTCATGCGCAGGGCCTGCAGTTTGTCTCGATAGCCAATCCCCTTTGCCGTGAGCAGAGCCCAGGCCAGGTGCAGTGGGGCAGGCAATGGTGGGGCCTTCAGTTCCAGGGAGTGATCCGCGCCGAGAACATGCAGGGAGAGCGATTGGCGTTCGAGTACATCGACCTCCCTGATCCCCATTAGCTGTAACAGGCTAAGGGTTTCACTGTAGGCGCCAATCAACAGGTGTTGGCCGTTGTCCAGACACTGCTTGCCATACCTGACGTTACGCGCACGCCCGCCAAGCTGCGGTGCCGACTCCAGCACGGTGACGGGGATGTGGTGCTGGTCAAGCACAAGGGCTGCAGCCATTCCTGCCCAGCCGCCACCGACAATGAGAACATCTTTGTCAGGATTCATTGAGCTCAGGTTTGGCTGGATGGAAAGCGGGCAAGTCGGCGCGATCGGCTTTTCTCACGCCAGACACAGCGTAATGCGAGCCACAGTTTTTGCCAGGAGGGGAGGGTGACCCGCTTTTGCAGGACCGGGTAGTTCTGCTGCATGATCCGCCGCAGGAGCGCATGATAGATTTCGGACATGACAATGCCGCTAAGTTGGTCGTAGCGGTCCTGCTCAGGAAGTTCACTGAAGGCCTTGTCGTAATAGCTTTGCGCGCGCTCTGCCTGGTGGGCGAGCAGCCGTTTCATTCCCTGGTGCATACACCCCTGGCTGATGTCCTCGAGAGTCACCCCGTACTGCATCATTTCGTCAGCCGGCAGATAGCAGCGTCCGCGAAGCGCATCCTCTTTGACATCACGCAGGATGTTGGTCAGCTGAAAGGCCATGCCGAGGTTATGCGCGTATTTCAGGGTCTGTCGATCCCGATAGCCGAAGATCTCTGCGGCCATTAACCCCACCACCGAGGCGACACGGTAGCAGTAGAGTGATAGCTGGGCGAAGTTTTCATAGCGCACCTTGTCCAGATCCATCTCCATGCCGTCGATGATCTCGAGAAAATGCTCCTCCGGCAGATTAAAATCCGACAGCAGGGGCTTTAGGGCGCTGGTCACCGGGTGCTGTGGTGTGTCATGAAACAGCCTTGACACCTCCTGGCGCCACCAGTTGAGGGTAGTGCGGGCGACCTCTGGTTCATGTGTTTCGTCGACCACATCATCGACCTCGCGGCAAAAGGCATAGAGGGCCGTTATAGCGCGTCGCTTCTTGGGGGTGAGGAAGCGGAAACTGTGGTAGAAGCTGGATCCGCTGCTGGCGGTCTTCTCCTGGCAATATTCGTCAGGGCTCATCGGTTGGCGGTTCTGTAGACTGTCGTTTGTGTGGCGTTAAGGTATCACAGACCGCTTTTTTTTGTGAGCGGCATTGTACTCCCTGGATGAGATCACCCCACTTTGGGTTGTGATAGGAAAAGGCCTGACAGGCTTGTTCTTTTTTTACGAAAGGGGAAGGGGGGCTGGTTGAAACCGGCACCGTAAGAGGGCTTGCCTAACGATGTTCAGGTAGTCGCCGTTACTGAGGCGGGGACGGGCGAAGACATCGCCACCGTGTTGCGACAGCTTGTCCAGCACTTTCACACCCGCGGCGATAATCAGCCGGATCTCGAAGCCGAAACGACCCCTCAGGTTCGCCCCTAGTGCCGCACCGTCATTCATCATCGCCCGGATGCGGTGTAACTGGAAGGCGATGAGCTCATGCATTGCTGCATCATTGCGGGCCTGCGCAAGCCACGATTCGTCGATCCCGAAGCGTTCCATCTCGTCTTGCGGCAGGTAGATGCGAGCGTTTTCGTGATAATCCTGCGTTAGGTCCTGCAGGAAGTTGATCAGCTGAAGCGCGCTGCAGATCTTGTCTGAGGCGTGCAGGTTTTCTTCGGTGGCGTCACCGTTAAGGTGTAGTAGCAGTCGTCCGACCGGATTGGCCGAGCGGCGACAGTAGTCGAGGACCATGGCAAAATCGGCGTAGCGCTTTGTTGTCACATCCTGGCAAAAGGCCGACAGCAAATCATGGAACAGAGACAGTGGTAGTTGATGCGTGGTGATCACATCGGCCAAGGCGATGAACACGGGATCGTCGGGGGGAGTACCCGCTTCCAGTTGTGCAAGCTGTTCCTTGTAACGATTTAATTCTGCAAGGCGTTCACTGGTGCCGGCTTCTCCTTCATCGGCGATGTCATCGGCGGTACGGGCAAAAGCGTAGATCACCGCTACAGGCCGACGCAGGCGCGCCGGTAATAAAATGGATGCAACAGGGAAGTTTTCATAGTGATCCCTGGCCAGTTGCAGGCAGTACTCGTAGGATTCTTTCAGGGTATACGTCGGCATAACATTTGTGCTGATTTGTTGAGGCCACTGTCGGCTGATGCAAATTCTTTGGAGCGTATTATCGTTAGATTTCGTCTGATTGCACTTGCATCTGACGCACACTTTTTTCCAGCGGAACCGGTTCATCCAGCTCTTTTTTCGCATGGATCCCCATCTCGGTGAACTTGCGTGCGCTCGGCAGGATTCGTGAGTCGAATGAGCCGACGGCCTTGTTGAAATGACTCACACTGCTGTCGAGACTGCGCCCCAGTTTGCCGAGATAGTCGGCAAAGGTGCCGAGCCTGCCGTAGAGTTCCTCACCGACCTGGCGGATCTGCTCTGCATTTTCCGCCAGCGCCTGCTGCCGCCAGCCATAGGCCACGGCGCGCAGCAGGGCGATGAAGCTGGTGGGGGTAGCGAGGATTACCTTGTCCGCCATGGCATCTTCCAACAGTTTGCGATCGTGATCCAGGGCGGCGCTGAGAAATTGATCGCCGGGAATAAACAGCACAACGAAGTCGGGGGTGTTCTTGAACTGTTGCCAGTACGCTTTGCCGGCCAGTTCGCGCACCCGTTCGCGCACCTTGCGCGAGTGATGTTGCAGAGCCTTCTGTTTATCCTCATCACTGCCCGCCTCCATGGCGGAGAGATAGGCGTCGAGCGGGGTTTTGGCATCGACGACGATGTCACGCCCGTCGGGCATCCGTACGATCATGTCGGGACGTAGCGCGTTGCCCTCTTCGGTACGCACCTGCTCCTGTTCAAAGAAGTCGCAGTGCTCCACCATGCCGGCCAGTTCCGCCAGACGCTTGAGGGTCATCTCTCCCCACTGGCCGCGAACTTCGGGACGGCGCAAAGCCTGCACCAGGTTGCGGGTTTCGCTCTGCAGCAGGCGCTGGGTCTCGCTCATGCTCTCAAGGTGCTTGGTAAGCGAGCCGTAAGCGGTCTGGCGCTCTTGTTCCATTCGCCGGATTTGCCGTTCGGTCTTCTCCATTACCTCGCGGATCGGCTTGACCAGATTTTCCACGGCTTTCTCACGCTCACTGAGTACGTTTTGCGAGCGGATGTGCAACTGCTTGAAATTTTCCTGCGCCAGTTTCAGGAATTCAGAACTGTTGTGCTTGAGTGCCTGGGCAGCGAGGGAGTTGAAGCTGTTGCCAAGTTGCAGGCGCGCCTCGTCGAAGGCGCGGCTTTTCTCTGCACTGGCGCGACGTTCGCCCTCCAGTTCAGCCTGCAAGCGGATCGTCTCTTCCCGCAGGACCAGATTACGCCGATGGACGGGCAACCAGGCGAGCAGCGCGGTAAATGCCGCGATCAAGGTCGCTGCAAGTCCAAGGATCAGCAGTTCGGTGGTGTTCAGGTGTTCCATGGAGATTATCGATTTGGCTTTTTGTAGGTGGAGCTTACCACCGCTTATCTCTAAATCGTTAATTCCGTCAGTGCGATAGAGTCAGTCACCTTACATTCGGTGCAAAGAGGCGTGCAATGGTTTGCCGGTGCCGCCTGTTCATCACTATCAGCGTGGAGAACTTACCACCGTTCCAGCCAGTCCAGTATCTCGAGGGCGGATTCGACCATGCCCTCGGCCTGCCAGCACTCGGGAAAATCGGTCTCGGCCAGATAGCCGAATAGCGCCACCAGGGTGTGCATGCCGGCGTTGCGACCGGCCTCGATGTCGCGTTCTGCATCGCCAATGTAGAGGCACTGAGCGGATCCGCTGCCTGCCTGCGCACAGGCTAGCAGCATCGGCGCCGGATGGGGCTTGCGCTGCGGCAGGGTATCGCCGCTGATGACGGTTGCAGCCCGCTCCAACAATCCAAGTTCTTGCAGCAGTGGATCCGTGAGCCATGCCGGCTTGTTGGTTACTACTCCCCAGTTCAGGCCGCGTTGTTCAAGTCTATCGAGCAGTGCCGACATACCGTCGAACAGCCGAGTCTCTCGCGCGATGTTAGCGCGGTAAATGTCGAGAAGTCGCTGGCGAAGTGGGTGAAAATCGCTGGCGCTCTCATCGATGCCAAAGCCCAGCTTGATCAGGGCAATACCGCCGTGGGAGACCACCGGACGGATCGTTTCGAAAGGCAGGGCTGTGCGCCCCTGCTCTTCGAGTACGCAGTTAAGGGCATAGGCCAGATCCGGCGCGGTATCGGCCAGGGTGCCGTCCAGGTCAAAGAGGACGGTGCGTATGGAGGACATCGTTATTCTGGCGTGCGAGTGCAGTAGGCGAGATAGTTAACATCCAAGTCCCGCCCCAGACTGTACTGCTTGCTGAAGGGATTGTAGGTCATGCCGGTCAGCTCCCTGAGTTCCAGTCCGGCCGGACGACACCAGCCTTCGAGCTCCGAGGGGCGGATGAACTTGGCAAAGTCGTGGGTCCCTTTGGGCAGCATGCGCAGCAGGTACTCGGCACCGACAATGGCGAAGAGATAAGCCTTGGGGTTGCGGTTGATGGTGGAGAAGAATACCTGGCCACCGGGTTTGACCAGACGGGCACAGGCAGCGATAACTGAACCGGGATCCGGCACATGCTCCAGCATCTCCATGCAGGTAACCACATCGAAGGTGCCGGGCATTTCGTCGGCCAGCGCCTCGGCGGTGATATGCCGGTATTCGACCTCGACACCGGATTCGAGCTTGTGCAGCTCGGCGACCTGGAGTGGCGCCTCGCCCATGTCGATGCCCATGACTTCCGCTCCTCGCCTGGCCATGCTTTCGGAGAGGATCCCTCCGCCGCAGCCAACATCAAGCACCTTCTTGCCGGAGAGAGAGGCATGGCTATCGATGTAGTCCAGGCGCAAAGGATTGATTTCGTGCAGCGGCTTGAACTCGCTGTGGGGATCCCACCAGCGGGAGGCCAGTTGTTCGAATTTGCCGACTTCGGCGTGATCGACGTTGTGGTGTGCTGCGCTCATGTGTGCTTGACCTGGTTGTATTGTGCGATTTTATCCTGCCACTGACGGGTGCTCTCGAGAATCGCTGACTCATCCAGAGTAGTGAGCTGACGCTCCTTGAGCAGGTGTCGGCCGGCGACCCATACGTCGCTGACTTTGTCACGGCCGGTGGCATAGACCAACTGGGAGATAGGATGGTACAGCGGTTGGGTTTCGAGATCATCCATCTTTACGGCCACGATATCGGCCGCCTTGCCTACAACCAGCGAGCCGCAGACCGATTCCAGCCCCAGCGCCCGAGCCCCGTTAATGGTGGCCATTGCCAATGCCTTTTCCGCAGGCAGGGCGCTGGCGTCACCGGCCACCGCCTTTCCCAGCAGGGCGGCTGTACGCATTTCGCCGAACATATCCAGGTCGTTGTTGCTGGCGGCACCATCGGTGCCGAGTGCCACATTGATACCTGCATTGAGTAGTTTCTGCACCGGACAAAAGCCGCTGGCCAGTTTGAGGTTGGATTCGGGACAGTGCACTACGTGGCCGTTGGCGTCGGCATAGGCGGCGATCTCTTCGTCGGTGAGCTGGGTCATGTGCACCGCCAGCAGGCGCGGCGAGGTAATACCCAGTTCCGCCAGCCGGGCCAAGGGGCGCTTGCCGTGCCGCTCCTCGCCCTGGTGGACCTCGTCGGCGGTCTCATGCACATGCATGTGGATCGGGATGTCCAGCTCCTCGGCGTACATCATCACCTTCTGAAGTGGTTCGTCGGAGACAGTATAGGGTCCATGGGGAGCCAGGGCTGTCGTCACCAGGCTGCTGCCTCGGACCTGATCATGCACCGCTAGTCCCTTATGCAGGTACTCTTCGGCGTTTTGCGCCCAGGCGGTTGGGAAGTCGATGACGATCAATCCCACCACGGCTCGCATACCGGCATGCTCGGCCTGGCGTGCGACCTCATCGGGGTAGAAATACATCTCGTTGAAGCAGGTGATGCCACCGCGCAGCATCTCTGCCATCGCCAGGCGGGTGCCATCCCTGACAAAGGCAGGGCTGATCCACTGAGCCTCGGCCGGCCAGATGTGCTCGGTTAGCCAGGTCATCAATGGCATATCGTCGGCCAGGCCGCGCATCAGGCTCATGGCCGCGTGGGTATGGGCATTGATGATGCCGGGGATCAGGGCATGGCCCGATTTATCTACCACCGTCTCGGCGAGGTATTGGACCTCTGCCTCTGCACGGGGCAGGATGGCGGCGATTTGGCCGTCCTTGATGGCAATGCTGTGGTTATCCAGCACTACCCCTTCCGGTTCAACGGGGATAACCCGGCTGGCATGGATTAAAGTATCGACAGTTTTCATGGCGGGTAAGATATAGGAAGTCAGATAGCCACGACAAGCATAAAGGCGAGAGGTGCTCTTGCTGAACGGTAACTAGCAACATCCCCTTATTAGGCGGGAACGGCCTGATGTGCGT
>JBFEYJ010000089.1:0-11198 GCA_041562215.1 Thiohalomonadaceae bacterium | reverse complement strand
TCTGTCCTGAAACGATGCCCGTAGGCGTGGTTGCCGTGGGTTACGGTGACGGTTATCCGCGTCATGCAGGAAATGGCACGCCGGTGCTTATCAATGGTCGACGAGTGCCGCTGATTGGACGTGTTTCTATGGACATGATCTGTGTTGATCTCCGCACACAGCCCGAAGCGCGCATTGGTGATTCTACCGTGTTGTGGGGAGAGGGCCTGCCGGTGGAGGACGTCGCCGAGGCTGCCGGCACCATCGCTTACGAACTGCTCTGCAGCGTTACTCCGCGGGTTTCGCGGGTGGAATTGGGGTAAATAGGGAATGCCCCACTGGCCCCAGGTTGGTGTTGGAGCAGTCGTTTGCCATCAGGATAAAATCCTCCTCGTGCTTCGTGGAAAGACACCGAATAAGAATCAGTGGGCGATTCCCGGTGGTAAGGTTGCCCCTGGGGAGTCGCTGCAAGCGGCTCTGGAGCGTGAGATTCTAGAGGAGACCGGCATCACCATCCGTGTGGGGGCGTTGGCCTACCACTTCGAATTTATCGAACGCGATGCGGAGGGCTCATTGCGTTATCATTATGTGGTCCTCGATTTTTTCGGCGATTATCTCCAGGGCAAGCTTTGCGCCGGTGATGATGCGGCCGATGCCCGCTGGGTTGCCTTTGAGGAACTGGATCGCCTGGAACTCAATTCCACCACAAGAGAGTTGTTGGCTCAGCTCTATCCTGAATTCATTGCCATGAGGGGGGATGCAGGATGATCAATCAATGGTTACGAAGCATCCTTTTGCTGGCTCTCTCACTTATGCTAACCGCCTGCTCGTTTGGCGAGGCTAGGGTGCGGATCGGGATCCTTGTGCTGATCCCGGTACTCGTCGTCATTGCTGTTCTATTTCTGCTCAACCGGCGTGGCAGTGAGAATGGCTGGGAGGAGGAACATTTTCCCGATGCCGATGAGGATGACGGGAAAGAAGACCACCACCTTATGTAGCTGTTGGTGCAATTCTTCCTCCCCATCGAAATATTAACCTGAGCTTTTTATTAATCTCCTGCAAATTTTCTCGGATATCAATGCTCCCATTACTTAAAACCTGAATACAACAGGTAGTCAGGTTTTGGGCGACAAATCCAATAGTTTCGTAGCTTTGGCGTTCTTCATGGTAAGCTTTTTTCCCAGCGAGATTTTATGGAGTGTATACATCCTTGGCAAAGGCAAAAGTCAATTACAGCTGCAGTGCGTGTGGCGCCAAGACAACCAAATGGGCCGGGCAATGCCCGGACTGTGAGGCCTGGAACACGATGGTTGAGATCGTCCAGCAGAGTCCATCACTACGTTCTGGACGGTTTGCCGGATATGCGGGTAGTGCCGGCACGGTGAAGGTGCAGGCATTGTCCGAGGTAGTGCCGGACGATGTGGCTCGTGTTCCGACCGGGATCGGCGAATTCGACAGGGTTCTTGGCGGTGGCATGGTAGCAGGCTCCGTCGTGCTCATCGGCGGAGATCCGGGCATCGGTAAATCGACTTTGCTGTTGCAGACGCTGGCCATGCTTGGCGAACGTTACTCCACTCTATATGTCAGTGGTGAGGAATCACCACAGCAGATCAGCCTGCGAGCCCATCGCTTGAAGCTGCCCACCGATAGCATGCGTCTGCTGCCGGAGACCCGGGTAGAGGGAATCATCGACACTGCGCTCAAAGAGCACCCGCAGGTGCTGGTGATAGACTCGATTCAGACGATCTTTACTGAGCAGCTGACATCGGCCCCCGGATCTGTTGCCCAAGTGCGTGAGAGTGCCGCCCAGCTGGTGCGTTATGCTAAGCAGAGTGGTAGCGCAATGTTCATTGTCGGCCATGTGACCAAGGACGGTCAGTTGGCCGGCCCGCGCGTGCTTGAACACATGGTTGATACCGTGCTCTATTTCGAGGGTGACAGTGGGAGCCGTTACCGGGTGATCCGCGCATTTAAGAACCGCTTTGGCGCAGTGAATGAGCTGGGCGTCTTCGCCATGACTGAACTTGGGCTGAAAGAGGTGAGTAATCCCTCGGCAATTTTTCTTTCTCGCCATGAGCAAGTGGTTTCAGGCAGTGTGGTGATGGTAACCGTGGAGGGCAGCCGCCCTCTGCTGGTAGAGGTTCAGGCATTGGTGGACGAGAGCCACCTCAATAATCCTAGGCGGGTGACGGTAGGTCTTGAGCATAACCGGCTTGCGATGCTGCTGGCGGTGTTGCACCGTCATGGCGGGATCGCCACACATGATCAGGATGTCTTTGTGAATGTGGTCGGTGGCGTACGGGTTACCGAGACCGGCGCAGATCTGGCAGTGTTGCTGTCGGTGCTATCCAGCCTGCGCAATCGACCCTTGCCGGAGCGCATGGTCGTCTTTGGTGAGGTTGGGCTGGCCGGCGAGATCCGCCCGGTACCCAATGGCCAGGATCGGTTAAAGGAGGCGGCCAAGCACGGTTTTACCCGAGCCATTGTTCCTGCGGCCAATATGTCCAAGCGCTCTATCGAAGGTCTTGAAGTGATTGGCGTTCACCGGCTTGATGAGGCCCTGTCGCACCTTTAAGATTCCGACCAGTGATGAAAGGTTTGGCTCTGGTGGCCCGGATTCTATTTGCCGGCTACGAGAGAGTGAACATCATTTTTATGTTGCCGATCTGGATGACATTCCCATCCTCCAGTTTGCAGCTTTTATCGCCAATGGGCTGACCATCGATCAGCGGTGGCCTGTCGCCTTCCAGGTGGGAGAGGAAGAAGCCCTCGTCGCGGCGGGCAATTACCGCAGTCTGCACTCCGGCCTTACCGATATTTGTCATGTTGCGGGTAATACTGATGGTTTTCCCGACGTTGGGGCCGTTGAGCAACTGAAGCCAGCCGTGCCTTTTGGCACCTGTCTTAGGGACGGTGGCTGGGCTGTCGCTATCGGGGGCATGAGTATCGCCTAGTTCATCAGCAGGATCTGTGGTGAAGAGCAGGGTGTGCTTGCCGATACGGATCGTTTCATCATGTTTTAGCTGGTGAGGTGCACTGAGCTTGACGTTCCCTACAAAGGTTCCCTCAATGCTCCCCAAATCACGCACCACTGACTTGCGCTTTTCGGTGGTGATGGCGGCGTGACGCGGCTGCAAGGCCAGGCTGTCGATATGGATCTGGCAAGAGGGATCACTGCCGATCACTATCTCGCCGGGCTCGATATAATAGACCTTTAACACTTTGTCTTTGAATGACAAGGTCAGTTTTGCCACAAAATCTGCTCCAATACCCCTGATTTATCGGGCTATTATAGTCGTAGACAACGACAAGAAGTACAGCCTAATTTTAATGAAATCCAAGAGATGCAACTAATTCTAGTTTTTAATGAAATTTAGCTGCAAGTTTATGCTTTTTTCTTGAAAGAGGGGTCAATGCGTACGGTTTTAATCGTATTGCTGCTGGTTTGCATAATCTCGATCGGATAACCCTCCAGCAGCAAGCTGGTCCCTGGCTCCGGAATAGTCTCAAGGTACTCGGTAATCATACCGTTGAGAGTCTTGGGTCCATCGGTCGTCAGGTCCCAGTGCATGATGCGGTTCAGTTCACGGATATTGGTGCTCCCGTCAACTAGAAAAGTACCATCCTCCTGTGGATGGATGTCCTTGCTGCTGGTGGCAGGATCGGTGGTGAATTCACCCACAATTTCTTCAAGGATATCATCCAGCGTGACCAAGCCCTGAATATCACCGTACTCATCCACCACCAGCCCGATTCGGCGGCGTTGGTGCTGGAAGTGAAGTAGCTGGGTATTCAGTGCGGTGCCCTCGGGGATAAAATAGGTCTCGCGTATCAGTGACTCCAGGTCTTCCTTGTTTATTTCCTGTTGGCGGCGTAGGGCGAGTACGTTGCGCAGATGGATGAAGCCCTGCACATTGTCAATGTCACCGCGAAATACCGGGAGACGCGTGTGCTGGCTGGTGCGGATCTGTTTTTCGATTGTTTCCCAGTCATCATCCAGGTCGATGCCGACGATCTCGCTACGCGGCACCATGATGTCTTCTACTGTTACCTTTTCCAGATCGAGGATACTCAGCAGCATTTTCTGGTGGCGCCGGGGGATCATTGCACCTGCTTCATTGACGACGGTGCGCAACTCCTCGCTGCTTATGTTGTGTGTGGCCATGTCCTCCTGAGAGACCCCGATGAGGCGCAACAGTGCGTTCGGAATAGTGTTGATTAGCCATACCAGCGGATAGAGCACACGCAGCATAGGCTTGAGAAACAGAGTGGCAGGAAAGGCAAACCGCTCCGGGTGGAGCGCAGCAAGGGTTTTGGGGGTGATCTCGGAAAAGATAAGGACGACGACCGTCAGCAGAAGCGTAGCAACCATTATACCGTCGTCGCCGATCAGGCGTAAAGCAATGATGGTGGCGATGGATGAGGCGAGAATGTTGACAAAATTGTTGCCAAGCAGAATCAGCCCAATCAGCTTGTCGGGGCGCTGCAGCAGGTCACTGGCGCGCACGGCTCCGGCGTGTCCTGTCTTGGCCATGTGCCGCAAGCGATACCGGTTAAGGCTGATCAGGCCTGTTTCTGAACCGGAGAAGAAAGCGGAAAGAAGGATTAATAGAGCGAGGATGCCGAGTAGCATCCATATGGGTATGTCGTTTAACAAAAAAGGTTAGTCCTTAACGAGAAACATCGAATGCCAATTACAGGGAGTCTTGAGGGTCCTGTCAAGTCCGATGATTTCGCCTGGATAGCGTCATGATGACCAAATTGCCGTTACCACGAGCCGATGGATTAGCGTAGCACGATGAATTCCAGCACCAGCTTGCTGCCGAAATAGGCCAGCATCAGGACGGCAAAGCCGCTCAGGGTCCAGCGTACGGCAACACGTCCGCGCCAGCCAAAGCGCCAGCGCCCCCAAAGCAAAATGGCAAACACCACCCAGGCTGCAAAAGAGAGAACCGTCTTATGTACCAGATGCTGGGCAAAGATATCCTCAATGTAGGTCACCCCGGATAGCAACGATAGGCTGAGCAGAATGTAGCCCAGAGCGATTAACCGAAACAGCAGGGTTTCCATCGTTTCCAGCGGCGGCAGGGCGCGAATGAACCCTCCGGGATGGCGGTTACGCAGATAGCGGGTCTGGATCGCCAGCAAAAGCGCCTGCAGGGCGGCAATGGTGAGCAGGCTGTAGGAGAAGATGGATATCAGTATGTGTGCCTTGAGCCCCATCCCGACAATCTCGACAGTGGCGCCATTAGTCCCTGTGACACTTTGCGCCAACAAGGCGATGGCCGCAAACGGAAACACGGCAATGCCCAGATTTTCCAGTGGCTGTTTCAGTGCACTGAGGACAACCAGGATAGCTGCCAACCAGCTGGTTAACGACAACACATGGAAAAAGGTCAGATTCAGCCCTTCGGGTGTGATCACCGTATAATGCAACGATGCGATATGGCTGAATGAGGCCGCAAGGCCCGTCACCAGAGCGATCAGTTTGCCTTGCCGGGCAGCCTGAACACCTGCAGCGAGGCGGCGCAGCAGAAGCGTGGCGCTGGTGAGATAGAGGATCACACCCAGGGCGGTGAGCAATGTATTCATACCTGTTCCATGTTAAATATCTGTCGTGGCAATGATCGCATAGAGCTGCTGGGGGGTGAAGTGCCGATAAGCCACAGTTTACCGAATTTTGTGACTTCTTAGGCGAATATGATTTCTAATCGTGTCGATAATAGATTATCTGCAAAGATTGGGGTATAAATTTGATGTAAGTCTTGGTTAGACTGTTGTCTATTAGATGTGTCGTAAATACCGTGCTGAAGAGGCGACTAGGTATCCGCTTGAGCCGGCGTGCGCCGGCAGAGTTATGGCACCAACATGATTAGGGTGTGGAGAGCCTGGATGGAATTGAGGGTACTGGGTTGCAGTGGCGGCATTGGAGGCAATGGCCGCCGGACAACATCTTTTTTGTTGGGTGATGACGTTCTGATCGATGCAGGAAGCGGTGTTGGGGAACTCAGCCTGGATGAGTTAGCCGGGATCCGCCATATTTTCCTCACTCACGTCCATATGGATCATATCCATATGATTCCACTGCTCATCGACAGTGTCTTCGATCGTCTTGAGCAGCCGATTGTCATTCATGGTCTGCCTTACACCCTGCGCGCTCTTAAAGAGCATATCTTCAACTGGGTGGTCTGGCCCGATTTTACCCGCCTTCCCAGTGAGGAATTACCGGTACTGGTGATGGAGGAGATGGTTCCGGGTCAGCGGGTGACTGTCGGTGACAGCCATTTCAGCATGATTCCAGTCAATCATATTGTGCCTACCGTTGCTTACGTGGTGGAATATCCGGGGGGCGCTTTTGCCTTCGCCGGCGATACGACTACCAACGACAGTCTTTGGGAGGGGCTAAACGCTTTGGAGCGGCTCGACCACCTGATTGTCGAATCGGCCTTTTCCAACGCCGAGATTGAGCTGAGTAAGATGTCCAAGCATTACTGCCCGCAGTTGCTGGCGGCGGATATTGTTAAGCTGAGGCACTCACCCCATGTCTATCTGACCCATGCCAAACCGGGGGAAGAGGAGATGATCTATCAGGAATGTCGTGAGTTGATCACCGACCGGCCTCTCTCCCACCTAACAGGTGGCGAGGTTTTAACGCTATAATCCTCCCTTATTGCCATCACCTGTCCGATCGCGACAGGCGATGATCGCTGTTGTTTCGTTACAGGATCCACAATCGCTATGTTCGAAAGTTTGACTTCGAGGCTGACCCAGACCCTCCGCAATCTGCGCGGTAGCGGCCGCCTGAGTGAAGAAAATATCAAGGAGACCTTGCGTGAGGTGCGCATGGCGCTGCTTGAGGCGGATGTCGCCTTACCTGTTGTGCGGGAATTTACCGAACACGTCAAGGCACGGGCAATCGGCAAGGAGGTGATGGAAAGCCTCACTCCGGGCCAGGCCTTGATCAAGGTTGTTCACGATGAACTGATTTCCCTCATGGGTGAGGCCAACGAGGAGCTTAATCTCAATACCCAGTCACCTGCAGTGGTGTTAATGGCCGGCCTGCAGGGGGCGGGGAAGACCACCAGCGTCGGTAAATTAGCGCGCTGGTTAAAGGAGAAGAAGAAAAAGTCGGTGATGGTGGTGAGTGCCGACATCTACCGCCCTGCCGCCATCGAACAGCTCAAGACGCTGGCTGGAGAGGTTGGGGCCGAGTTTTTCCCCAGCTCAATCGATCAGGACCCTGTGGAGATCGCACGAAATGCGGTTGACGCGGCACGCAAGAAGTATATTGATGTGGTCCTCATCGATACCGCCGGTCGTCTGCATATCGATGAGCAGATGATGGGGGAGATCCAGCGGGTGCATGCAGCGATCAATCCCATTGAGACTCTGTTTGTGGTCGACAGCATGACCGGCCAGGATGCCGCCAACACCGCCAAGGCTTTTGGTGATGCACTGCCGTTAACCGGGGTTATCCTGACCAAGACCGACGGCGATGCGCGCGGCGGCGCCGCCTTGTCGGTACGGCACATCACTGGTAAACCGATCAAGTTCCTCGGTGTCGGTGAGAAGAGCACGGCACTGGACCCCTTTCATCCTGAGCGCCTGGCATCACGTATCCTCGATATGGGCGATGTGCTTTCGCTGGTCGAGGAGGTCGAGAGCAAGGTCGACCATGAAAAGGCGCAGAAGCTCGCCGCCAAGCTCAAAAAGGGCAAGGGCTTTGACCTGGAGGATTTTCGTGACCAGTTGCAGCAGTTGCAGAATTTGGGTGGCATCGGCTCCCTGATGGACAAGCTGCCGGGGATGTCCAACGTGTCCGAGGCGGCTAAGAGCCAGGTCAATGACAAGGAATTCAAGCGCCTGGAGGCGATTATCAACTCCATGACCCCGTTTGAACGGCAGCGACCCGAACTCATCAAGGGCGGACGAAAGCGCCGCATTGCAATGGGCTCCGGTACCCAGGTGCAGGATGTCAATCGGCTACTCAAGCAGTTTACCCAGATGCAGAAAATGATGAAAAAGATGTCCAAAGGCGGCATGGGCAAGATGATGCGCGGACTCAAGGGACGAATGCCGCCGGGCATGCCGTTCTAAACGCTTTAGTCATTGGTTGCAGTTGCAGGATCCGGCTTTTAGCCGTGTTTGGTGGGATGAGCCTCTGTTCTATCGTTGGGAAGCGATTCCAGCTTGAGCATCCAAGCCGATGCTCGTCCAATGCCGTGATGACTGTCCGGCATTGTCACAGGTGGTAAGTGTCAGGGCGGCTGTCCGCGGCGATTGAAGAGACAAGACTACTTTTTTTAGAGGCCGGAAATAGAATACCGGTTTCCGGTGGGGATAATGGTTTGACCGAGGCGTGGGCTTCTATGTGATAGCCTTGTGCGATTTACGAACGCTTTATTTGGGTTTCCTTTTTCCTGCGTTCCATCGTACAATACCCGGCTTACCGCTGAGAGGGTCGCCATTAGGCGGCCCCGTTTGTTTGTAATGACGAGGAATTCACTGGCATGGTAACCATCCGTATGGCTCGCGGCGGCGCAAAAAAGCGTCCCTTCTATCAGATCGTTGTGACCGACAGCCGTAACCGTCGTGACGGCCGTTTCATCGAGCGTGTTGGCTTCTTTAATCCTGTTGCCCGGGGCAATGAAGAGCGTCTGCGCATCGACCGCGAGCGCGTTGACTACTGGCTGTCACAGGGTGCCCAGGCTTCTGACCGCGTGGCCAGCCTGCTGAAGGCAAAGCAAGCTTAAATCCCGTGTCTCGCTGTCGTTCTAGCGGTCTGTCTGGCCGATGGCGTAACAGCGATGGCTGAAAACGGGAATGAGTACATCGTTGTTGGCCGTATTACCGGTATCTACGGTGTTCGTGGTTGGGTCAAGATTTTCTCTCATACCCAGCCGCGTGAGAACATTCTGAGCTACGCCACCTGGTATTTGAAAGAACAGGGGGCGTGGTCAGTATGCGAGCTTGAAACCGGGCGTGTGCACGGCAAGGGCGTTGTTGCGAAGCTCAAGGGGTGCGACGATCGTGATGCCGCGGCGGCACTAATGGGCAACACGATCGCAATTCGCCGGGAACAGCTACCCCAGGCCGCAGCCGATGAGTACTACTGGGCGGATTTGATCGGCCTTAAGGTTGTGACTCTGGAGGGTACCGAGCTTGGCGTTGTCGATAGCCTGCTGGAAACCGGTGCTAATGACGTGCTTGTGGTGATGCAGGATGGCATGGAACGGCTTATCCCTTTCGTCCAGGGACAGTTCATTAAAGGTATCGATCTGACGTCAGGTGTGATAACTGTCGATTGGAACCCCGAGTTTTAGCCTATGCGCATCGATGTGGTGACGCTGTTCCCACCGATGTTCGAGGCGGTCAGTACCTATGGTGTCACTGGCAGGGCGATTGAGCGGGGAATCGTCGAGCTGGGCTTGTGGAATCCGCGTGACTATACCCATGACCGGCATCGTACCGTTGATGACCGGCCCTATGGCGGCGGCCCCGGCATGCTGATGAAAGTGCAGCCTCTGCGCGATGCCCTCCACGACGCCAGGGCAACGAGTGAAAGACTGACCCATGTGGTCTACCTTTCACCTCAAGGCCGGCCGCTGGATCATGACGGCGTGCATGAACTGGCGGGGTATGATCATCTTGTACTCATCGCCGGTCGCTACGAGGGCGTGGATGAGCGCTTCATCGAGGCTGAGGTGGACGAGGAATGGTCCATTGGTGATTACGTTTTGAGTGGTGGCGAGCTGGCGGCCATGGTGTTGATCGATGCTGTCACGCGACTTTTGCCTGGTGCCCTGGGGCATGAGGCGTCTGCACAGCAGGACTCGTTCAGTCATGGGGTGCTCGATCATCCGCACTATACCCGCCCTGAAGTCTTCGAGGGCATGTCAGTGCCGGAGGTGTTGCTCAGTGGCGATCACGCGGCTATTGAGCGTTGGCGGGAAAAACAGGCGCTGGGGCGGACCTGGTTGCGACGACCTGAGTTATTGGACGCACTGGAGCTGGATGAACGACGGCTGCGACTGCTGCAGGAATTCATTCAAGAGCATGAACAGATTTAATTTACCTGAATTTGGCCTGGTACGTGTGATACACGCGTTAAGTTGTGTCAAGCGAAGGTTTTAAGTGTATAATCGGCGGACTTTTTTCCGGGAGTTTTCGTAATGAGCAACATCATCAAACAACTCGAAGCAGAACAGATGAACCGTGAGGTGCCGGAATTCGGTGCCGGTGACACTGTTGTGGTTCAGGTAAAGGTTAAGGAAGGCAGCCGCGAGCGTTTGCAGGCCTTTGAAGGTGTGGTTATCGCCAAGCGCAACCGTGGTCTGAACTCTGCATTCACCGTGCGCAAGATGTCACACGGCGAAGGCGTAGAGCGCGTATTCCAGACTTATAGCCCGGCCATCGACTCTATTGAGGTGAAGCGTCGTGGCGATGTGCGTCGTGCCAAGCTGTACTACCTTCGTGGCCGTACCGGTAAGGCTGCGCGTATCAAGGAAAAGCTCTAATCCGTCCAGGCGGTTTTCTCGCCGGATGATCTCGAACTTGCGGAAAAGCGTTCTGCAATCGGGGCGTGGTGTTAAAGGCGGACAGCACCCTATGGGTACTGTCCGCCTTTTTCGTCTCTTGCCGCTGCTAATCCTCCTTGCTTTTCAACACGCGGCTGCCCTGGAGCTTGATGAGATCGCCCAGCTGGCGAAAGGTGGCGCCGCCGAGTTGGCTCTGAGTCTGCTGAGTAAAGAACAACCGGCCTATGCCGCTGATGCCCGTCAATGGATGCGCTGGGAGCGGATGCGTATTCGCATTATGGAAGAGCATGAGCGTTGGCAGGCCCTGGCCGATGGCCTGGCCGACATGCCAGCCGAACTGCCGGAAGATTTTCTTGCCTGGGCGCAGGGTCGACGTGCTCGGGCGCTATTGATGAGCGGCCACTTCGTCGAGTCACGTCAGCTGCTGCGTTCCCTTATCTGGTCCCAGGCGGAGGAGGGGCAGGCCGGGCATCTTGCGGCGTATCGCCAGCTGGTAACACAAAGTTATCTGCTTGAGGGGCGCATCGATGATGCCTATGTTGCCATGCTGCGCTTTCATCAGGATTACGGTGATGGTGATCGGGAGGCGATCCTGCTGCGTGCCCGGGTGCTCCTTGCCAGTGGCAGAGCGAGCGAGAGTCGTCCTCTGCTGGAGCAATTGGGCAAGAAGGACCCGCTGAT
>JBFEYJ010000088.1:0-11216 GCA_041562215.1 Thiohalomonadaceae bacterium | reverse complement strand
TCCGGTGGTCGTCACCCGGTTAGTCCATGGGGTGTTCCGACCAAGGGGCACAAGACTCGTAAGAACAAGCGTACCGACGGCATGATTCTCCGTCGTCGCAAACAGAAGTAAGAGAGGGCAAACAGATGCCACGCTCAATCAAGAAAGGCCCGTTTATTGACCATCATCTGGCGAAGAAGGTTGACGCTGCTGTTGCAGCCAATGACCGTCGCCCGATCAAAACCTGGTCACGTCGCTCCATGATTATGCCGGATATGGTCGGTCTGACCATCGCTGTGCATAACGGCCGTCAACATGTTCCTGTCCTGATCAATGAAAACATGGTCGGACATAAGCTGGGTGAGTTCTCTCCTACCCGGACTTATAAGGGACATGTTGCCGATAAGAAGTCACGGTAAGGGGAAGTGTGATGGAAACCTCAGCAAAATTGACTTACGCACGTATTTCTCCGCAAAAGTGCCGTTTGGTGGCAGATCAGATCCGTGGGCTTCCTGTCGAAAAGGCTCTGCAGCTTCTCGCCTTCAGTCCCAAAAAGGGTGCTGGTCTTGTAAAAAAGGTGTTGGAGTCTGCTATCGCAAACGCAGAACATAACGATGGTGCCGATATTGACGAATTAAAAGTATCGCGCATCTTCATCGACCAGGGTCCGACACTCAAGCGCATGCATGCCCGTGCCAAAGGGCGCGGAAATCGCATTCTCAAGCGCACCAGTCACATTACTGTGATGGTTGCGGATAAGTAATAGAGAGGCCGTAATGGGACAAAAAGTTCATCCAACGGGAATTCGTCTTGGTATTACTAAAGACTGGACTTCCAAGTGGTATGCCGACTCAAAAGATTTCGGCAAGTACCTGCACAACGATCTGAAGGTACGTGAGTATCTTCAGAAGAAGCTGGCGCAGGCATCGATTAGCCGAATCCAGATTGAGCGGCCGGCCCGTAACGCGCGTATTACGATCCACACTGCTCGTCCAGGACTGGTAATCGGCAAGAAAGGCGAGGATATTGAACGCCTGCGCAATGATGTCTCCGGGATGATGGGTATTCCGGTACACATCAATGTCGAAGAAGTGCGCAAGCCGGAACTCGACGCCACTCTTGTGGCGCAGGGCATTGCCCAGCAGCTTGAAAAGCGCATTATGTTCCGACGCGCCATGAAACGCGCCGTAACCAACTCAATGCGCCTCGGTGCCCAGGGTGTCAAGATCAATGTAGCTGGTCGCCTTAACGGAGCGGAGATCGCCCGTACTGAGTGGTACCGTGAAGGACGTGTGCCTTTGCATACCCTGCGTGCCGATATCGATTACGGTTTTGCCGAAGCCAACACCACCTATGGTGTGATCGGGGTTAAGGTCTGGATCTTCAAAGGCGAAGTTTTTGATCGCGGTGAAGCTTCCGCAGCGGCCGAAGCTGAAAAGCCGGCAGCGAAGTGAGGGAGTAGATAGCAATGCTTCAGCCAAAACGTACAAAGTTTCGTAAGCAGCACAAAGGTCGTAATCGCGGTCTGGCTCAGGTAGGTAATAAGGTCAGCTTCGGTGAGTATGGCCTTAAGTCCCTGGAGAGAGGGCGTATCACCTCTCGTCAGATTGAGGCGGCCCGCCGTGCCATGACTCGTCATATCAAGCGCGGTGGAAAAATCTGGATCCGCATCTTCCCTGACAAGCCGATTACTGAAAAACCTCTTGAGGTTCGTCAGGGTAAAGGTAAGGGTAATGTTGAATACTGGGTTGCCCAGATTCAGCCTGGCCGTATGCTTTATGAAATGCAGGGAGTAACCGAAGAGATTGCTCGCGAGGCATTCAAGCTTGCTGCTGCCAAGTTGCCGCTTAAGACCACATTTGTAACGCGCACGGTGCTGTGATGAAAGCTAGTGAACTGAGAGAGAAAAGCGTTGATGATCTGCAAAAGGAGCTCCATGGTCTTTTGCGTGAACAGTTCAATCTTCGCATGCAGAAGGGGACCGGGCAACTGTCCCAGCCCCATCGTGTTAGCCAGGTTCGTCGCGAGATTGCTCGCGTGAAAACCATTCTGAGTGAGAAGGCAGAATAATGAGCGAGCAGACAAAGAATACGCGAACTGTCACCGGTCGTGTCGTTAGCGACAAGATGGACAAGTCCGTCACTGTACTTGTCGAGCGCAAGGTGCCACACCCGATTTACGGGAAGTATGTCAAGCGCTCCACCAAGCTTCATGCACATGATGAGAACAACGAGTGCAAGATGGGTGATACTGTCTCTATCGAAGAGTGCAGACCGCTTTCAAAAACCAAGTCTTGGCGTCTTGTCAAGGTTCTGGAAAGGGCCAGCTGAGAAGCTGTCAACTAACATCGCTGGTCACAGCGAAAGGCCCAAGGCAAGAAAGGCTTGGGCTTTTCGTCATATAGTGCTATTATCTCGCGCCCTTAACCTGATGGCGCAGTGATCAGCTAGATCGATTGTGCGGAGATTGTTCCATGATTCAGATGCAGACAAAACTGGATGTTGCCGACAATAGCGGTGCCCGTGTCGTCCAGTGCATCAAGGTGCTTGGCGGCTCACATCGTCGTTATGCCGGTATTGGTGACGTCATCAAGGTCAGTGTTAAGGAAGCCATTCCGCGTGGCAAAGTCAAGAAAGGCGACGTCTACAATGCGGTTGTTGTACGTACCCGCAAAGGCGTACGCCGTGCTGATGGCTCGTTGATTCGCTTTGACGGCAATGCTGCGGTTCTGCTGAACACTAAGCTTGAGCCGATTGGTACTCGTATCTTCGGACCCGTGACCCGCGAACTGCGTGGTGATCGGTTCATGAAGATCATTTCTCTGGCACCTGAAGTGCTGTAAGGCGGAGAGATACTTAAGATGCGCAAGTTAAAAAAAGGCGACGAGGTTATCGTCATTGCCGGTAAAGATAAAGGTAAGCGTGGCACATTAACGCAAATGATTGCTGAAAAGGAACGTGTTGTCGTGGAAGGCCTCAACACTGTCAAGAAGCATCAGAAGCCTAACCCGAATCTGGGTGTGCCAGGTGGAATAGTTGAAAAGGAAATGCCATTGCACATTTCCAACGTAGCGATCTTTAATCCGGCAAGCGGCAAGGCCGACCGTGTCGGTATCAAGATCCTGGATGACGGACGTAAGGTTCGCATCTTTAAGTCCAACAACGAAGTTATTGACGCGTAAGTCGGGTAATACAATGGCTAGAATGCAAGATTACTACCGCGAAACGGTTGTCAAGCAGCTTATGGCAGAGATGAAATATGACAACGTCATGGATGTGCCGAGGATCGAAAAGATCACGGTAAACATGGGTGTTGGCGAAGCTGCTGCAGACAAAAAAGTGCTCGAGCATGCCGTTTCTGATATGACCAAAATAACCGGTCAGAAACCCATTATCACCTTGGCGCGTAAGTCAGTCGCCGGCTTCAAGATCCGTGAGGGGTGGCCGATTGGCTGCAAGGTGACACTTCGCCGTGAGCGCATGTATGAGTTTCTTGACCGCCTGATCGCCATTGCTATTCCACGTATTCGTGATTTTCGTGGTATGAGCCCTAAGTCCTTCGATGGTCGTGGCAATTACAGCATGGGTGTGCGTGAACAGATTATGTTCCCGGAAATCGATTACGACAAAATCGACACTCTGCGTGGGATGGATATTACAATTACCACCTCCGCGAAAACCGATGACGAAGGCCGTGCTCTACTGAAGGCTTTTAACTTCCCGTTCAAAGGTTAAGGAAAGCAAATGGCTAAGAAATCCATGATTGCGCGCGAAGTCAAGCGCGAGAAGCTGGTCAACAAATACGCCGCCAAGCGTGCCGAGATCAAGGCGAAAATGAAAAATCCTGAACTCGGTATGGAAGAGCTTGAGGCATTGGTCGTGCAGCTGCAAAAGTTGCCGCGCGATTCAAGCAAGGTTCGCCAGCGTAACCGTTGTAACCTGACCGGCCGTCCTCACGGTGTTTACCGCAAGTTCGGTCTTGGTCGTAACAAACTGCGCGAAGCCGCAATGCGTGGTGATATTCCCGGCCTGCGTAAGGCAAGCTGGTAAAACCGGCTGTTTAACAGCTATTTTTGAATTTAGGAGCATTACCGCATGAGCATGACTGATCCTATTGCAGATATGCTGACCCGGATCCGTAACGGGGCATCTGCAAACAAGGCGGAGGTTAATATCCCTGCGTCAAAGGTGAAAAAGTCGATTGCCCAGGTTCTTAAGGACGAAGGGTACATCAATGACTTTTCCGTTCAGGATATCGATGGTAAGCCGGTACTCAATGTTGCACTGAAATATTATCAGGGCCAGCCCGTAATCGGAACGATTAAACGAGTTAGCCGTCCTGGTCTGCGTGTATATAAGGGTAAGGGCGAACTGCCACAAGTAATGGCAGGACTTGGCATCGCTATTGTTTCAACCTCCGCCGGTGTTATGACCGACCGTGCTGCGCGCAAGGCTGGTTTCGGTGGCGAAGTGCTGTGCACTGTATCTTAAGGGTGGTGAGGCATGGCTAGAGTATTGAAACCAGTTACGATTCCTTCGGGTGTAACAATTACTGTGAGTGGCCAGGGTCTAGAAGTTAAAGGCTCAAAGGGCGCACTCAAACATGATGTCCATACCGAAGTAGAGATCAAGCAGGAGGCCGACAGCGTAAGTTTCGCTCCACGTAGCGAAACTAAGTCGGTTTATGCACTTGTCGGTACCACCCGCGCTGTGGTCAGTAGCATGATCAAAGGTGTAAGTGATGGCTTTGAACGTAAACTTGAGCTGGTTGGCGTTGGTTATCGTGCCCAAGCTCAAGGCCAGACACTGAACCTTAGTCTGGGCTTTTCTCATCCGGTCGCGTACGCTGTTCCCGCCGGTATCACTGTCGAGACGCCTAGTCAGACAGAAGTCCTGGTCAAGGGTATCGACAAACAGGTGGTGGGTCAGGTAGCGGCGGAAATCCGTGCTTATCGTCCGCCAGAACCTTACAAGGGCAAAGGTGTTCGTTATTCAGACGAACGTGTTGTCCGTAAGGAAGCCAAGAAAAAATAGGGTTTTCGCGATGAAATCGAAAAAAGTAGCTCGTATACGCCGCGCAACGCGTGCGCGTGCGAAGATCAGAGAACTTGGTGCCTTTAGGTTGTGTATCAACCGTACACCGCGTCATATTTACGCGCAGGTGATCGCACCGAACGGTTCAGAGGTCATCACTGCCGTTTCTACTGTTCAGGCTGATGTCAAAGCCAGTCTGAAAAACACTGGAAACGCTGATGCCGCCGCAGCAGTTGGCAAAGCGATCGCTGAAAAGGCGAAAGCAGCTGGTATCACCAAGGTTGCCTTTGATCGCTCCGGTTTTAAATACCATGGTCGCGTAAAGGCTCTTGCTGACGCTGCTCGTGAAAATGGTCTGGAATTCTAAGGGTTAGAAAATGGCTGGATTTGATGTAGCAACCAGTACTGACGGCTTGATTGAAAAGTTGGTTGGCGTCAATCGCGTCTCCAAAACTGTCAAAGGCGGTCGTATCTTCCAATTCTCTGCACTCACCGTCGTTGGCGATGGCCAGGGTAAGATTGGTTTCGGCACAGGCAAGGCTCGTGAAGTCCCTGCTGCAATCGCTAAAGCGATGGAAAGTGCCCGTCGCAACATGCGTAAGGTCAACATCACCGAAGACGGTACTCTTCAGTACGCGGTCAATTCTCGTCACGGTGCGGCCAAGGTCTATATGCAGCCGGCATCTGAGGGTACCGGTGTTATTGCCGGTGGTGCGATGCGTGCTGTTCTCGAAGCCGCTGGTGTCCACAACGTTCTTGCAAAATGCATTGGTAGTAGCAACCAGATCAATGTGGTTCGTGCCACCATGAAAGGCTTGACTGAGATGTCTTCCCCAGAAGATGTTGCGGCCAAGCGTGGCAAGAGCGTAAAAGAAATTCTGGAATAAACCATGGCTGAGAAAAAGACGATTAAAATTAAACTGGTGCGTAGTGTTCATGGTCGCCTGCCTTCACACAGGGCAACCGTAACAGGCCTCGGGCTTCGCCGCATGCACCATACCGTTGAAATTGAAGACACCCCATGCACCCGTGGCATGATTAACAAGGTGTCTTACATGGTAAAGGTAGTCGAGGACTAATATGCGTCTCAATACTCTTGTTCCCGCTGATGGTGCCCGAAAAAGCGCCAAACGCGTAGGTCGTGGCATTGGTTCCGGACTTGGCAAAACTGCCGGTCGTGGTCATAAGGGCCAAAAGTCTCGTTCCGGCGGCTTTCATAAAGTCGGCTTCGAAGGCGGTCAGATGCCTCTGCAACGCCGACTGCCAAAGGTTGGTTTCTCTTCTAGGGTCGGCCGCTATATTGAAGAGGTGCGCCTGCACGAGCTTGCAGCCGTCGAAGGTGACGTTGCTGATCTTGTTGCTTTGAAAGCCGCAAACGTCATTCGTCAAGAAACCAAACGCGTCAAGGTAATAGCCTCGGGTACTATCGAAAAGGCAATTACCGTTCGTGGACTTGGGGTGACCAAGGGTGCCAAGGCTGCGATTGAGGCTGCCGGCGGTAAAGTAGAGGATTGACAATGGGTGCCTCTGCTTCAGCTATGGCTAATGCGATGTCCGGTGGCAAACTGACCGAGCTGAAGCAGCGCTTGTTGTTTGTCCTTGGTGCTTTGCTTGTTTTCCGGATCGGAACGCATATTCCTGTACCTGGAATCGATCCTGTTGCCCTGGCTGCTCTTTTCGAGCAGCAGCGGGGAACCATTCTTGACATGTTCAATATGTTCTCGGGTGGTGCACTTCAGCGATTTTCAGTGCTGGCACTGGGGATCATGCCGTATATTTCGGCATCCATAATCGTACAGCTACTGACGAAGGTCTCTCCTAAGCTGGAACAGCTGAGTAAGGAAGGGGCCTCCGGCAAGCGTAAGATTACCCAATATACACGTATGGGAACGCTAGTGCTGGCCACGTTTCAGGCGCTGGGTGTGGCAGTCATGCTCGAATCACAGCTCGCTCCAGGTAATTTACCTGTGGTCATTGAAACGGGTCTGCTATTCCGCATCACAACGGTGGTCACACTGGTTAGCGGTACCATGTTCCTAATGTGGCTCGGAGAACAGGTAACCGAGCGAGGGATCGGCAATGGTATATCGTTGATCATTTTTGCCGGTATTGTTGCAGGTCTTCCGTCTGCAATCGGAGGAACACTAGAGTTGGCTCGTACCGGTGAGTTGAGCCCGATTCTTGTTCTTGTACTGTTTGCCCTTGCGCTTCTTGTTACGGCCTTTGTCATCTATGTGGAACGAGGTCAACGTCGGATCACTGTAAATTATGCAAAGCGTCAGCAAGGTCGAAAGATGTATGCGGCGCAATCTTCGCATTTGCCCTTAAAGGTTAATATGGCAGGTGTTATACCGCCGATCTTCGCATCGTCTATTATCCTGTTTCCGGCGACCTTGGGAGGCTGGTTCGGCAGTGCTGAAGGTATGGGGTGGATGCAGGACATTGCAAGTACATTCTCTCCAGGACAACCGCTGTATGTCGCTTTTTATGCTGTTGCAATAATTTTCTTCTGCTTCTTTTATACAGCGTTGATGTTCAACCCTAAAGAAACGGCGGATAATCTAAAGAAATCAGGGGCGTTTGTACCAGGGATTCGTCCTGGTGAGCAAACGGCACGCTACATCGATGGAATCCTCAGTCGACTCACACTGGCTGGTGCTATCTACATCACAGTAGTCTGTCTCTTACCTGAATTTCTGATTCTGTCATGGAACGTGCCGTTCTATTTTGGTGGTACGTCCTTGCTGATTATCGTTGTGGTAGTCATGGATTTCATGGCTCAACTTCAGGCGCATATGATGTCTCATCAATATGAGGGTCTGATGAAAAAAGCAAATTTGAAAGGCTACGGTCGCTCAGGTCTGTAACCAGTCAGGCGAGGCTGCCGCTCTTATAATTTTGGAGACATGTGATGAAGGTTCGTGCTTCAGTTAAAAAGATCTGCAGAAACTGCAAGATTATCCGTCGAAACGGTACGGTTCGTGTAATCTGTTCTTCAGATGCTCGCCACAAGCAGCGTCAGGGCTGATTGCCGACTTCTGTGGGTATATTAAATGCTCGCAGGGCTTGATTCGTTTTGATAATGCTATTACTATGGCGCGTTTTCACAACGCGTCATGCGTTTGTGCTTTTGTGATTTAGGGAGTGCCTCAATGGCCCGTATTGCTGGTATTAATATCCCGGTGAACAAGCATACCGTTATTGGCTTAACGGCCATCTACGGTATCGGTCGTACTCGGTCTAAGATGATTTGTGAAGCAGCTGGCGTGAAGCCTGAAGCTCCTATCAAAGACCTGACTGAAGCAGAAATCGAAAATCTGCGTACCGAAGTGGCGAAGTTCACCGTAGAAGGGGATCTCCGTCGTGAGGTCTCAATGAATATCAAACGATTGATGGACCTCGGATGTTTTCGCGGGATTCGTCACCGTCGTGGTTTACCGCTGCGCGGTCAGCGTACACGCACCAATGCGCGTACCCGTAAAGGCCCGCGTCGTCCGATCAAGAGATAAGGAAACTGCATAAGCAGTTGATCTTTAGCTGTTATTTGGGAAACAGGTTATGGCAAAAGCGAGCACTCGCACACGTAAGAAGGTTAAAAAGAATGTAGTGGACGGTATTGCACACGTTCACGCTTCTTTTAACAATACCATTGTTACCATTACTGACCGACAGGGTAATGCCCTGTGCTGGGCCACCGCAGGCGGCTCCGGGTTCCGTGGTTCTCGTAAGAGCACCCCGTTTGCAGCGCAGGTTGCTGCTGAGCGTGCCGGTACAACCGCGCAGGAGTTTGGCATGAAGAACATGGAAGTCTGGGTTAAAGGGCCTGGTCCGGGTCGTGAGTCCGCGGTTCGTGCGCTGAATAACCTGGGTTTCAAAATTACTAACATCACTGACGTGACGCCGATCCCGCATAACGGTTGTCGTCCGCCTAAAAAACGTCGTGTATAAGCAAGAGGCTAACCAAATTGGCTAGGTACATCGGATCCAAATGTCGTCTCTGCCGTCGTGAGGGCGAAAAGCTCTTTCTTAAAGGCGAGAAATGTTACACCAGCAAATGTGCTATTGAGAACCGTCCTTTCCCTCCGGGACAGCACGGTCAGCGACGCACACGCCTTTCTGACTACGCCAGGCAGCTCCGTGAGAAACAGAAGCTGCGCCGCATTTACGGCGTACTCGAGAACCAGTTCCGTCTTTACTATAAGGAAGCGGATCGTCTGAAGGGCTCTACAGGTGAGAACCTGTTGCAACTGCTCGAGTGTCGGTTGGATAACGTCGTTTATCGCATGGGATTCGGTGTGTCTCGTACAGAAGCACGTCAGCTCGTACGTCATAACGGTATTACCGTTAATGGCAAAAAAGTGAACATCCCGTCATACAACGTTCAAGCTGGTGATGTTGTTGCTGTGGCCGATAAGTCGAAAGAGCAGCTTCGGGTTAAGTCATCCGCAGATCTCGCGCAGCAACGTGGCTTTGCAGAGTGGCTCGATGTTGACTCGAAAAAGCTTGAAGGTGTCTTTAAGGCAAGGCCTGAGCGTAGCGAATTGCCGGCAGAGATCCAGGAACAGCTCGTCGTCGAGTTGTATTCCAAGTAATTCACGTACCATCCCGGTGTTGACGGGATGGTTACTGTTATCGGGCAGTTAAGCCACGGTACCGTAAGAGAGGACTATTCATGCAGGGCTCGGAACTCGAACTACTTAAGCCACGTATGGTTGGTGTTCAAAAGATCAGTGATACCAGTGCAAAGGTGACACTTGAGCCACTTGAACGTGGTTTTGGGCATACACTTGGCAATGCACTGCGTCGCATCCTGCTCTCATCCATGGTTGGCAGTGCTATCACTGAGGCATCGATTGATGGTGTGCTGCATGAGTACACTGCTTTGGAAGGGGTACAGGAAGATATTATTGATATCCTCCTTAACCTTAAGGGTGTTTCCATACTGATGCACAACCGCCAGAGCGCAACGCTGAGCCTTAGCAAGAAAGGCCCCGGCCCGGTAACCGCCGGTGATATTGCGCTTGATCATGATGTTGAAATCATGAATCCGGAGCAGGTGATCGCCAACTTGACCAAGGATGGTGAAATTAACATGACGGTGAAGGTTGAACAGGGGCGCGGTTATCAACCCTCTAATCAACGTCTTGCCTTTGATGAAGAGTCTCGTCCGATCGGGACCCTGCTGATCGATGCCTCATTCAGTCCGATCAGTCGCGTAGCCTACTCCGTTGAGCGTGCTCGTGTAGAACAGCGTACGGATTTGGACAAGCTGGTCCTAGAGATTGAAACAAACGGTACAATCGAGCCCGATGAGGCGATCCGCAAGGCTGCGACAATTTTGCAGGACCAGCTCTCCACTTTCGTTGATCTCGAAGGTAAGGCTCAAGCTGTGGCTGCTGCTGCAGAGCCTGAGATTGATCCGATCCTGCTGCGTCCGGTCGATGATCTTGAGCTTACAGTTCGCTCTGCCAATTGCCTCAAGGCTGAAAACATCTACTATATCGGTGATCTAATTCAGCGCACCGAAGTAGAGCTACTGAAAACCCCTAATCTGGGTAAAAAGTCGCTCACTGAAATTAAAGACGTACTGGCATCACGCGGTCTTTCTCTGGGCATGCGCCTCGAGAATTGGCCTCCCGCCAGTATCAAGAATGCCGATGATTCCAAGGCCAGTGCCTGAGATTCATCGCCAATTGTTAGCGTTTAACGGTATTTAAGGAAACTCCAATGCGTCATCGTCAATCAGGTCGCAAACTGAACCGTAACAGCAGTAGCCGTAAGGCAATGTTCCGCAACATGACCGCTTCCCTGATGCGTCACGAGCTGATCAAAACAACGTTGCCTAAGGCCAAGGAACTGCGCCGTGTAGCTGAGCCTTTGATCACCATGGCCAAGAAGGATAACGTTGCTAATCGCCGTCTGGCTTTTTCCCGCATTCGTGATCGTGATGTGGTAACCAAGCTGTTCAATGAGCTTGGCCCGCGTTATGAGGCTCGACCAGGAGGCTATCTGCGCATTCTTAAGTGCGGCTTCCGTGCTGGTGATAATGCACCTATGGCCTATGTAGAGCTGGTTGACCGTCCGGTTGAAGCTGAAGAGGTCGAAACCACTGAGGCCGCTTCAGAGTAAATCTGTTCAGTCTCCGCTAAAAAACCCGGTTTAAACCGGGTTTTTTGTGTCTGGAAAATAGCTCTCATTGGAGGG
>JBFEYJ010000087.1:0-11226 GCA_041562215.1 Thiohalomonadaceae bacterium | reverse complement strand
CGGAGTTAAGAAAGGAGAGTTCCCGCAATCGCTTGGCAAGAATTTCATAATGAAACTCGGTTTGAGTAAATATGATACTGCTCGGCTTAAAACGAATCTCCGTCCCATTGGCATTACTCTCGCCGACCTCCTTCAATGGGTACTGAGGCTCACCCAGACTGTACTCCTGCTGATATCGCTTGCCATTGCGGCGTATGGTCAGTTTGAGGCTTTCCGAGAGGGCATTGACCACTGACACGCCCACACCATGCAAACCTCCGGAGACCTTGTAGGAGTTATCATCGAATTTGCCGCCCGCATGAAGTACCGTGAGGATGACCTCGGCTGCCGATCGACCCTCTTCCTCGTGATAATCAACAGGAATGCCGCGACCGTTATCTTTGACGGAGACTGAGCCATCGCTATGAATAATCACATCGATTTGGCTGCAATGTCCCGCCAAGGCCTCATCAATGGAGTTATCCACCACCTCAAAAACCATATGATGTAATCCTGTCCCATCATCGGTATCACCAATGTACATGCCAGGGCGCTTACGAACAGCGTCCAAACCCTTTAGTACCTTGATATTTGAAGAATTGTATTCGCTCATAGCCGACTCCGGGAGATAGATAAGTACATTATACCACTTCTTTTATTTTCCCATGTTCCACGTGGAACACTTTCACATCATCCCACGCAGAATCGTCCAGATGAGATCGATCTGTCGTTGTTACGAATACCTGGTTACTTAGTCCATGGAGCAACGACAGCAGAAGGGTACGATGCTCGGTATCCAGTTCAGCTGGAAGGTCATCAATCAAAACCACAGGGGTTTTGCCTGTTATCTCTTTAAGGTATTCAAGTTGTGCAAGCTTGAGAGCACATAGAAGCAACTTTAATTGTCCACGTGAAAAGAGATCAACGACCCGTTGTTCTCCACTACTTAACAACAAGTCTGCACGGTGAGGTCCAACGGTTGTATATTTTTGTGCGTGATCTGACTCACGACTAGCATCCAGTGCTTCTTCAAACGTAACGCCAGACCTCCAGCCTTGACGGTAGCTGATAGAAACACTGAAACCAGGCAAAAGCTGGTTAATGTAATGTTCGAGGTGAGGTTGCAGGCCAGATACCGTCTGGCGGCGAAAATTATCGAGCTTAAGTCCTTGTTCCACCAACCCCTTGCTCCAGAATGGTAGATCACTAAATTTGCGCTCCCTGATCAGGACATTTCGATGTCGAAGATAGCGTTGATACTGGCTCCAGATTAATTGAAAGGATGGTTCCACGTGAAACATCATCCAATCAAGATACTGTCGTCTTTCTCCGGGTGAACCGGTCAGTAACGTAATGCTCTCAGGGGTAATGATTTGAGTAGGCAGAAGTTGAACAAGCTCAGTCCGGCTTTTCAGGATTTCACCATCGAGCTTGATCTGAATACGATTGTCGATGTAGCGCTGAAGGCCCAGACGATGCGTCAGTGAATCCTTGATCTGAGCAAACAGGAGTAAGTGGTCATGACCGTTCTGAACAACCTTGGATGATTTCAGCGTACGAAAAGATTTGGCCATGGCAAGCATATAGACGGCTTCGATGAAGCTCGTCTTGCCACTCCCATTTTTCCCTTCAAGTATATTGAGTCCCGCTGCTGGAAAGAGAGAGACTGAGGTTAGATTACGAAAAGCGCTAACCTCAAGCCGTTCGAGAATCATAAAGAGACAGTAGGGGACTTCTAGAGACGCATGGGCATAACGACATAACGAGATGACTTATCACCGATGCCGCTGATCAAACAGGAACTATTGGCGTCAATAAGGGTAAGTTGAACCTGCTCCTGTTTAATAGCATTAAGGGCATCTACCAGATAGGAGACATTAAAACCAATCTCAAGATCATCTCCCTGATAGTTGATCTCAATTTCTTCCTCTGCCTCTTCCTGCTCTGGATTGTTAACCGTGGCACGGAGCAGGTTATTGGTGAAGTTCATGCGAATACCGCGATATTTTTCATTAGAGAGGATAGATGCTCGTAACAGGCTCTGACGAAGAGATTCACGATTTGCCTCCACGACTTTATCGCCGCCTCTGGGAATCACACGGTCATAGTCAGGGAAACGGCCATCAATGAGTTTTGAGAGAAACACGATGTCACCAAGGTCAACCCGGATATGGTTGGCGTTGAGTTGAATCGTGCATGGAGTATCACTGTCACTAAGCAAACGGGAAAGTTCAACCACACCTTTGCGGGGGACGATGATTTGATTGATATCACCCGGGATGATGTCGCTATCCATATCGCATAGAGCAAGACGATGACCATCGGTCGCAACTGTGCGTAAAGCATTTGGCCGGAGTTCAAGCAGGAGTCCATTGAGATAATAACGGACATCCTGATTGGCCATGCAAAATTGTGTCTGATCAATCAGATGCTTCAGTGTTGCCTGAGGGACAGTATATTCACGCGCCCCGGTTATTTTTTCTGTGGAAGGAAAATCATGTGCGGGCAATGTTGAAAGTGTAAATCGACTCTTGCCGGAACGGATCAATGCACGATGCTCATCAATCGTAATCGTGAGATCGGTACCTTCAGGCAAACTTTTGCAGATATCCATAAACTTGCGTGCAGGTAAAGTGATCTCTCCTGTATCAGCACCACTCAAATCAGTACTTGCTGTGAGTTCGACCTCAAGATCGGTACCTGTGAGAGTTAAGTGTTCTTGGTCGAGAGTAAGCAAAACATTCGAAAGGATCGGCAAGGTCTGCCGTTTTTCGACAACGCCACCAATAACCTGTAAGGGTTTGAGCAGTGCATCCCGATTGATTGTGAATTTCATTTGTTATCCGTCCCGTGATTTATATATATAAGAAGATATATAAAACCTGTTATTACTACTAGTCACGCGTATTTCTGTGTATAAAAAAATATTTATGTTTACATTCAGTAACTTAAACCATAAAAACAGGCTCTTAAAGCAGGTCCTTTGCATGTCGATAGCTTGTGGATAAGTTGTCGACAACTTAGGTGAAAAGGCGACACTTGGAGTTATCCACAGGTTCCACACATTATGTTGTCAGTATTCTTAACAGGTTTGCATAATCTTCACTAATCATCTGGTCCGCTTCCTTAAGCTGCACGACTTTTTTGCAGGCATGCATGACAGTGGTGTGGTCACGGCCGCCAAAGGCATCTCCGATCTCTGGAAGACTGTGATTGGTCAGTTCCTTGGCCAAGGCCATGGCGATCTGTCGGGGGCGGGCAATGGACCGGTTACGTCGCTTCGATAATAGATCAGCAACACGTATCTTGTAATACTCAGCGACTGTTTTCTGAATATTTTCAATGGTTACCAGCTTGGCCTGGAGTGCAAGCAAATCACGCAGTGCCTCTCTGGCGAAATCCAGAGTGATTGGGCGCCCGGTGAAATGGGAGTTGGCAATAACCCGTCTCAAGGCACCTTCAAGTTCGCGAATGTTGGAGCGGATATGTTTGGCGACGAAGAAGGCCACTTCATGAGGAAGATCAATCTTCGATTGACTGGCCTTGCTCATAAGGATGGCGACGCGGGTTTCGAGCTCAGGCGGCTCGATGGCTACGGTCAGGCCCCAGCCGAAGCGGGATTTGAGCCGTTCTTCCAGGCCGTTAACCTCTTTGGGATAGCGGTCACAGGTCAGGATGACCTGGCGCTGTCCTTCAAGAAGGGCATTGAAGGTGTGGAAAAACTCTTCCTGGGAGCGCTCTTTACCGGCAAAGAACTGGATATCGTCGATTAACAGCGCATCGACAGAACGGTAGTATCGTTTGAAGTCACTAATGGCATTGTGCTGGAGCGCTTTTACCATGTCGGCGACGAAACGTTCAGAGTGGAGGTAGACTACCTTGGCGGAAGGATTTGAATCCAGAATCAGGTTGCCGACAGCGTGCATTAGATGCGTTTTCCCCAGACCGACACCACCATAGAGAAATAATGGGTTATAGGCTGTGCCGGGGTTTTCACCCACCTGCATGGAAGCGGCTCGAGCCAGTTGGTTGGACTTACCCTCGACAAAATTGGCAAAAGTGAATGTGGGATTGGTGCGTGACCTGTCATCGTTCCCGCTGCGGGTGCGGACAACCTTGACCGGTTCGGCTTGAGGTTGATTTGGCACTGATTGTGGAACTGGCGCAGGTGTACTGCTTCCTACGGCAAAAACAAGCCTTGGCGGCTCACCTTCGCTCATTTGCGCCAACATTTCCTCAATACGCTCACGGAAACGATCGGTAACCCAGTCCTGAACGAAGCGGTTGGGGGATAGGAGACGTAGTGTGCCACCATCCAGCTCAACCTGCAGGGGGCGGATCCAGGTGTTATATTGCTGCGGGGTAAGTTCATCCTCCAGCCTGGCGAGACACTGGCCCCAAAGCGCGATGGTCATCGCGTCACCTCGATTCGAATTAGGAATAGTAACAGGACGAAAAAAGGCAGTTTACCGATTAATGGGAAAGTTATCCACAACCAGGCATAGAGAAAAAAGGCTAAGCTATTGACACAAGAGGGGTTAAGGCAGTATCTTTGCCGCCCCTTTCCGACTATCCTCGGGATATCGGACTATACCTATTCTCTGTTAACTGGACGATTGCAGTAATGAAAAGAACCTTTCAGCCCAGCCGCATCAAGCGTGCTCGTAATCATGGTTTTCGCGCTCGCATGAGCACTGTTGGTGGACGCAGAATCATTAAGGCCCGCCGCGCCAAGGGTCGTGCCCGCCTGTCTGCCTAAATTCGGTCACTTGATACCGTCTGTTGGGAGCACCCCGGATAAGCAGCTTACGGGGCGCTTCACCCGCAGTGCAAGGCTGCTAAGCCCTGCAGACTTCAAAAGCGTATTTTCGAGCGCATGCAAGATCGGTGGTCGTTATTTGACCTTGTTGGCAAGAGCCAATAATCTTGGCCATCCACGTCTGGGAATGGCGATTTCGCGCAAACACGTCAAGACCGCAGTCGGTCGCAATCGAATCAAGCGTCAGGCAAGAGAGAGTTTTCGCCGGCATCAGGCTACAATCGGTAGTTTCGATATCGTGATATTAGGCAAGCCGGGTGTCGACCGGCTGTCTCGGCACGAGTTGCGGGTCCTGATTGACGGTTACTGGCAAGAGTTGGCGAAACGATGCAAAAATTCCTGCTCCTTCTGATCAAGTTTTATCAAACCGTATTCAGCCCCTATACCGGCGGTCAATGCCGTTTTTATCCTACTTGCTCATGTTACGCATCCGATGCCATTACCCATCATGGCGTGTTTCGCGGAATATGGTTAAGCATCAGGCGAATCGGCCGCTGTCATCCCTGGCATGAAGGTGGGATCGATCCTGTTCCCGGAACCGAACATCTCTACAAGAAAGACTAAACCATGGATTTCCAAAGACTTTTACTTGTCGCAGCACTCTCTTTTACTCTGTTGATGATTTGGCAAGCCTGGCAGAAAGATTACGGGCAACCGGGGAGTGCGATTGTTCAGGAGCAAACCATGCCTGCCGAGGCGGCACGCAAGGATATGCCGGGCGTACCTGCTGAGATTACAGGCACCACTGCACAGCCAAGTGATGCACCGTCGGTCAGCGCCGTAAAAAGTGCTCAACGTATCAATGTCAGGACCGATGTCTATGACATCGAGATTGACAGTATCGGTGGTGATCTGCGTCGAGTTGATTTGCTCGATTATCCTGTTGCGGTGGATAAGCCGGATCAACCATTCAGACTGATGGATGACGGTAGGAATTTCTTTATCGCCCAGGCTGCTCTGCTTCCCGTCAACGATAGTGTTGCGCCGAGTCATCATCAGACGTTTGTTGCCGACAAACAGAACTATCAACTGAGTGAAGGTGAAGAGTCCCTGAAGGTCAGGCTCAGCTGGAGTGATGGTGAAGGGGTCGAGATTGATAAGATCTATACTTTCCATCGTGGTAGCTATGTTATTGATGTCGCTTTTGAGGTGAAAAACAACGGCGGCAAACCCTGGTCAGGGCATATGTACCGGCAGTTACAACGTAGTGAGCCGGAAGATGGAGGCTCACTCTTCATATACACCTATACCGGTGGTGTCATTTATAGCGAGCAAGAGAAGTACGAGAAGGTGAAGTTCGATGAGATGAAGAAAAGTAATCTCAGCCGGACTATCTCAGGTGGCTGGGCTGCGATGATTCAGCACTATTTCCTTGGCGCCTGGATCCCGCCAAAGGATGAGAGCAGTAATTACTACACCAAAGCGCCGGGGGATAACCGTTATATCATCGGCATGGTAGGCGAAGGCAAAAACGTTGCTCCTGGAGAAACCGGTGACTTGAGCGCTCGTCTTTACGTCGGTCCCAAGCTGCAGGATGAACTGAAAGAGGTGGCCGAGGGTCTGGAGCTGACCGTTGACTACGGCATTCTGACGATCATCTCCGAGCCACTGTTCTGGATGCTCAAGCAGATCCATAACATTGTTGGTAACTGGGGCTGGGCGATCATTATTCTAACCATCATGATCAAGGCCGTTTTCTACAAGCTGTCCGAGACCAGCTACAAGTCGATGGCGCATATGCGCAAGGTTCAGCCGCGATTGCAGCAGCTCAAGGAGCGCTTTGGCGATGACCGCCAGAAGCTCAATGAAGCAATGATGAAGATGTACCGTGAGGAGAAGATTAATCCTCTCGGGGGATGTCTACCGATACTGGTACAGATCCCGGTATTCATCGCGCTCTATTGGATGTTGCTTGAGAGTGTGGAGATGCGCCAGGCACCGTTCATGCTCTGGATCAATGACCTCTCCACCAAGGACCCCTATTTCGTGTTGCCGGTCCTTATGGGTGCGACGATGCTGATCCAGCATAAACTCAACCCCACGCCGCTGGATCCGATCCAGGCCCGGGTGATGATGATCCTCCCGATCGCCTTTACCTTCTTCTTTATGTTCTTCCCTGCCGGTCTGGTTCTCTACTGGGTGGTGAATAACACCCTATCCATTGCCCAGCAGTGGTATATCACCCGAGTGGTGATTGGAAACAAATAGCAGAAATAGCGGTCAATAAGAGGGCGTAATGCAGTGATGCATTGCGCCTTTTTTATTGATAACGCCTTGGTCAACAAGGTTACTAAATCAGGTGATGGAGAAACCCTAGGTAGCAGGAGTGTGGACTTAGATCTGAGCGATGCTTCGTGATCGACACTCAGTGAAGAGTGCCTGCTATGGCGTATTAATAAGGTTTAGGGTAAAAATTCCATTAGAAACTCCGTGGTGAATAATTAACGTCTATGAACGGCCTTAACGATACGATCGCAGCACAGGCTACCCCGGCCGGACGTGGCGGGGTTGGTATTGTGCGCATCTCAGGGCCAAAGGCAGCCGAGTGCGCCGGCATGATCCTTGGCCATTGTCCGCGACCGCGTTATGCCGAGTACCTGCCTTTTGTCGATAACGATGGAGAGGTAGTGGATGAGGGGTTAGCGCTTTACTTTCCGGGTCCCAACTCCTTTACCGGGGAGGATGTGCTGGAGTTGCAGGGCCATGGCGGTCCAATGGTGATGGATCGCCTGCTTGTTATTGTGCAGCAACTGGGTGTTCGGCTTGCCCGACCCGGAGAGTTCTCCGAACGCGCCTTTCTCAATGGCAAACTTGATCTGGCGCAGGCAGAGGCGATAGCCGATTTGATTGATGCCGGCAGCGAGCAGGCGGCACGTTCAGCGCTGCGTTCTCTTCGCGGTGAGTTTTCCAGCCGGGTAAACGAGCTGACGGAAGGTCTGACTGAGCTGCGGATCTATGTGGAATCGGCCATCGATTTTCCCGAGGAGGAAGTCGATTTTCTCGGTGATGGCGAAGTTGCCCTCCGCCTGACGGCGATTCGAGACTCTTTGGCCACGGTTCAGGCCGCGGCACAGCAGGGCAGGCTACAAAGAGAGGGGATGACAGTGGTGCTCGCCGGCCTTCCCAATGCCGGTAAATCGAGCCTGCTGAATGCACTGGCCGGGCAGGAGAGTGCAATTGTCACGGATATTGCCGGAACCACGCGTGATGTGCTGCGCGAGGAGATTAACCTCGACGGGATGCCGCTACACATAATAGACACCGCCGGCCTTCGCCAGAGCGCCGATGCGGTGGAGCAGGAGGGAATTCGTCGCGCCTGGCGCGAGATCGAGCAGGGCGATCGCCTTCTGCTGCTGGTGGACGACAACATTGGCGTGACCAGCGAAGAGCGAGAGATCCTCGATCGGTTACCGCACGGACTTAGCGTAACAGTTATCCGTAACAAATGTGATCTTAGCGGGCGTGAGTCGTCGGTGGAGAGCAGCGAGCTGGGAGAAGAGATCCGCCTTTCGGCAAAGACCGGCGAGGGTCTGACACTGTTGCGTGATCATCTCAAGTCGACGATGGGTTATCAGGGGAGCGCGGAAGGGAGTTTCATGGCGCGCCGTCGTCACCTTGATGCCCTGGCCCGCGCAGAAAAGAATTTACTGCGTGGTGAAAAACTATTGATGCAGGGCTCCGGTGAACTATTGGCCGAAGAGCTACGGCTGGCGCAACAGGCGTTGGGTGAGATTACCGGCGAGGTCAGTTCCGATGATCTGCTGGGGAAGATCTTCTCAAGTTTCTGTATTGGTAAATAACAAAAGGACGAAAAGAAATAAAGCTAAATACGACATCAATCTTCCACTCAGTCTCCACTGTTAGATGATGTAACGTGTTTTTCAGGAATGTGTGAAATTTATCGTGAACCATTGAGTGGATCACTGTTGGGCATCAACAACGAAATTCCGCTACTTGCCGTTTTAACTCACTCTGTTGTGCCTTATCCGAACCCTTTCCATAACGTAGCGATTCGTAGAGAGAGGTGATCGCCTGGACTTTTTCAGCCAGATCCGCACGGTGTGCGATAACGCGAGAAGCAAATGCGCGTGGCCCTTCATCGGGGCGCCGTTTGATACCTGACCGTTCGAGTTTGCGGCAGAAGCGTTGATAGAGCTGTAACACAGGATCACGTTGTCGTGGATGGTTCATCAGCAGAAATAGAGTAATTAGAAGAATACTGGAGAACAAAAGAACCATCATAAGGCTGATTAGGTGCTTCCAGGAGAACGATTGAAGTCCCAATAGCTTCAGGAGCCGAATTTGCCGCTCTCGGTCGAAACCGAGTACCCACTGGTTCCAGCTGTTGTTGATGGCATCCCAGCTTTGGCGCAGTTTTAGCAAGCTTTGGGTAAGCGGTGAAATTGCTCCTCCACTGGCATTACTGATGTCGGTGGTGCGGAAACGAGTCACATCAATACTGGTATTAACCCTTTCAGGCGGGATTAGTGCTGTCGGATCGATACGAATCCAGCCCTCCTCATCAAGCCAGATCTCTGCCCAGGCATGGGCGTTGCGTTGGCGAATGATGAGGTATTGACCCAATTTGTTCAGTTCACCCCCTTGATAGCCTGTAACAACACGCGCCGGGATACCGGCGGCTCGCATCAAGGTGACGAAAGCGCTGGCGAAGTGTTCACAGAAACCTTCACGGGTGTCGAACAGGAATGCATCGACAGGGTTGTCGGCAAGTTCGGGCGGAGTCCGGCTGTAGTAGAAAGGTTGTTCGGAGAAGTAGCGCAGTGACACCTGCAGCAGATCCCGGTCCGTGGTGGCCGTGTCACGCCATTGTGCAGCAAGTGTGCGTGTCCTTGGATTAGACTCGGACGGCAGTTGCAGGGCTTCTTGGCGTAACCATTCAGGCAGATCTTTAATTCGGTAACTCAGGACTGAGCTGACCGAATAGCGTATCCGCGTGTGGATTTGTCGGCGGCCAAGTAACTGGTAATCAGCGCTTAACACGACACCGCCGGGTATGTCCTTGTGAGGGAGGGAGGCGGGTAGATCGAGGGCGAAGAGCCAATGGTCATCATGCGGCTCAAGGGTGACTGTGTAGCGGACAGGATAGTCGAGAAACTGATAGTCGAAACTCGAGTGGCTAGAATCAAATGGGCGCCGTTGCCAGTTACTGCCATCGGTGTGCCACAACACCGGACCTCGCCAGTAGAGCTTATCAGCCGCCGGAATAGTTCCCTCGAAGAGTACACGGAACGCCACTTCGTCGGATTCGGCAAGTTGGGAGATGGAGCCCATGCTGATCGAATTGCTGAGACCGGTGATGGCGCGGTTTGACTCTTTGGGCATGCTCCAGAGCGGCGCGGAGAGACGGGGAAATAGTATGAACATGATGACCATCAGCGGCAGCGCCTGTAATAACAATGCACCTCCCGTGCGCAGGTAAAGCCGGTGTTGTGCAACTCCAACCCCGTGGTGGTTAAGTGCGGTGAGCGCAGCGGTCAATACCAGCACCACGGCGAACAGGTACGTGCCCATGAACAGGGACTGGCTAAACAGAAAACCGCTGATCACGAGGAAGTAGCCGATAAACAGGGCAATCATTGCATCACGCTGGGTATGGATCTCGATAAGCTTGAGGCAGAGCATCACAGCGAGCAGAGCAACCCCTGCATCGCGTCCGATGATCGAGTGAAAGACCAGGACCACAGAGCCGATACCGAGAAGCGTAAGTAACCAGCGTACCCCGCGACCCGGCAACGACCAGCCTCGCAGCTCGTGTAGCAGTCGCCATGCAATCAGGGCAATACAGCCGGTGCTCAACCATAGGGGGAAACGCCATAGATGGGGTAGCAATACCAGAAGCAGTGCGCCGACCAGCCAGAAGCGGCCAACAGATGATGGTGGGAATGTATCGAAGTAGCGGCTCATGATTCTGCTTGAGGTTGGCCATAAAGAGCTAGGGCCTTGAGACAGCGGCGGCGATGCGCCTCTCCCTGTGCCGGTGAGAATTCGCTGTCCGGGAGTGCTAGGCCGTAGGCCAGATCCAGCTTATCGGCTTCGATTACCCAACGGGTAAGTAACGATAACCGCTCCTCCCGTGGCAGGTTGGGGGTTTGCTCCCATCGTAACCACAAGGCACCGGTCCGTGCGCCGCCGAACTGTTTGGTGAGAAGCCCCTGCTCGCGTGCCACCGATTTCCAGTGTACATGGCGTAACGAGTCTCCGGGGTGATAGCTGCGGAGGGCAGCGAAATCGTCGTGACCGATCCCTTGATCGCCTGTCTCTCCCTGCTGATTGAGCAGTTCAGGGGGCAGGCCGCGCTGACTGGCGGGTTGGGGGTAGACCAGACATGGCATGGCCAGATGTACATGGCTCCAGGCATAAAACAGGCCGAGAGGAAAACGGGTACTGACAGTGATGCGTCCAGGGTG
>JBFEYJ010000086.1:0-11498 GCA_041562215.1 Thiohalomonadaceae bacterium | reverse complement strand
GGTGCAGGGGCAGACCGAGACACAGCCCGGATCAACACAATGCATGCAGCTGCGCTTCTCAAAACAGAAACCGTTCTCCTCCCGGTCCTTCACCTCGGCCTCACCGTCGCGGTAGACCTTGATGACGTTAAGGGTGTCACCTGAGAGATCGCGGGCCGAGTCCCAGGTGGTGGCGTCGCCGTCGATCACCGGCGGCATCTCGTTCACCTCCTTGCACTTGGCGACGCACGCCTTGCAGCCGATGCAGAGGGTGGAATCGAACAACATGCCGACAGCATTGTCCGCCGGCTCCAGATTAGGCCTTGCCTCGGCAACCCCGCTGCAGGCGGCAGCGGCGGTTCCCCCGAGGGTGGCCTTCAGAAAGTCTCTACGCTTCATCTCGCCCCCCTCACTTCTGATCGCTCTCTTTCTCGTCGAGCCTCTTCGCCCCCATCGCCGCAGCGCCCACCACCACCCCGACGGCGGCCCCGGCCAGTGCGGCGGCACCAGTCGAGATGCCGCTGCTCTGTTCGCGATCCGCAATCTCGGGGAACATATTAGGTGGGGTATGCGTCGTCACATCGGAGAGGCTGAACAGCGCCTTATTAAAACCAACGCCCTCCTCGGAGCAGCCGAAGCAGGGGTGGCCGACGCCCACCGGCCAGACCCCGCCGCCGATGTTGTTGTACTCCAGGCTGGGACAGTTGTTATAGGTCTCCGGTCCCTTACAGCCGAGCTTGTAGAGGCAGTAGCCCTTGCGATGACCCTCGTCGCCGAACTGGTTGGCGAAGCGACCGGCATCGAAGTGGGGACGGCGGTAGCAGTTCTCGTGAATCAGGCGACCATAGGCCCACTTGGGTCGACCCTTCTCGTCGATGGGCGGCAGGCTGCCGTAGGTGACGAAGTAAAGCACGGTACCGATGAAGTTGGCCGGGTTGGGCGGGCAACCGGGGATGGTGACCACGGTCTTGCCCTTGAGCACCTGCGGTGCGCCCTGGGCACCGGTGGGATTGGGCGAGGCCGACTGCACCCCGCCCCAGCTGGCACAGGAGCCATAGGCGACAATGGCCGCTGCATGCTCGGCGGCTTCATGAGTGAGGTCGAGCATCGTTTCCCCGGCGATCTTGCAGTAGATGCCGTCGTCCTTGACCGGAATCGCCCCCTCGACAACCAGCAGGTACTTGCCCTTGTTGGCTTCCATTGCCTGCTTCTTTATATCCTCAACCTGGTGACCGGCGCCGGTATCGAGGGTCTGGTGGTAATCCAATGAGATGAGGTCGAGAATGAGATGTTCCAGACTGGGCTGTTCGGATCGCAATAGTGCTTCCGTCGGGCCGGTGCACTCCTGGCCGTGGAGCCAGATCACCGGCGGGCGCTTCTTCGGATCGGCCACCGCTTCAGCCATCGCCATCGCCGCGCCGCTCGGCAGCCCCAGGGATGCAGCCACGCCGCTGCAAAATTTCAGAAAGGTCCTGCGGGAAACCCCCAGCCGCTTCTCCAGTTCCGAAAAGACGCTCTCATTCTCAGCCATCAAATTTCCTCCGCTCGGCAGTTATTCGCTCTATCGTTATATGCTGGCTAGAGCAATCACCGTGCCGGAACCGGATAACCATGAACAATCAACGAGTTAGCTAAATATCACTCGATAATCGAACAGCAGGGTATGGAAGCGAATAAGCGGGTAATACCCGCAAAGCGATAACCTTGTTTCCAGTATGTCATTTGTGGTGTTGTTGGTGGACGCAGGGATATAATTTGCTGTGCCGAGGTTTCGCGCACTGAAATATTATTGAAATGATGGGATAAGCCTTTGACGCATCACAAAGCCAAGAAACGCTTCGGCCAGAACTTCCTCCATGATCAGAACATCATCCGCGGCATCATTGCGGCTATCCATCCCCAACCGGGTGATCGCCTGGTGGAGATAGGTCCGGGCCTCGGTGCGCTGACCGCACCGTTGCTGGAAACGATCGACAGACTCGATGTGGTGGAGCTCGATCGCGACCTCATTCCGAAACTGGAGTACCAGTTCGGGGCAAGCGGGAAGCTGCAGATTCACCAGACAGACGCCCTCAAATTCGACTTCTGCGCGCTCGCGACAGAAGGGGAGCGACTGCGAGTGGTGGGCAACCTGCCCTACAACATCTCCACCCCGCTCATCTTTCACCTTATCGAACAGGCTGAGTGTATCCGGGACATGCACTTCATGCTGCAAAAGGAGGTGGTGGAACGCCTTGCCGCCACACCAGGCGGTAAGGACTACGGTCGGCTCAGCGTGATGGTGCAGTACCATTGCCAGGTTGAAAAACTGTTTAATGTCCCGCCCGGCGCCTTCACCCCATCTCCCAAGGTCGACTCAGCGATTGTGCGACTCACTCCCTACAGCGAAAAACCGGTAACGGTCCAGAATGAAAAGGCACTCTCACGATTGGTGGCGCAGGCCTTCAATCAGCGGCGCAAAACCCTGCGCAATAACCTCAAACCACTGCTCGACAGCACCATAATCGAGTCAGTTGGCATCGATCCCGGCCGCCGTCCCGAGACCCTAAGCCTGCAGGAATTTGCCTCGCTTGCCGATAAACTGAGCGCTACAGATCTTTCCAATGCCAGGAAAGAGTGAGACACCACCCATGACAATAACAACAGTTCTGACCTGTAACGACATCTCTCTGGAGGCACTCTCCGAGCTGCTCGCCCGCTTCGGTCTTACCCTGGAGCTGGTCGCCGATAAGGCCCCCATCGAAGGCAGCTGGTTTGGTGAGCCGGAGGCGGGGATCATCGGTCGCCGGGTGCTCGTTCGACGTGATACCCCGGTGCACTCCGCTTTGCATGAGAGCTGCCACCTCATCTGCATGGACGAATCCCGTCGCACTAACCTGCACACCAATGCCGGTGGCGATTACGATGAAGAGAATGCAGTCAACTATATGGAGATCACCCTCAGCGACTACCTCCCGGGGGTCGGTCGTGAACGGATCATGGCCGACATGGACGCTTGGGGTTATACCTTCCGCCTTGGTTCCGCTTGCGCCTGGTTCGAACGGGATGCAGAGGACGCCAAAGAGTGGCTAATCGTTCGCGGCCTACTCAGCAAAGAGGGTGAACCCAGCTGGATCTTGAGACACTAGTCGCGACACTTGGACAACCTCAGAACAGGGATGGTTGAAGAATTTTTCCCTGCCATCTAAGCTGATACGCATTAATACCGCTCTCGAGCCGGCCCCATCGTGACCCCAAGTAGCGTTGATGGCACACTAACGATGACCAACTACTACTGAGCGAGCCCTCATGAAAACCGTGGCCAGTGTCTATTTTCCTATCACCCGCGAGTGCAACACGATGCCCACCATCACCGGCGCCAGAGTTAACACGATTCGTCAGGGACGCCGATACCGGCGTCTTGGTCATCGGGTGTAGTCCCTCGACGTGGCCAACATTTTCATCTTCGAACAGCCGGACACCCTTTACGAACAGTGCGCCCGGCGTATCCTGCAACTGGCCACTGAGGTGCTGGAAACCCAGGAGCGGTTTCACCTTGCCCTGGCCGGAGGCAGTACCCCGCGCGAACTCTACCGTCTCCTAAGCTCAATGCCCGACACTTCGACAGAGGTGTTGCAGCGGATTGAATTTTATTTCGGCGATGAACGGAGCGTCACACCCGATCATCCCGAAAGCAATTACCGCATGGTCAGGGAAACGCTGTTCGCCCCGCTCGGCATTGCCGACAGTGCGGTTCACCGAATCCATGGAGAACTCAAGCCGGACGACGCCGTCGAGCACTACCTCAAGGCACTGGACAAAGTTCCGCAGGAAAATCGGCTGCCCCGCTTTGACCTGGTGCTGCTCGGTATGGGTGCCGACGGGCATATCGCCTCACTGTTCCCCGGCAGTGCACTCCTGCAGGAAAAGATACGGCCCTTCGGTGCAAGCTATGTGGAAAAGCTCGACAGCTGGCGTCTGAGCCTCACTCTGCCGGCCATCAATAATGCCCGCCACCTTCTGCTGTTGATCAGTGGCGGCAAAAAAGCCGATATCGTCCGCCATGTCCTGCATGGCGGTAGTGGCGCGTTAGCACTGCCGGTTGAACTGCTGGAGCGGGAACACCTCGAGTGGTTCCTCGACAGGGAGGCCGGCCATCTTCTCCATGAAGAAGACACAGTCTGAGCCTACCGAATGACCCCACACCCCGAAAGCACTCCAACGGCTGTGCCACTAATCCTCGCCGCCGATGTCGGCGGCACCAAGAGCCTGCTGACACTGCGCCACCCGGATGGCAGCGTGATCGCCGAACAGCGCTACATCAGCCAGGCATTCGACTCTCTCGAAACAATGGTCCTGCGTTTCCTCGAAGAGAGCGAACAGCCGCGCCCGCGCAGCGCCTGCTTCGCCGTGGCCGGTCCGGTAGCCGTCGAAGGCACAGAACAGCGGGCACAGCTGACAAACCTGCCCTGGCAAGTAGACTCCCGACAGCTGACCGTCTCACTGGGGATCCCCAACATCGCCCTGCTCAATGATTTTCAGGCCATCGGCTACAGTCTCGCCGCACTACCCGGCAGCGATCTCTCACCCCTGCACAGCGCAACGGCGCAAGCCAGAGGACCGCAACTGGTGCTCGGCGCCGGCACCGGCCTCGGGGTCTGCCTGGTGATGCCGGACGCAGATGACGTCACCAGCTACCCCTCGGAGGGAGGCCACATGACCTTCGCTCCGCAGGATGACCTGCAGCGGGCGCTGCTCGATTTTCTGCATGCCGGGTCAGAGCGCATCTCCTGCGAACGCTTGATCTCGGGCCCGGGACTGGTCTCGATTTATCGTTTTCTGTTAAGCCGAAAGCGGCAGGAAGAGGACGCGCTGCTGGCGGCTGCCGACCCCGCTGCCGCCATTGGCGAACATGCGGTCAGTGGCGGGCACCCTACGGCGGTCGAGGCGGTCACACTGTTTAACCGTCTCTATGGCGCCTTTGCCGGTGACATGGCGCTTGCCTGCCTCCCCAGCGGAGGTGTCTACATCGCCGGGGGCATTGCCCCCAAGCTGCTCCCTATGCTGCAGCAAGGAGCCTTCATGGAGGCCTTCTTCGACAAGGGCAGGATGGCGAGGCTGATGCAGCGCTTTCCCGTTCATGTCATCACTAACCCTCATTGCGGCTTACTCGGTGCGGCCCGCTACGCTGCCCGCCTGTAACCGTGGAGAAACCGATGAGTTCCCCTCCATACAAGATCGATATCGACGTCAAAACCCACTACCTCGAGGAGCAGTCCGTTCCCGAGGAGAACCGCTACGTGTTCGCCTACACCATCACAATACGCAACAACGGCAACCTCCCTGCAAAACTGCTGCAGCGGCACTGGGTGATCACCGATGGCGACGGCAAGACCCAGGAGGTGCGTGGTGAAGGGGTGGTCGGTGAGCAACCCCACATCGCTCCCGGCGATCACTTCAGCTACACCAGCGGCACCGTACTGGACACCCCCGTCGGCACCATGCAGGGGAGCTATCAAATGAGAAGCGAAGACGGCGAGGAGTTCGACGCTATCATTCCGGTATTCACGCTCTCTGCGCCTCATACGCTTCACTAGAACAGGAAAGCTGAAAGCGTGAAAAATGCTGACTCACCGCCTGCTCCTTTCACGTCTTGTTGAAGCGCTCACCTGTCCACAACCAAAACTGGTACCATAAGCGCTGTTTACAGACACATCGGAAAGTGACATGGCCACTTATGCCATCGGTGACATTCAGGGCTGCTACGACGAGTTGCAGCGTCTTCTGGAGAAACTGGACTTCGATCCCGCCGTTGATCGCCTCTGGCTGACCGGCGATCTAGTCAACCGCGGCCCCCGTTCGCTCGAGGTATTACGTTTAGTCAAGGGGCTTGGAGAGCGGGTTGTCACCGTGCTCGGCAACCATGACCTGCACCTTCTTGCGCTTTGGCAGCATCGCCACCACCACTTCAAAAGCAACGACAGCCTGAAAGAGATATTCACCGCCCCGGATGGCGATGAGTTGCTCCAGTGGCTTCGGGTCCAGCCGCTGATGCACTATGACGCCAGGATCGGGATGGCAATGGTTCACGCCGGTCTACCGCCACAATGGGACCTGGAACTGGCGCTCTCATGCGCGGCGGAGGTCGAAGCCGTGCTGCGCAGCGAGAAATTCTCCGAGTTTCTCAGCCATATGTACGGCAATAAACCCGCGCACTGGTCACCACACCTCAGCGGCTGGGATCGACTGCGTTTTATCGTCAACTGCCTCACCCGCCTGCGCTTTTGTACCACTGATGGCGAGCTCGACTTCAAGCACAAGGGCAGTCCGAACGGCCGACAGGAGGGAAAATACCAAGCCTGGTTTCGGCTACCGGATCGAAAAAGCCGTAACACCCCCATCGTCTTCGGCCACTGGTCAACCCTCGGACTGCACCAAGCGGATAACGTCCATGCTATCGATACCGGCTGTCTTTGGGGGGGGACGCTAACCGCACTACACCTGGAAACCGGAGCTCTGACCAGCCTGCCCTGCGCAGGATACTCGGCGCCTGGTGAGAAGTGATCGCGGAGACAGACTGCCCGCCTTTCCCCTTTTTTTGTCATTAAAAAATCTTGCCCGCTTTCTCTACCTGAACTATATTTCGAAACATGTCGAATTATAGAACTGAAATCGGACAACGCGCACAGATGTTCAAGGCGCTCTCCAACCCCCATCGTCTGGCGCTGTTTCACCGCCTGACCACCTGCTGTGCGCCCGGTACCGCCTGCACTCCCGACGAAGCCCTGCGTCACAATGTCGGCGAGCTGGGTGAAGGCCTGGACATTGCCCCTTCGACCCTCTCGCACCATCTCAAGGAGCTCAACCGCGCCGGCCTGGTGCAGATGCAGCGGCGGGGCAAGAATGTCGAGTGTTGGGTCGAACCGGCAACACTGGAAGAACTTGCCGCTTTCATCGCCGGAAAGTAAACATTTACTCACCACAGAGACATATAGATTCATGTATTTTGCCTCTGCGGTGCATATTTCACTCACTTAAGGAGTAGATCATGAGTAAGCAACATGAACACGATAGCCATCGCCAGAACGTTCGAAGCGCCTATGCCAAGGTTGCACAGGCGGATAACAGCGGTGGCGGTTGCGGTGTGGAGTCCAGCTGCTGTGGTGTCTCTGACGATGCTGCGATTAACACCCTGATCTCTACCCGCCTCGGCTACAGTGCCGACGAACTGGCCGCTGTCCCCAGTGGCGCCGACATGGGCCTGGGCTGCGGCAATCCCAAAGCGATCGCTGCGCTCAAGTCGGGCGAAGTGGTCGTGGATCTCGGCGCCGGTGGAGGCTTCGACTGCTTTCTCGCCGCCCGCGAGGTCGGCACCACAGGGCACGTCATCGGTATCGACATGACCCCTGACATGCTGAGCAAGGCGCGCAACAACGCCGCCAAAGGGAAATTCACTAATGTCGAATTCCGTCTCGGCGAGATCGAGCATCTTCCCGTGGCCGACGACACGGTCGATGTGATCATCTCCAACTGTGTTATCAACCTCTCACCAGACAAACCCCAGGTGTTCCGCGAAGCCTTCCGCGTACTCAAAGCCGGTGGGCGCCTCGCCATCTCCGATGTGGTTGCCAGCACCGAACTGCCGGAAGAGATGCGCAACGACGAACAGCTCATCGCCGGATGCATGGGCAACGCCTCGCTCATCGAGGATCTGCAAGCGATGATCACCGAAGCCGGCTTCACGCAGGTGCGCATCGCTCCAAAAGACGAATCGCGCGAGTTCATCCGTGACTGGGCTCCCGGCAGCGGCGTCGAAGACTACGTCGTCTCCGCCACCATCGAGGCGGTCAAGCCCGGCGGCACCTGTTGCGGAAGTTGCTGCTAACTGACTGATTGGCCACGGAATCCGCTGAATAACACGGGAGAATCAATCAAAATCTCGTTGTTATCAGGGGTCCGTGGCGTCATGTGGGATGGCCTGGAGTGTTTTCAGTCCCCCATTTGCTCATCAGGTATCCCGCTCCGGATGCCCGACATTAACCTCCGGTGTGAAATCGAGCGGCATCTCGTTGCCCCGGTTTTTCAATTCCGTGTTTTTCTGTGGATTCCGTGGCCATTAACTTTTTTCACATTGGCGCAGTAACGCGCCGCTGTTACACTCCACCGCCATGCTGAACTTCTCTGATCTTTCCCTGCGCCGCGGTGCCCGCCTGCTGTTCGAGCACGTCACCTTTACCATCCATGCCGGGCAGAAGGTAGGCCTGACCGGAGCCAATGGCTGCGGCAAGTCGAGCCTGTTCGCCCTGCTGCGCGGCCAGTTGCATGCCGACAGCGGTGATGTCTCGCTGCCGCCCAACCTGGTCATCGCCCATGTGGCGCAGGAGACCCCGGCGGTGAATGTCGCCGCCATTGATTATGTGATGGACGGCGATACCGAACTGCGCCAGCTGGAACAGGAACTTCTCGGGGCCGAAGCGGCGGATGACGGACAACGACAGGGGGAACTGCACGCCCGTCTCGATGCCATCGGCGGCTACACCGCCCGCGCCCGCGCCGCCCGCCTGATGCACGGTTTGGGCTTTCGCAACGAACAGGAGGAGCAACCGGTCACCGCTTTCTCCGGCGGTTGGCGCATGCGTCTCAACCTGGCCCAGGCCTTGATGTGCCGCTCTGATCTGTTGCTGCTCGACGAGCCGACCAACCACCTGGATCTCGATGCGGTAATGTGGCTGCAAGAGTGGCTCAAACAGTATCGCGGCACCCTGCTGCTGATCTCCCACGACCGGGATTTTCTCGACGACATCACCGATCACATCGCCCACGTCGAGCAACAGGCCATCACCCTCTACACCGGTAACTACAGTGATTTCGAGCGCATGCGTGCCGAACGTCTGGCCAACCAGCAGTCGGCCTACGAAAAACAGCAGCGCGAGATCCGCCACATCCAGTCCTTCGTCGATCGCTTCCGTGCCCAGGCCACCAAGGCACGCCAGGCACAGAGCCGGATCAAGGCGCTGGAGCGGATGGAGCGTATCTCTGCAGCGCATGTCGACTCACCTTTCCACTTCAGTTTCCGCCAGCCCCACAAACTGCCAACGCCGCTACTCGGTCTTGATCGGGTCGCCGCCGGCTACGGTGATACGCCAATCATCGAGGGGGTAAAACTGATACTTCAGCCGGGCGATCGCATCGGCCTGCTCGGCCACAATGGCGCCGGCAAGTCGACGTTGATCAAGCTCATCGCCGGTGAGCTTGCACCGCTTGCCGGAGAACTAACCCCGGCGCAGGATCTACGCATCGGCTACTTCGCCCAGCATCAGCTTGAGGTGCTCGATCCGCAGGCCAGCCCGGTGCAGCACCTTCAGCGCCTCGACCCCAAGGCAAGCGAACAGGAGCTGCGAGACTACATCGGCGGCTTCGGTTTCAATAACGATATGGCGCTCAGCCCAGTCGCCCCGTTCTCCGGCGGGGAGAAAGCGCGCCTGGTGCTGGCGATGCTGGTGTACCAGCGCCCCAACCTGCTGCTGCTGGACGAACCGACCAACCACCTGGATCTCGAAATGCGCCACGCCCTCGCCATGGCGCTTCAGGAGTATGAAGGCGCGCTGGTCGTGGTCTCCCACGACCGCCACCTGCTGCGCAGCGTCACCGACAACCTGCTGCTGGTCGACAGCGGCCGGGTGAGTGAATTCGACGGTGATCTGGAGGACTACCGCCGCTGGCTGGGCGAGCAGCAACGCGAAGAGAGCACCCGCGAAACCGGTACCGGAGAGAACAGTGCCGCGGCACGCAAGGAACGCAAACGGCTCGAGGCCGAACAGCGTCTGCGCCGGCAACCGCTACGCAAGGAACTCACGTCCCTGGAGAACAAACTCGATACACTGCAGGAGAAAAAGGGAGAGCTGGAACGGCAACTGGCCGATCCGGAAATCTATAGCGAAGCGAAAAAGGACGAACTCAAGGGGCTGCTGCAGGAAAAAAGAAAACTTGATCAAGCACTGGCCGAGACCGAAGAGCGCTGGCTGGAGCTCAGTGAGGAGATGGAACAGGTCTCAACCGGCTAGCCTGTCGTGTGACCGATTTCCTCGTACAGCGCCTGCAGAGAGAAACCGCCACACAGGCTGAGCAAGGCGAAATAGACCAGCCAGCCCGTGCGTCACCCGGAGTGCCAGGCGCTCGATAAATGTGGGGGCAAGCGATTGAGCCATACCGCTAGCCGTCGAAAAAAAGCCGACTCAGTATGTCACTCCCGACATCAGCGGAATAGACAAAAAACCGCAGACTGATCAAACCGCCCAGAAACAGCCACGGGCTCAACAACATCACCCCGCTCAACACCAGGACGATCCCGCCCAACAGGCTCAGAAATACCAGCCAGACGAACAGAATAAGCCCCAGCCCTTGCTGGGCCTCCAACCATTGCCGGAGGGCGGCTGTCAGCCCTGAACGCTTGTTTGACATACGCTCGCTCCCTCCCTTCGAGGGTATCCACGGCCAAGTCTATCCAGAAGCTATGGCCTCTCCTGTGGCTCTTTTCAACTATTTACTTCTGCGCGATAGGCTTCCCCCATCGCATTGGTTATCATCCTTTATCTCAACATTATCAGGAGCCGGCAGGTGGAAACGATCCGGATAGAGCGTCAGGCGGAAAAGGAACAACTGCAATCCATGGGTGTATTCGACTGGCCCATTTGGGAAAAGGAGCCCTCTGAATTTCCATGGACCTACGATGCCTCAGAGACCTGCTATCTACTCGAGGGTGAGGTTGAAGTGACTCCTGATGGCGGCGATACCGTCTGTTTCGGTGCCGGCGATCTGGTGACCTTCCCAGCCGGCATGAGCTGTCGCTGGTCAATCAGCAAGGCGGTTCGCAAGCACTACAAATTCGACTAATCCAGCGTGGTATACCCCCTGAAAGGACCGCGAACCACACACCGGGAAGACATGAGGGTGAAACATCCGCTGACGTTTTCCGCTTCAGAGTCTACACCACTCTGAGTGCCCCAGCACCGCTAGTCGTTTTTGTGCCGGTAAGGCGTGATATAATTCCACTCCCGAATTTCCCGTACCGTATATCCCCATGGAATCACGCCTCGAAGACCTTGAGATCCGCATCGCCTATCAGGATGCGGCGCTGGAAGAGCTCACCCGCACCACCCTGGCGCAGCAAAAACGCATCGAGGAGTTGAGCAGACAAATCGACTATCTCATGTCGCTGCTCAAGGAGCTTACCCCCTCGGCCGTTGCATCACGCGCGGAAGAGACCCCTCCGCCGCACTACTAAACGGTTTGACTGAGTCGGTCCAACAATGAAATTCTACGCGACAGCCGCCCGCGGCATGCCCCAACTGATCGCCGCCGAGCTGCATCGCCTCGGCGCGCAGAAGGTTGTTCCGGCCAATGCCGGGGTCGCCTTCGAGGGTGACCTTGAGACCGCCTACCGGGCCTGCCTCTGGTCGCGCACGGCCAGCCGGATCCTGTTGCCACTGACCACGGTCAATGCCTCTACGCCCGAGGCGTTGTACGAAGAGGTCAAGGCG